>JAEWQC010000135.1 GCA_023399355.1 Bacillota bacterium | reverse complement strand
GTTGAAACGGTATATGGATATGGGTACAAATTGGTGCTTAAGCCATGAGGATAATAAAGTTTAAATCTCTGACAATGAGAATATGGACTACTTTCACCGCGATTATTCTGATAATCATCTGCAGTATTTCGTTTTTGTATCTGTTTGCTTACAGAAGCATAAATGAAAACGCCAGAATGCAGGATTTGAAGGTTGCTCATGATATCTTGCTGAATAGCAGCGACTTCAATCAGGCGGATATGTTCAACGGACTTAAAAATCTACAGGGCAGCAGCCAATTTTTCGTTACAATAGATGGTGGTACAAAGCAGATAAGAGATATTGCTAAAAGACCCGGTTCTCAACCGAAACCCCCAAGAAATTCTCCTGCAGAGCCTCTGAAAAATTTTTCCAACGGCTGGCTGCTCGGGGGTCTTTTGCAGGAATCTGCCCATCCCGGGGATTATGATGTGAAAGAAGCAGAATCGTGGATGGCGGGTTACATTAATGGAAATGACATGTATGAAAAGGAATTCAGGGAGTCCTTCAATAACATGGAATTTATTTTCATCATAAGCGCTATCGATAACGGTACTTCGAAGGAATCCTATCTGATATCGTATATACCGGATATGGAAGATAATCGGCTGTTATATATTGTTCTGGGCGTGGGAGTCATCTTTATCTTTATAGGCTTTATAACTGCCAAGATCGTAGCGGGCCGTATTGCAAAACCGCTTAAAGAGCTTGAGGATTATACGGTCAGAATCGCCCAGAAGGATTGGAAAGAACCGATTCTCATCAAAGGACAGGATGAAATCGGGAGGCTTGCGGCCTCCATGAACCGCATGCAGAAGGAATTGAAGCTTGCCGATGAAGAGGAAAAAATGTTTTTGCAGAGCATATCCCATGACTTGAAGACGCCGGTTATGGTCATTATGAGCCATGCCGCGGCAATCATGGACGGCGTATATGTAGGTTCCGTTGAAAACACTGCGGAAATAATACGGGACGAAGCCTTAAGCCTTGAAAAGAAAATCAAACAGATGCTGTATTTGAATACTCTTGATTACGTTATGGTGAATCAAACCGACTATGAAAAAATAAATCTCCGTGACTTGCTGCTGCATATTATAAACAGGTTCGAAGCGGTTAACAGTAAAATCGAGTGGAATCTGGATGCTGATAGGGTTATCATTAACGGCAATCAGGATAAAATACAGGTTGTTATTGAAAACATACTGGATAATGCCTTAAGATACGTTGAGAATAATATCCGTGTCACTTTAAAGGAAGAGCATTCCCATGCAGTACTGGAAATATATAATGACGGTCCCAATATTGATGTAAAGAATCTGGAGCATATCTTTGACAATCATTACAAGGACAAGACCGGGAATTTTGGACTGGGCCTGGCGATCTCAAAAAAAATTATTGATTTCCATAATGGAGAAATAAAAGCGGTCAATAAAGACAAAGGAGTCAGTTTTATCATCAAATACCCCGTGTAGATTAATCGATATATTATATGAACAGCCTGCTGAAATGCAGGCTTCTTTCATGTAAAAGGAATTTCATCCAGCCTCCCGTCTTGTAATCTTCAAAGTCAGGTAAATCACACAAACTTCACATATTTCCTTGATACTGATATGACATTTGGACTTTATAATTCAAAATATCAAAGAAAAAAGTTTGGAGTGATAAATGATGAATGGAACGAGTTATTCAGTAATAGTCCCCTTGTATAATGAAGAACTTGTCATTGAGGAAAGCTACAAAAGGCTGAAAACCATAATGGATTCCATCAGAGAGCGCTATGAAATCATATTTGTAAATGATGGAAGCAGAGATAAAACAAGGGCGATTGTTGAATCCATCTGTAAAAAAGACAGGAACATCAGATTGGTAAACTTCTCGCGGAACTTCGGGCATCAGGCGGCAATTACGGCCGGAATGGACAGCTCCCTCGGCGACGCGGTAATTATAATTGATGCGGATCTTCAGGATCCCCCGGAAATTATTCCGGACATGATACGAAAATGGAAAGAAGGTTATGAGGTCGTATATGGGAAAAGAACCGTACGAGAAGGAGAAACGTTCTTTAAAAAGTTCACTGCGGGAGTGTATTACAGGCTCTTGAAAAGCATGACCAGCATTGAGATCCCTGTAGATACCGGAGATTTCAGGCTTATTGACAGGAAGGTCTGCGATGCCTTAATGTCGCTGCCTGAAAAAAACAGATATGTACGCGGGCTTGTGAGCTGGGTTGGCTTCAAGCAGACTTATGTGGAGTATGCCAGGCAGGAAAGATTCGCCGGTAATACCAAATATCCTCTGAAAAAGATGATGAAACTGGCCTTCGACGGTGTAACCTCCCTTTCGTATAAACCTCTTGTGATTGCTTCCTATTTGGGGGGCATCACATTGGCTGCAGGAGTTATTTCGTTTCTGGCAATTTTTATCGGAAATATAGCCGGCAACTTAAAATTATTGGATCTGGGATTGCTTTTATCCATCAACCTCATCATGTTCGGCCTTGTATTCTGTTTTATCGGGATTATGGGGCAATATACCGGAAGAATCTTCGATGAAAGCAAAGGCAGGCCCTTATTTATTATTGAAAGCCGGATCAATTACAAAAGCAGCGAAATCAAATCCAATGTTAACTGATGCATGGAGGCGTGGATATTATGAGTTTGGCAGTCAAGGTATTTAATTGTATTTTTCATGGCAGAATCAAGCATATGATCCGCTTTTCAATTGTAGGCGTTTCAAATACCATCATCGACTTTCTGGCGTTTACAATGCTTTTTTCGGTATTGGGATTGGGCTACATCCCCAGCCAGATATTGGGTTACAGCGCAGGAATACTCAACAGCTTTGTCTTTAACAAAAAATGGACGTTCGGGGATAACAACAAGCCCGATAAAAAGATAGGAAAAAAGCTGGAAAAGAGGACAGAAAGTAAGCCGGAAAAGAGGACAGAAAAAAAGACGGCATATGAATTTGTTCAATTCGTAGTCATCAATGTGATTTCGCTTTCGGCATCAGTAATAGGTATGGATCTATTGGTCCGTTATGTAAATGTGAATGTTTTTTTATCAAAGATACTGGTGATATTGATTTCCCAAATCATTAACTTTCTGTCATACAAATTATGGGTGTTCTCACCACGGAAATCCGTCACTGCATGATCTTGAGATATATTGTGAAGATATCTGGAAGAGGAGTTACTATGAAAAGACTAAAACTTGTAAAAGA
This sequence comes from Bacillota bacterium, assembly GCA_023399355.1. GTDB lineage: Bacteria > Bacillota > Clostridia > Acetivibrionales > DTU013 > UBA1305. Next base: position 87,131 of record JAEWQC010000135.1, on the reverse strand, counting down.
GAATATAGCGCTTATTTTGATTACAATCCTATCAGCAATATTGAATCTTGGCAATTTGGGGATAGAAGGAACCGGTAATGCGTATTACGCGGCGGCTGTAAAAAGTATGACCATGAGCCTGAAAAACTTTTTCTTCGTGTCCTTTGACCCATCGGGCTTTGTAACGATCGACAAGCCGCCGCTGGGCTACTGGCTGCAGGCGATTTCGGCGAAAATTGCCGGTTTCAGTGGTTGGAGCATCATTCTGCCGCAGGCATTGGCGGGAGTGATTTCAGTAGTAGTGATATACAAAATAGTGAAGAGATCCTTTGGAAAAGCGGCAGGGCTCCTGTCAGCACTGTTTCTGGCGGTAACCCCTGTTTTTGTAGCTGCAAGCAGAAACAATACCGTGGACAACGTTCTTGTTCTTGCATTGCTGTTGGCCTGCCGGGCTCTGTCGGCCGCAGCGGAAAAAGGGAAATTCAGATATCTTGTGCTAAGCATGATCCTGGTCGGATTAGGCTTTAATATAAAAATGCTTCAGGCATATATGGTGCTTCCGGCTTTATATGTCACCTATCTTTTCGCAACAGCCGTTCCATTCAAAAAGAGAATCGTTCACCTCATTGCAGCTACTCTCGTACTGGTGACCGTATCCCTTTCCTGGGCGCTGATTGTGGACGTGGTACCTGCAAGCGGCAGGCCCTATGTGGACAGCAGTACCAATAATACCGTTATGGAACTGATATTGGGCCATAACGGAGCGGAAAGGCTTAGCTTAAGCAGTACTCAGGGTAAGGGCGGAGGAATGGGAGGAGGAATGCCCGGAGGAATTGACGGAGGAATGGATTGGGGAAATGACGGAGGAAACCGGCAAGCTCCGCAACAGGACGGCAGTTCTACTAATAAGGATACGAATACGGATTCAACTTCAGGGGCAACACAAAAGGGGTCTGATCAGAGTTCCGTGGAAAGCTCTTCATCCGGTGCGGATGGTCAAAGTGCCGGCGGAAATATGCAGGGCGGTCCGGACGGAAATATGCAAGGCGGTCCGGACGGCGGAATGCAGGGCGGTCCGGACGGAAATATGCAAGGCGGTCCGGACGGCGGAATGCGGGACGGTCAGGGCGGAAATATGCAGGGCGGTCCGGGCGGAGGAGCTTCCGGATTGCAGGGCTCTTTCGGCGCTCAGGTCAAATCCGGCATAACAAGATTATTTTCCAAAAACATCTTGTCCGATCAGATAGTATGGTTTATCCTCCTTGCGTTATTTGGTTTTATCGCTGCCGCAATCAAGGAGAAATTGAACTTCAAGCTGGACAGCAAAAGAAAGCAATCCCTGGCTTTGTGGTTCATGTGGTTCCTGCCCGTGTTTGTCTATTTCAGCTATAATACAGGAACCTTCCACTCTTACTATTTGACCATGCTTGCACCGCCGGTTGCAGCACTGGCCGGTATCGGAACAGTTTCAATGTGGAAGCTGTATAAGGAAGGCGGGTGGAAATCATGGTTCCTGCCGGTATCCTTACTGGTAAATGGCGCGATGCAGTTATTGATGCTCTATTACTTTATGACAACCTCCAATATTGTTAAAGTGTTGATGGCGGTACTTGTCATCCTTTGTTTCGGGTCTTCAATCGTTCTTGCAATAATGAATTTGATCAGGAAAGGAGTAAATTATCCGGGTAAAGGTGCCATACGCTTCAGAAAAATCATGGCAGGGCTGGCTTTGACGGGAATGCTGGTCACTCCGCTTACAGGTTCGGCAGCCGCATTGTTCACAGGCGTAGGAAGTTCATTTCCGGCGGCAGGGCTGGAACTGCTATCCGGAGCACAGGGGCAGCAGCAGATGGGAGGGAACCAATCCGGCAGCTCCAATTCAAGCCTGACGAACTACCTTCTGGCGAATAAAACTTCTTCGCAAAAGTATCTGCTTGTTGTTTCCTCGGCTAACGATGCCGCAGATATCATCATTAAAACCGGTGAGTCCGTTATGGCAATAGGAGGATTTTTAGGAAGTGATAATTCTATCACGCTTGACCAGTTTAAAGAACTGGTTGTAAAGGGTGAAGTAAGATATGTAATGACAGGCGGAAACAAAGGCGGCGGCAACGGGGGCGGCAGCGGAAGTGAAAGCTCTCTGACCGAAATCATGAACTGGGTGGCACAGAACGGAACAGCCGTCTCGGCGAGTGAGTACGGCGGCAGCAGCACAGACGCCTCATTTGACAAGAGCACTGTGAACGATGCTTCCGGCGGCACGGGAAATCAGGCTATAGATAATTCCTTAAGCGATACGGGAAATCAGACTGCCGGTAACGTATCGAAGCAGGATGGAATGAATCGTGACGGGTTTGGAGGTATGGGCTCCGGGCAGCTATATGACTTAAAGCCCTATACCGATAGCTTGTCATCATAATTGATGCAAAGCTTGTGTAACAGATAATAACAAAAAGTACTATCCTTCAGGAATGGTACTTTTTGTTATTGTTCGAAGACTATTAACTGTTTCTGGGTGCTTATACTTTATTTCTTATTAAAACGGATTACATTCCAGGAAAGTTTATTCAGAACCGATTTGGCTGTTCCGTCCTCAATGGTTGTCTTTCCACCCTTGTGCGGTACGACATTCATGGGGTTTTCCAATGTATTGACTGCTGTCCTGTCTTCATTCTCCAGAACGATATGCTCAATCACTTTGTAGCCTGCAAAATCATCTCAAATTCTATATATAAATATAAAAATGACTAATAATGCTAAATTCTCCAATAAATAACCATGCTGTCATCCTATTTCACAGATTATTACTTTGCCACATAACAGTCGCTATCTTTGACATTAGCGTAGTGTAAAGGTAAAATATAGTTATTATATAGAAGTTAGAATTGCACGATATATAGTGTGGTACTTTAATTTTTTCTGAGAGTGCATAAGATTTTTTTCAGTCATCAAAGAATTAAGTTCATTCTTTCATAAGCCATAGCTACAAGGAACAGGCAGAATGAACGACTAGACGATGCAGAATAAAAGTTCATCCCAACAAAAAGTACAAATATTTGAATATGAACTTTTGGAGCAATGAGGCTATATTACTAAAGGGAACAGAACATAAGGAAAAATACTCTCAATTATATATATGTATATAATATGTGCCTGCAGTTTGCCGGATAAAGGAGCTGATGGTTGGTGGGGCTGTTTGAGAAAATTGCCAACATAATATACCCGCCGAAATGCATTTTCTGTAAAAAACCGCTTGGAAATGATATCGCGCTTCATATATGCAGTGCCTGCTATGCAAAGCTGCCATTTTCCGGGGAAATGTTGCTGCCTGTGTTGGAGCATGAAACGGATAGCCAGTGTGACGGAGTGGTAAGTGTATTCCAATACGCAGGCATGGTAAAAGATTCACTGATCAGGTTTAAGTTCTACAATAAACCGAGTTATTACAGGACATTTGCAAGATTGCTTGCCTACAAGCTGAAAAAAATAATGGATGTAAAACAGGTTGACATGGTGATAAGCATTCCATTGCACAGACAGAAAGAATTCGCAAGGGGGTATAATCAGGCTTACTTGCTATCTAGAGCTCTTGCATGGGAACTACAGCTGCCGGAAGGTTCAAGTCTTCTGAAACGCCAGAAGTACACGAATTCACAAAGCCTTTTGAACAGGCAGAACAGGCAGGAGAACATTAAGGGAGCTTTTCTGGTTCATATGCCGGAAAAGGTCGAAGGGAAATCCATACTACTGGTTGACGATATACTGACAACAGGATCGACATTGGAAGAATGCGGAAGGATGCTTAAACAGGCAGGTGCGACCAAAGTGACTGCCGCGGTGGTCGCCACCGGGAGAAAATATTAACAGGGAGGGGTTCATATGCCAGAGGTCAGGAATTGCAGAAAATGCGGCAAGATATTCAATTACATTGGTTCACCGATTTGTCCGGTATGTAAACAATCCGAGGAAGACGATTTCAAAACCATTAAGGATTACCTGTACAGGAATCCTGGGGCGAGCATCACACAGGTATCAACCGAGCTTGACATCAGTGTGGAGAAAATAAAAAGATTCCTCAAGGATGGCAGACTTGAGATTACCGGTGAAGATGGAAATATGATTCTGGAATGTGAGAACTGTGGCAAATCGATAAAAAGCGGCAGATTCTGTGATGATTGCGAGAGGAATCTTGCAGCCGGGTTCAAATCGGTGGCAGGCCAGATGAAGAGCGAAATTGACAGCATTTCCGAAGCATCCAGGAAAGCGATTGGCATGCGGTACCTGAATAAGGATGAAGGCAAGTAAGGTCCGGGAGAAAATTATTAATAAATATTTAATATGTATTTTTATTGGTTAATAAAAATGGAGGTTATACCGATAATATAATTGAACATGTGAATGGAAGTGTACGAAAGATAAGTGCAAGGAGTGTTTGCATTATCTGTAGAGGATGAGTGGTTTATATGAGAATACCAGGTGATTTCTCCAAAGTATCCGGAATTTACGGGACACAAAAGAGTACAGTGAGAGTTGGTAAAACGGAGGCAACAGCATCTAAAAAAGACGTTTTGTCAATCTCAAATGAGGCAAAAGACTTTCAGACAGTATACAAGGCATTGAAGGATGTACCGGATATACGTCAGAGCAAGGTGGATGAGCTTTCAGGGAAATTTGAAACAGGCAGCTACAATGTGACTGGCAAGGATGTTGCGGACAAAGTAATAAATGCCGTATTTGACAAGAAAGCATAGCAACCTTGGGGGAGTTGACGCAACTCTCCTTTTTTTCCAGACAAGGTTTGGATGAAAAATTATTTCCGCTTATTCTACGGGGAATGGAGCGGTTAGTGCAGTTTCCCGTAGAATTTAGCGGAAGTTATTTTTCAACAATACCTGTGAGGGTGGTGAAGCTTTGGATACCGTACTAATAGAAGGACTTATTGATGTATTGAATAAAGAGACTGCCATGTATGAAGGCATCTTGAAGCTTTCCAAAAATAAAACGGATGTAATTGTCAAGGGAAAGGTAACTGAGCTTGAGGGCATTACCAAGCTTGAACAGTCAATGATCCTTCAGTTGGGTAAACTGGAGGAGGATCGCGAAAAGTTGGTGGATACAATTGCTGTAGAGCTTAAAATGAAAGCTTCCGATGTAACATTGGCAGGGCTTGAAAAGTTATTTCCCAAGGAGCAGGCAGAGAAACTGAGAGCTTGCCACAATAAGCTTCCTACTCTTGTAAAAGATCTTGGAGAGGCCAATGTTTTAAATTCGAAGTTGATTAGAAATTCTCTGGACTATATAGATTTTTCCATCAATATTATGACCAACGTCGGAGCTACCGGTAATAATTATGGGTACTCCGGCCAGTCAAACGATTCCAAGAAGAGGAATTTCTTCGATATGAAGCTATAGGAGGACATATGGGCGTTGGTTTTGCCAGTTACGAAATTGCCCGGTCGGGACTTATCGTCAACGAACGAGGACTTTATGTAACCGGACATAATATCGCAAATGTGAATACACCAGGCTATGTAAGGCAGCAGGCCATGATCAAAAATGGTCCTGTGGAGACCTATTATACAAGGACAGGTATCATTCAGCAGGGACTTGGTGCTGATATACAGGAAATCCGGCAGATCAGGCACTCCTTCCTTGACAATATTTACAGGCAGGAGAGTACAACACTTGGATACTGGGATTCCAGGCAAAAAACCATCCAGGATGTACAGGCAATCACGGCTGAACCAATGGAATCAGGTCTTCAGAATGTGTTGAACCAATTCTGGGATTCCTGGCAAGAGCTCTCAAAGGAGCCTGACAGCCTCACGGTCAGGGCACTTGTCAGGCAGCGCAGCGAAGCGCTTGTAGCGCAGATCAATCACATGGGCGATCAGCTTGACAGGCTCCAAAACGATTTGAATTCTGAAATCCAGGTGCGAATAGATGAAGTGAATGATATTACAAAACAGATTGCAAATCTTAACGTTACGATTCTAAAGACGGAGGTATCCGGCGACTCCGCCAATGACTACCGTGACCAGCGAAATAATCTGCTGGACAGGCTTTCCAAGCTGGTTAAGGTAGATACCAATGAAATGCAGGATGGACAGGTGGATGTAACACTGGGGGGATATTTTGTCGTTCAGAAAGGGAAGAGTACAGAACTATATGCCGGGGAGAAAAATGTCGGAGATAACTTTTATGTGGCCAAATTGGCTGGAACCAATACGGAAGTGGATCTCAAGAGCGGAATCATAAAAGGCCTCATGGAGTCCAGGGGTGAAGTCTCGGGAGCCATTGGCAGCTATGAGAACGGTACACCGAACACCAAGGCGGATGTTGTGTTTTATGTGGACACATCTACCATGACTGCAACTGATGCTACTGCCAGAATGAATACATACCGTGATGAACTCTCGAAAATGGGAATAGATTGCAATGTGACAATGCGGACTGTTGCATCAGTTAATGATATGGCCACTGAGGTCAACACGTCACCTGCACTAAGGGTGGATGCCAACAAATATGCAGTCCTGCTGACCAATGGAACCCTTACGCCTGCTAATCTGACAACACTGCAGAATGAACTGGCCAATAAAGGTATGGATGCTTCGGTGATAACTGACACGCCAGCCGCATGGAATACACTGACCAGCGCACTGGACGGGAGCACCTACAGCCTGACGGATTTTACAAACACGGCGACCTCAACGGCACTTGCACAAAGTATGGCTGCCGATACCAATAAAGATGTCAGTGATAATTCATCCATCATATCAGATTCTTTAAATATAGTATCTGATATGAGGCAGCGACTAAACGCAATGATAAACGTAATGCTTCGGGAGATCAACTATATTCATAAAAACGGAATGACGATGAAGGACCCGCCGACTCCAGGAGATGATTTCTTTGTATCAATCAATTCCGGCCGGCCGATGGAAATGGGCAATATCAAGCTGAACGCCAATTTATCGGATCTGAGCAATATTGCGGCTTCGAAAGCAGGCCAGGATGGCGATAACGCCAATGCATTGGAAATAGCGAACTTGAGGAATAAGTCGATGATTGATGATACTACAGGGACATTAAGCGTTGATGATTATTATCAGGCGATCATTCTGCACATGGGTAATACAGGCGCTGATGCCGTGAGGATCGCTGACAGCCAGAACAAGCTCGTACAGTCGGCTGATGCCTATAGGACATCCATAACAGGCGTTTCCATGGATGAGGAAATGACAAATATGATGAAATATAAATTTGCCTATGATGCTGCTTCCAGAGCACTTAACGTAATAGACAGCATGATGGAAACCATTGTAAACAAGCTGGGACTGGTAGGAAGGTGATAAAAAATGAGTGAATCCTTTTTCGGATTGAATGTAGCAGTGCGGGGACTTTTTACAGCGCAGCGCAGTTTGGATACTGTCAACCACAATCTGAACAACATCAATACCCCTGGTTACTCCAGGCAGCAGTCCATTCAGGTTGCAGCCAAACCAATGGCATTATATGATGGAACAGGTATGATGGGTACAGGTTCTGATGTTACAGGAGTAAAAAGAGTCAGGGACGAGTATCTGGATTTCAAATATTGGAGCGAGAATATCACATTAGGGGAGTGGGGTGCCAAACAGGAAGTGCTTTCTGATATTGAAGCGACCTTTAATGAGCCCTCCGATAGTGGCTTCACTACCATAATGAATGACTTTTACAGTTCACTGCAGGAATTGGGCAAAGACCCGAGTAGTGCAGCAGTTAGAGCACTTGTGCAGCAAAGGGGTGTTACGCTGGCGAAGTATTTTAACAGCACGGCAGCGCATTTTGAAGATCTTCAGAAGGATGTCAACTACAGAATACAGACAAAAGTGGAAGAGGTAAACTCCTACGCCACACAGATACAACAGCTGAACAGGCAGATCTACGTATCGGAGCTGGACGGCAACACGGCCAATGATCTCAGGGACTCCAGAACGTTATTGGTGGATAAGCTTTCAAAGATCGTAAACATAGATGCAAATGAAGTAGTATACGGAAAACTCCCTGACGGGAGGGACGATAAGCATTTTGTCATTACCATCAGCGGAAAGGCACTTGTGGATCACTACAACATAAGCAAACTGGCCATAGTTCAAAGGGATGCTGCTCATAAGGTAAACGATGAAGATGTCGGAAACCTGTACGATGTCAAGTGGGCCGATGGGAACTCACTCAATATAAAAGGAGGAGAACTCAGGGGCTATCTGGATGTCCGGGACGGCAACGAGGGCGAAGCGGGAACGAATGGTATCGCTTCACCGGATTACAAGGGGATCCCCTATTACCAGAAGAAACTGAACGAGTTTGTACAGACCTTTGCCAGGGCATTTAACGAGGGATATATAGACACAAACGGGAATAAGAGCTTTGATACCACCGATGCAAATGGAACCGGCCATGCCTTTGGCCATGGGTACAATACAACTTTACCGGGGGTCCGTTTCTTTACGATGAAGGGAACGGGCAACCAACCGGAATCTGATTCGCAGTTTCTGAATGGGGCAGCGACTTCTGAGGACATCTATAATTGTTATAAGAATGTGACCGCAAAAAACTTTGCAGTGAGTTCCGATATCATGAATGATTTTAATCTGATCTCTACTTCGGATACAGCAGGACAGGCGGGAAACATTAACGTATTGAACAATCTGCTTGGATTAAGGCAAAATGCGGACATGTTTTCTGAGGGTGCACCCGAGGATTATATGAAATCCCTTGTTGCCACGCTGGGGATCGATGCCCAGCAAGCGGAAAATTACGAGAGCAACCAGAAGGTCATAGTAAACCAGATAACGAATCGGAGACTCTCGGATTCCGGAGTTTCGATGGACGAAGAAATGACAAACCTTGTCAAGTTCCAGCAGGCATACAATGCCTCGGCTAAGATGATACAGACCATGGGCCAGATTTATGACACACTGATAAACAAACTGTTCGTGTAGGAGGATAGGCTATGAGAATTACAAATAACATGCTGATCAACAATATGGTCAACTATATAGGAAATAACCTGACAAGAATGGATAAATATCAGAGTCAGCTTGCGACAGGCAAAAAGATACAGGTGCCGTCCGATGATCCGGTTGTAGCGGCGAGGGCACTCAAGCTGCGCACGGATGTTGCAGAAATAGATCAATATTCAAAGAATCTGAAGGACGCCCAATCCTGGCTTGATATAACGGATTCGGCACTAAGCGATATGGGGGATATCTTTCAGAGGGTCAAGGAGCTTGTAACTTCCAGTGACGGCATTGAAAGTCCCGAAGATTTGCAGGCTACCTCGCAGGAGGTCCAGCAGCTGCGGACACAGCTGATAAATCTGGGGAATTCCACTTATGCAGGCCGGTACATTTTTTCCGGATATCAGACAGATAAAAAGCTTCTGAACGATGACGGCACCTTTGCGATTGCTGAAAATAACAATGAGAAAATCAATTATGAGATAGGTATTGCAGATGACATTAACATCAATATCACCGGCGGAGACCTGTTCAACAACGGAGCCAGCATCAACGCCGCCAATGTAGGAACGGCAGGGAAATTCATTCAGGACATGGATGAATTGATTACAGCCTTGAATTCCGCAGATTATACGGGAATCAATAATAAAATCGCCGATTTTACCAATAACATGGATTCGATATTGCGTGTCAGGGCGGATGTAGGCGCGCGTGTTAACAGACTTGAACTCACATCGAACAGGATGCAGAATGACAGTTTGAATTTTACGAAGCTGATGAGTGAAAATGAGAATGTCGACATGACGGACACCATTATGAATCTGAAGAATGAGGAGAACGTATACAGGGCTTCACTGGCGGGCGGAGCAAGAATCATCACGCCTTCGCTGGTGGATTTCCTGAGATGATATCATAAAACACGATAGGCAAATGGATTTGAGAAAGGCACCATGGATGGTGATATTATGAGTCTGGTAATTAATCAGACCTATGCAAAACTAAATATACAAACCACTCCATCGGATCTGTCGATTCAAACACGCAGGGCAAATTTGGAACTGACCCACAAGGAAGCCAAAGTGGATATCCATACGGAGTTGCCGCGTGTTGAAATCGACCAGTATGAATGCTTTGCCACTTCAGGACTCATGAATGACCTTGATCGTTCAATAGAGTTGGCCCAAAGTGCAATGCAGCAAGCGTTGAGTTATGCCGGCAAGGTTGCTCAGGACGGGGACAGCATGGCAGCCATAGAAAACCCTTCCAGCCCATTACCCGGCATTGTGGAACGTGATGCATTCCCTGAGAAGGAATTCGGAATCGATCTTATGCCCAAGGCAAGACCGAAGATTACCGTGACAGGCGGAGTGCAGATTCGATCCAATTCAAATGAGGATGCGAATAACGGAATACAGGGGTCCTTTACACCAGGCAGCATCAACATTAATTATACACCGGCAAGAGTAAACATCAGTATGGCACAATATGCTTCTATCAATATAAGGAATGAGAAGACAGGCTTTGATATAACTGCCTGATTACTTAAGCGGAGGATTCTAAAATGCTGTTAAATACAAAACATTTCGGAGATATTGACGTCAAGGACAATAACATCATTAATTTTATCAATGGACTTCCGGGCTTTGAAAAGGTGAAAAAATATACGATTATAGAAAATGAAGAGAAGGAATCTCCGTTCAAATGGCTCCAAGGCATAGAGGATACTGAGCTTGCTTTTGTCATTATAGATCCGTTTATCATTAGAAAGAATTATGAGATTAATCTGGATGATGAGACGCTCAAGAATCTTGAAATAAAGGAAGCGAAGGATGTTGCAGTGTACAGCATCGTAGTTGTTCCTGAAGACATTAGTAAAATGACGATGAATCTGCAGGCCCCCCTGATCATCAATACGGCAAACAACAGGGGAAAGCAGCTTATCCTTGACACAGACAGGTACGGTGTGAGACACTATATACTGGAAGAACTTCAGGGACGGGAGGAATCGTCGGATGCTAGTGTTGACGAGAAAAAAGGATCAATCCATCATCATAAATGAGAATATTGAAATCACTATCCTTGAGGTGCAGGGCGATCAGGTCAGAATAGGGATCAATGCGCCGAGGGACATTTCCATCCACCGCAAAGAAGTGTTCCTTCAGATTGCCGATGAGAATAAAAAGGCTTCGGAAGTCAATATGAATCTTGATCTGAGCAATGTTCTGAAAAAATAAAAATTATTTTGGAAAATGCTAAAGTTTTCTGTCACATCTCCGATATATATAACAAGAGAAACAATTCCACGAATATTCAGGCGCGCATAAATGGACGCGGAGGTGTTTCTCCAATTACAGGAGCCGGCCTATCCGGCAAACAATCGGGAAAGGATTCCCGGTTACAAATTCAAGGAGGATGAATTTTATGATTATTAACAACAACATTCCTGCAATGAACACCAGAAACCAGCTATACAATACCAACGCAGCTGCCGCAAAATCCATGGAAAAGCTCTCATCCGGTAAAAGAATCAACCGTGCAGCAGATGATGCAGCCGGTTTATCCATCTCAGAAAAAATGAGAGGCCAGATCAGAGGTCTTACCCAGGCCGCAAGAAATGCACAGGATGGCGTATCCTACATACAGACCGCTGAAGGTGCCCTTGATGAAGTCAGCAACATGTTGGGAAGATTGAAAGAACTGGCAGTTCAAAGTGCAAACGGAACCTATGATACGAACGATACAAAAAACATCCGTGCTGAAGCATCTCAGCTTAGTTCAGAAATCAACAATATTTTCAAAAACACCAAGTTCAACGGCAAGACGGTTCTTACTACTGCAGCAACGATTGTCATTTCGGACAGAGAAAGTATTACGCTGAAGATAGGTGCAACCACTACCACCGGAGTCATGAACATTTCAAGTGTTGCTACCGTATCCACCATTGAAACGGCAATCACAAGTGTAAACAGCGCAAGAGCTATTTACGGTTCATTACAGAACAGACTTGAGTCAACGGTAAGGAACCTGAAAACCACGGCTGAGAACTTACAGGCAGCAGAATCACGTATCAGAGACACCGATATGGCACAGGAAATGTCCAACTTCACGAAGAACAATATCCTTGTTCAGGCCGGTACTGCAATGCTGGCTCAGGCAAATCAGCAGCCGCAAAACGTATTGTCTCTCTTAAGGTAATCATTAGTTTTCTGAAAGAGACTCTGGCTTTTCAGAGTCTCTTTTGTTGTATATGGATATGCTAAAATGTAGCAAAAGAAGGTGAAAAAGATTGGATGAGATAATTAAGGAATTAGTAGGTACGATAAAAGAGCTTTTAATTAATTTGACAGGAAGAATTGACGATATCTATAATAGGGAGCAAGCAGGGAACGCAACTGATGAAGATAGAATATTAAACCTGTTTGATGATCTTGGCGCCTTAACCGAAGGAATTTCTGAAATTGACCGGTTTTTTGACAATATTGATATAACGGAATTACAGGAGAAATTGTCTTTACTGGCCGAAACGATGGAAAGAAAGGATTTCTTTCTGTTTGCCGATACGCTGTTATACGAATTGAAACCACTTCTTGTATATTGGAGCGGTATTTTATCAAAAGAATAAAGGATGTTGAGAATGGGTGACGGAATAAAATTAAGCATTTGCATGATGATAAAAAATGAGGAGAAAAACCTGAAGCGTTGTCTTGATGCTTTGAAACCATTAATCGCAAAGCAGGATGTCGAACTGGTCATAGTAGATACCGGCTCGACGGATCAATCTGCGGTGATTGCCGCCCAATACACGGAGAAAGTGTATTTTCACCCATGGAACAATCATTTTTCCGAAATGCGAAACATCACGATTTCCTATGCAAAAGGCGACCGGATCCTCATACTGGATGCGGACGAAGTAATGCTGAATTCGCAGGAATTGTACGAATTGATTTCAGATGACAGGTTGCAGTCTTATCATACTTTTATTGTTAAAATTAAAAATTTTATCGGTGTGACCCAGGATTACACAATACTCCCTCAAGAGAGGGTATTTCTCAATGACGGTGAATTCAGATATGACGGAGCGGTTCACAACCAGCCGAAATGTAAGCCGCCTTTTCTTGTTACCGATGTCTTTATTGATCATTATGGGTATTTATCCAATGATAAGGAGCTGCAGGAAAGAAAATTCAAACGCACAGGGATGATTCTGGGGGAAGAATTGAAAAAGAACCCGAACAGCATCTATTACAGATATCAAATGGCAAAAAGCTATGATGCCCATGGGGACCATCGGGAAGCGCTGGATGAAATACGCATTGCATATCATCTGATATCAAATGATAAAAAGAACAAGCGGTACATCTTTGGAGAGTATGCACTGATCTGCATGAAAAATTCCGAATATGAAGAGCTGATAACGGTTTGTAAAGAAGGACTGGAGACTGAACCGGATTATATCGATCTTCATTATATGATGGCAGAATCCTTTCAAAAGCTGGGCCGGAATCCGGAAGCTTTTGAGGCATATGCGGTTTATGTGGATTTAGCAGAGAAATACAATTTATTGGATATTTCCTCTGACCGTTCCATAGAAATGCTGTTTATGAGTAATTCCAGTAAAGATGCTGCATTGTCATTCATTATAAATGAGATATTTGCTCGAAGCAAATATGAAGATGCCATGAAATATGCAAATCTTGTATTTGATGAGAAAGTGAAGACTGCGTTTTTATTCAAGATATTTCTTAAGATGAAAAAGCAAAACGAATTAAGATTACTGTATCATCAAAGTATACAGAATAAAAACACAAATGAAATATTAGTTGCCCTGGCAGAAGAAGAAAGAAACATATTGAATCAGAATGATAAAAAGGAACTTGAATCATTATTCAGCACATTTGAAGATTCGTATTCGCTGTTGAACAGAATTCGGATAAACAATGAAGATCAACAGCAGCTTGTTGAGAAAATTATTAAAATAGGCGACTGCAATGAATTGCCGGATTTTTATGCGGATATGTTTTTCGGTTTTGATAAAGCTCCACGGGCATTGTTCTCCTTTTTTAAACAGTATACGAAGTCCAAAATTCAAAATTATGCTAAAAGACTGATGGATGCCAAATACAATTTTAAAGGAATATTTGAAGAATACTTACTGAAGGGAAACGTACGGGGCAACGATTATAATTTTTTAAAACTCTATACGGGTATTTCTTATGCAGTTCTTTTCCATGAGGCAGGTACATTGAATAAAGATGAGACCGTAATACCAGATCGATACCACGTTATTTTCAGGATATATGTTGAAGCTGGCATCAAGCTTTCATCTTTTTTATATAACATGGAGAGACTCCGGCTTTATTACAGTACTCTTGATAATCAGGAAGACAGGTTCTTTATTGCCTTGCACTATGCCCGAGAGGCTGTGGACAAAGGGGACTTCAGGTCTGGAATAAGGTATTTCGGAGAGGCCGTCCGTGTGAATCCGTTCATGTCATGCTATATGAACAACTATAAGGATGAACTGTTCTCCGCAATTGATATGAAAAGCGTTGAGGGATGAGGGATACCATGGATGAGTTTCAACAGATTCAATCAATCAAATCGCGAATAGAAGCATTTATCGGACAAGGTCATTTGACAGAAGCAAAAACATTATTGGATCAATTAGAGGGGAAGTTACCGGAAGACTCTGATGTTTGTTCCATGCAGGCGGTTATTCATATTATGGAAGGCAAGCTGGATGAATCCGAATCTGTGCTGCAGGATGGGTTGAAGAAGGATTCGGTTCAATTCGATTTGGTGTTTAATCTTGCCTATATTAACGAATTAAGAGAACAATATCAGGCTGCTGCTGATTTATATAGCAAAGCGGGAACAGTAGCTGTAGCTCAAGAACAGAAGATAAATGTCAGACAGGCTTTGGAGAGAATCCTGACGATAGATAAAACTGTTATTATAAAAAATAAACTGAAAATGATTTTTTTTGTGAAACTGGGATTGGACAATTTCCTTGGAGATATTATACGGGGATTTTCAGATGAATATTGTACGAGAAAAATGATCATAACCGATTTTGGACAGATAGATGATGGGATGGATTGGGCGGATATTTGCTGGTTTGAGTGGTGTGATGAATTGGTTGCCCACGGAAGCAAACTAGATATTGCCCGGAAAAGAAAAATCATCTGCAGGTTGCATAGTTATGAAGCTTTTACAGACTATCCTTCCCAGGTGAACTGGAGCTGTGTAGACAGGCTTGTATTTGTATCGCAGTACATCAGGGATTATGTCTCTGCGAACTTCAATGTCAATAAGGAAATTACAGCTGTCATTCCAAATGGTGTCGATATCGGTCAATGGACATTTAAGAAAAGAAGTCCCGGTTATCGGATCGCTTATGTAGGTCACATCAATTATAAAAAAGGTCCCATGCTTCTCTTGCATACATTTAAAGCGATCTTTGACCGGGATAACCGCTATGTGCTTCATATCGCCGGGCAGTGCCAGGATAACAGGTATGCTTTGTATTTCAGACAAATGGTCAAGGAACTGGGACTGGAAAACAATTTCTTTTTTGATGGTTGGCAAAAGGATCTGGATAGCTGGCTGAATGATAAAAATTATATTTTGTGTTCCAGCCTTCTTGAGTCACAGAACATGAGCGTTATGCAGGCTATGGCCAAAGGGTTGAAACCTGTTATCCACAATTTTGCCGGGGCATCAGAGGTCTATCCGGAAAGATATTTGTGGAACACCATCTCAGATGCTGTCGGAATGGTAACCGGACCAAGTTATGATGCTCAGGAATACAGGAATTTTATAATAGAAAACTATCTTTTTGAAGATCAACTGGAGAAGGCTCAAGAGTTAGTTAAAAATCTGGTAGAAATCAAAGAAAAGAATGTTGAGTTTGACTATAAGGGTTACTGGAACAACAGGTTAATTAATAAATTCGACCTTGAAGGTGTTGGACATAACGGCTTGGGAACGCTATATAATTCGTACCTGTACAGTATCAGATTTGAAATGCTTAAATATTTCGAAAAGGTCTTATTTGGAGATTTTAATGGTAAGGACATTTTGGAATTAGGGCCTGGCATAGGTGTTTTTACTGATTATTTCAATCAGAAGGGACCCGGAAGTTATATGGGAATTGATATATCTGAAAAAGCTGTTGAGGAATTGAAAAAGAAATATTCGAAGTTTAAGTTTATTGAAGGGGATATTTCTGAGAATAATCTGTATAATGAAAATCAATATGATCTTATTTTTGCCGCTGATGTATTACTGCATTTGGTTGACGAAAGAAAGTATAAATCCGTGATTGGCAGTATTTCACATGCGCTCAGGGATAATGGCATATTCATCATGTTTGATCCGATAACGGTTCTTGATATAAAGAGTATTTCGCCACATGTAGTAATAAGAGATATCAAATATATCAATGACATACTTTCGTTGTACGGTTTGGGTATAGCCGGTTTTCTTCCTTCCGCTTTCTTCATGAACCATCCGTTTGATTGCAACCTTTTGGGTGCGAAGTCCGACTTTGCAGAAGTAACTTTTAGCACTATACAAACAATTTTCGGGGATGAAAAAATTACTAATGCAGCTAAACATAAACTCGCAGAATGGCTGACTGCTGTTGAAAAACAGTGTCTGATAGTCAATGGATTTGGACTGTCGCAGAAGATGATCATTATTAAGAAAAATAGTAACCCTATTAGCTTAGCGAATATATCAATCAAGAATATCTGGGATGTAAAGCGGATTGCAGGGGAAGCCGCTAAGGCCAGGATGCAAGCCATTGCGGATCAGGAACTGAAAAGGCTCGGTATTATAGATTCTTTGGATGAGGCTATTAGCCAGTATCTTAACTGGGATGTGAACAAATGAAAAGCTTATCTTTGACGATGATTGTAAAAAACGAAGAAAAATATCTTTCAAGGTGTCTCGATAGTGTGAAAGGCATCGTGGATGAGATTATTGTGGTGGATACCGGCTCATCGGATCATACAAAGGAAATTGCGAAATCCTTCGGGGCCAGAATTTATGATTTCGCCTGGGTAAACGATTTTTCCGCGGCGCGCAATTTTGCTATTGAAAAGTCCTATGGGGATTGGAACCTGATACTGGATGCGGATGAATACATCATCAATGACTGCAGGAATGCTGTTCGCAATTTTATGGAAAGCGGTCTTGCCATAGGGGTGATTCAACGTTCAAACGGGTTCATTCGTGACGGAGAACTTCAATATAGCAAATCCTATCTATCCAGATTGGCTCCCAAGGGTATTCTTTATGAAGGAAAGATCCATGAGCAGTTATCCGGCGATTTACCAAGAATCCCTATCGGCATGGAGGTCTGCCATGATGGATATCTGGAGTCCGGAAAAGCGGAAAGAAATCTTGGGATATTGTTGCTGGAAATGGAGAAGGAGCCGGAAAACCCCTATTTGTTATTCCAGATCGCAAATACTTTGTTTGTATCAAACCAAAATACCGAAGCGCAGAAGTATTTCGAAAAGTTTTACAGGTATGCTCCGGTTCATGTCAATTACAGGTATACCGGTGTGGTGTCCTATCTGTACAATATCATTGCCTTGAAAAAGTTTGAAGAGGGCCTCGGAATTATTGAAAATGAAGAGGGCCGTTTGGTGGATCTTCCGGACTTTCATTTTGTTTGCGGTGTGTTTTATATGGAACTGGTATTATCTGATGTGAAAAGGTATATTCAATATCTGCCTTTTATTGAGCAGGAATATCTCGCATGTCTCAGAATTGGAGAGACTGGCATATATGATAGTGTAATCGGGACGGGAAGCTTCCGTGCCGCCTATAATCTGGGAGCCTTTTATGAAGTATCAGGGAGTATTAAAAAGGCAATGGAGTATTATGAAATGGCTTCCAAACTGGATTACGGAAAAGCAAAAAGCAGGCTTGCCGAATTAACTCGTTCCGGCAGACGAACTTGATGAGCACCTCCCGTTCATTGTAGGAAGTGACATTTTGTGATAAAATATTTATAACGAGGCGAAAGATGTCCTCCGCCTCTTGGCTCTTTTGCTTCATAAAAAGCCTGGGTGGCAGGTACCAATTTGGTTTTCAAGTGGGGGGTATATCTTCTGCCTCGTTGAAACCAAGCAGCGGTAATAAAATTTTTATACAATCAAAAAAAATTTTTGAACTGATGGGTTATAAAACATTCATCGGTTTTAACACGCATCAAAAGGCAGAAAAGGCATGTCTGAACTACTGCATGGCGCATGACGGTTAAATTTGTCGATTAGTCCAAAGCTGTGGGACAGGAGGAAGCGAATATTGTCGAAGGTTTTGCTGGAGGATATGGAACAAATCATTTCGGACGGCGATATCCCGTGGGATAAAATGCGCAGCAGTACGGTACTTGTTACCGGAGCGACTGGTTTGATCGGCTCCGCACTTGTCCGGGCATTGTTCGCTGCCAGCAAAAAGTATGTGCTGGACATCCGGATTTTAGCGTCCGGCATGCATAAGGAGCGGGCAAAGCGGCTGGTGGAGGCATATGGGGCAGAGTTCTTCAGGCAGGATATTCGTGAATCCTTGATGCTCAACGACAGCGTGGACTATATATTCCATTGTGCGGCGGTAACGAAGTCCTCCGAGATGGTTTCAAACCCCGCCGGCGTGATAGAAACCTCAATCAAGGGCACAAGCAATGTATTGGCTCTGGCAAAGGAAAAGTCTGTGAGAAGCATGGTTTATCTATCGTCGATGGAGGTATACGGGCTAACCGATCCTGCGCTTCCATTCGTGACGGAAGGGGATTTGGGATTTCTCGACCTGAGAACCGTGCGGAGCTGTTATCCGGAGAGCAAGCGCCTGTGCGAGTGTATGTGCAACTGCTGGTTTGCCCAATATGGCGTTCCTGTAAAAATTGCGCGTCTTGCCCAGACATTCGGTGCCGGTACGCCGGGTGACGACACACGTGTATTTGCGCAGTTTGCCCGTAGCGCGGCCGCCGGGAAAGACATTGTATTGCATACGGAGGGAAAATCGCGGGGAAATTACTGCTATCTCAGCGATGCTGTGAGGGGGTTGCTCCTTTTGCTTATAAAAGGTGAAAACGGAGAGGCGTACAACATTGTAAATCCCGAGGCTTGCATGACGGTCCGGGAAATGGCGGAACTGGTCGCAGGTAAGGTGTGCGGCAATAAGGTATCGGTCATGGTGGACAAACCTCCGGATATTGAAAAGCAAGGCTACCCGCCGGATGCAAATCTAAAACTTGGCGCCGGTAAAATAGAGAGGCTCGGCTGGAAAGCAAAATACAGCCTTGAAGATATGTACAAAAGAATGCTTGCCGACTGGTGCGAGGGATAGCAGGCGGCAGAAACTTACAGGCAGGGGAAGGAACGGATGCGAAAATATCAGCAAAAGCAGTTATTGGAGCTTATGGGAACTCTGGGTGAGGCACATGCCGAAATCAAGCGTCTGTTTTCTGTTAAGGAAATGCAGGCTTTGATTGGGCTTTTATCTGATTGCCAAAACAGCGCGGCTCAAATCGGTGAATTTATTGAACAGATTGAGGGCGAGGGAACGAAAACGGTCTCCTGCCTGGAAGAATACTGCGAGCTGCTTTACCAGATCAGTATTGCAATTGGCGCTCAGGAAAATGACTCCGCATTTACCGGGCAACTCCAGGAACAACTTATAGAATTGGAAAACAGCATCAGGGAGGAACTGAAACCAAACAAGTTTGAAATGGTATTCCTGCCGTATAAAGCTTCCATGTGGGATTCGATGGAGAGTGTGTGGCTTGCGGCAAAAGACGATCCGCAATGCGACGCTTATGTTGTCCCTATCCCCTACTATGACCGGCTGCCGGACGGGACGCTGGGACAAATGCACGACGAGAGCGGCCAATATCCCGAGTATGTTCCTGTTGTTGACTGGCGGAAATATAACATCGCGGAACGCCGTCCGGATATTATTGTAAATCATAATCCCTATGACGACTGGAATTACGTGACGAGCGTGCATCCCGATTTTTACAGCAAACGGCTGAAAAAACTGACGGACCTGCTCGTTTATGTGCCTTACTTTGTGTGTGTGGATGACGTGCCGGAGCATTTTTGTGTCTGTAACGCCGTACTGTATGCAGACAAGGTTATCCTTCAGTCGGAAAAGATCAGGGGGACTTATCTTCGCGAATTCCGCAAAATGGAAGAGGAGAATGACTGCAAGGGCGGGTTCGGAGATGCGGAATCAAAATTTATCGTTCTAGGTTCACCTAAATTTGACAAGGTAATCAACACAAAACGCGAAGACTGCCAAATTCCGGACCGGTGGCGGAATCTGATCGAGAGGCCGGATGGAACGAGGAAGAAAGTCATGCTGTATAACACCAGCATTTCCAATCTGCTTGAGGGAAATGAGAAAGTTCTGCTCAAGCTTCGTGATGTGCTTGGCTCCTTCAAAAACAGGGAGGATACGGTTCTGCTCTGGCGTCCGCATCCGTTGAACATGGCGGCTTATGAGTCCATGCGTCCGCAGTTGGTGAACGAATATCTGAACATTGTCGCCGAGTACAGGCGGCAGAGCTTTGGCATATATGACGACAGCGCCGATTTGAACAGGGCGATTGCGATATCCGATGCCTATTATGGCGACGGGAGCTCGCTTGTCGCACTGTATCATTCTACAGGCAAGCCCGTAATGATGCAGAATGTCAGCATCGGCAAGTGCGGAACCAGTGCAACTGAGTTGACTTTTGAAGACCTGTATGATGATGGTAATAATTTATGGTTTACAGCAATCAATTTTAATGCTTTGTTCAAGATGGATAAACAGGCCTGGAAAGCGGAATATGTCGGCAGTTTCCCGGAAGAAGAAGCATACGGTTCGAGGCTTTATGGCCCGATAACAGCTTATGACGGGAACCTTTATTTTGCACCTAAATTCGCGCAAGAGATAGCGGAATATAGCCCCAGATGTAATACATTTAAAAAGATCAGCATCCCTGAAGCAACGGGAAAGCCTGGTATTCAAGATTTCTCCAGCCCAGAATACAACGAAGCGGTTCCATATAAAACGTGTCTGTTTTTTGTCGGATTTTCTCATCCTGCCATTGTCAGGATGGATATGACAACAGGCAGGCTGGATATCTTTTCGGATTGGCTTGAACCACTGAACAGACTGATATCGAATCCTGACGGGTTTTATTTCAAGTCGGTTTGTGTGGTCGGTTCTTGTATTGTAGCAGCGGCATTAAGTGCGAATGCGGTTGTTATATTTGATATGGATACCTGTATTTCAAACGTATTCGAGGTTGGAAGTAAAAAGTGCCGCTACTCCGGGATTTGCTTTGACGGAACTAATTACTGGCTGTCACCCAGATATGACGGGCCAATTGTAAAGTGGAATCCGAAAGGAATATACAGAGAATACGAAAGCTTTCCGAGAGGATATATCAGCGGCATGTTAAGCTTTCTTAATATCCGTTACTCCAGCGGCTATGTGTGGTTATTTCCCAACCAGGCAAACATGGCGCTTAAAATAGATATTTGTGATGAGAGCATCACTATAGCTGAAGAATTCCAGCAGGAATGTGAATGTGATCTTTTGGGTCCGAATTATATTTTCTCCAAGATAATTGGTGATGTAATATTTACCTGCACAGGAAAGACCAATCATTTGATTGCATATAACTGCGAGACAGAAAACCGAAGGGAGGAAGCCGTCTTACTGTCTCAGAAAGCAACAGATGCAATAAGGTCAATCCGTTCGAATGCTTTCATTAAAGATACTGCCGCCTGCAAGACTGAATATGACTGCTATTATTTTGAAAACGCTTTTTCGAATTTGACCGATTTTATAGACTATGTTGTACAGCAGGATGAATCGGACAATGCAAAAGCGCTGCATGAGAAACAAATTGAAATTTTTAAAGAAGTAAACGAACAAGTCGACGGAACTTCCGGTGTGGCAATATTTCTATATTGCAAACAGGCAATTCTTAACTAAAACGTAGTGGAAATGATGAACACAACCCTCATATTTGCAGACTGTGTTTGTTATACTAAAGCATCGATATTTATTGCTCCGTGAACTCCTTTATCACCCCAGCCACGTACTCCAACCCTTCCCTGCCGATCTCAGGATAAATCGGTAGTGCCAGCGAGCTTGCTGCTGCAGCTTCGGCTTCCGGAAACCGGCCTTTCGCGTTACCCAGATAAGAGAAACATTCCTGCAGGTGCATCGGAACGGGATAATAAATTTCGGTGCCGACTCCGTTTTCGGACAAATAAGCTTTAAGCTCGTCTCGTTTTTGCATTCTGATACAATACTGGTTGTAGATATGCCTGTTGCCGGTTATAGTCTTCGGCAACAACAAATTATCGCCCTTGATTTCTCCCAGCAGGTTATCATATACTTCGGCGTTCTTCTGTCTCTTTTCCGTCCAGCCATCCAGATATTTCAACTTTACCGACAGCACCGCCGCCTGTATTTCATCGAGCCTGAAATTGCCTCCGACTACCTTGTGGTAATACTTCGGCTGTGAACCATGGGCTCTGAGAATTTTCATCCTTTCATGCAAATCCGGATCATTTGTTACGACCATTCCGCCGTCTCCGATGCCGCCAAGGTTTTTGGACGGAAAGAAGGAAAAGCAGCCGATATCGCCAATGCTGCCTGCGTGGCGAGTGCTGCCTTCAAATATGCATTCGGAACCGATGGCCTGTGCAGCATCCTCAATGATCCTTAAGCCGAATTTTCTGCAAACAGGAACAATGCTTTCCATATCTGCTGTCTGTCCAAAAAGATGCACAGGTATCACTGCCTTTACATGAGACAATTCTTCTTTCGTAAGGCTCTCCAGCAAATTTTCCAATGCTGCTGGACTTATATTGAAGGTATATGGATCAATATCGACAAATAAAGGCTTTGCACAAAGTCTTGCGACACATCCGGCAGTTGCGAAGAAAGTAAAGGGAGTTGATACTACCAGATCTCCCTGACCGACCTCCAGTGCCATCAAGGCAAGCAATAGGGCATCAGTCCCGGATGATACCCCCAGAGCATATCTGCAATTGCAGTATTGTGCGATATCTTCCTCCAGTTTTGCAACCTTCGGGCCGAGTATGAAATGCTGGGATTCCAACACTTCATCGATAGCCTGCTTGATTTCGTCCTTGATACAGGCATATTGCGCTTTCAAATCCAAAAGAGGAACTTTTCTATACTCCATATACATTCTCCTGTTGAGCGACTTGTTTGAAGAGGGCGAACCTGCAGCCGGAATAACTGCACAGGCAGTATGCGGTTATTTAAGTGTCTTCCTCTTTCACCCTATTCCCAATTCTTATATACCTGTTGCCGCATATACTGCATATTGCAATATTACCTGCCTTATTAGGATCTGCGGTATCTGCATTAATAAGCGAATTGCCATTGTCATGGAATACCAGCTTCACTCCGCATTTGCAGACCCAACCCGTGACCTTTGCCGGATTGCCCATTACCAGTGCAAAATCCGGAATATCTTTTGTTACCACTGCGCCAGCTCCGATAAAAGCATATCTTCCGATGCTATGACCGCATACAATGGTTGCATTGGCACCGATGCTGGCACCTTGCATGACAATTGTTCTTTTATATTCACTTTTCCTGTTGACATGGCTTCTCGGGTTTATTACATTGGTGAATACCACTGAAGGTCCCAGAAATACATCGTCTTCGCAAATAACTCCTGTATATACGGAGACATTGTTCTGTATCTTCACATTGTTTCCTATGACCACTTCAGGCGAAATAACGACATTCTGGCCGATGTTGCAGTTGCAGCCGATTCCGCATCCGCTCATAATGTGACTGAAATGCCATATTTTCGTTCCGTCCCCTATTTCACAAGGTTCGTCGACATAGCTTGATTCATGTACAAAATAATTCTTCATAGGGCCAGCTTCTTTCCTTCCATACTTAAACAAACTTCGAAAATCCGGCTGAATATGGATATGATCCATCAGTATTCCAACGGGAGAGGGATACTTTTCCCTTCTCTTGCGGATTTGTATATTGCGAGGATTAATTCAAGCGACTTGCGGCCTTCTCTTCCATCCGTGTCCGGTTCGGCCTTTCCCTTGAGTACATCTATTACGTTCCTGTAATAGCCTGTATGTCCAAAGCCATAAACATTCGGTGGAGTATACTCGGTGCTCTCCACCAACTTGTCGTCATCGTCATAGTCTTTGAATTCCCAGTGTTCAATTTTGTTGACGGCTACTCCTCCGATTCTCACCGTACCGTTTTCTCCGATAATTGTAATGGACCCTTCCAGATTTTTTGGATAAGCAAGCATAGTCACATTGATGGAACCCAATGCACCACTTCTAAAGCGGATACTTGCAACGCCGGAATCCTCTGTCTGTATCTTTCTTGCCAAAGTGGCCGTATATGCTGATACATTGTCAACAGGGCCAATCAGCCATTCGAGCATATCGACATAATGGCTGGCCTGGTTCATGAACGCACCTCCGTCGAATTCCCAGGTACCGCGCCACTTTGCCTCGTCATAGTAGGATTGTGGCCTCGCCCAAAGGACATTGACAATTGCCATATAGATGCGTCCGAAACGGCCCTTGTCAATAGCACGTTTGACAAGCTGCAGGGTGGAGTTCAGGCGGTTCTGTTTGACGACAAACAACTGAACACCATTTTCATCACATGCGGAAATCAATTCATCCGCCTTTTTCAAGCTGGTCGCCATCGGTTTCTCCGTGATGACATGCAGCTTTCTTCTGGCAATGGCAATACCATGTATCGGGTGTAGTCCGCTTGGTGTACAGATGGATACCGCATCAATACCGCCCCTGTCAAGCATGTCGTCAATATTGGCATAATAATCTATATTATTCTCGTCACCGACTTTACGTGCCTTTGCTTCTACTATGTCACAGGCAGCAACCAGTTTTGCTTCATTCTCGAATTTTTTCAGAGCTTCAATATGGTTTGCAGAGATCCTCCCGCATCCAACCAGTGCAAAATTGATTACATCTTTCATATAAGCGCCCCCATTTCGTTGTCTTTTTTAGTTATCGGCAATTCCGGAATAACAATTAATGTTTGTAAGGCCAAACGGACATCCTGACGATAAATAATATATCGTAATTGAAATGGAATGATGAATGAGGGGGCATACCTTTGAAAGAAACATTGCTTCGCAAGATAAATGACAAATCTGCCGTTGTAGGTGTAGTCGGTCTGGGTTATGTAGGCCTTCCCCTGGCTGTTGAAAAAGCGAAGGCCGGGTACAGGGTGATCGGCTTTGATGTTCAGGAACCGAAAGTGAAGATGGTTAATGAAGGTAAAAATTACATAGGGGATATTGTTCCCAGCGATTTAAAGAGTCTTGTGAATAAAGGCGGGCTTAAAGCGACAAATGATTATAGCTTTATTTCTGAAATCGACTGCATCGCTATATGTGTCCCCACCCCATTGGACAAGTACTTCCAACCTGACATATCGTATGTAGTTAATTCCGCCGAAGAAATCGCACAATACCTGCACAGAGATATGCTTGTGGTGCTTGAGAGCACCACTTACCCCGGAACGACTGAAGAAGTCGTGATGCCAATCCTTGAAGAAACCGGGCTGAAATGCGGCTCAGACTTCTACCTGGCTTTTTCACCCGAACGTGTCGACCCCGGTAACAAGCTGTACAAAACTAAAAACACGCCAAAGGTGGTCGGCGGTGTGACACCGGATTGCACTGAGATTGCGGCGGCCTTATATAATAATGTACTGGACAGTGAAGTCTTCAGAGCCTCCTCTCCAAAGGTTGCTGAAATGGAAAAAATCCATGAAAATGCTTTCAGAAATGTAAATATAGCCTTGGCAAATGAAATGGCCATCATCTGTGAAAAGATGGGTATCGATATGTGGGAGGTCATTGAAGCGGCAAAGACAAAACCTTACGGGTTTATGCCCTTTTACCCGGGACCTGGTGTCGGCGGCCACTGCATAGCTGTCGACCCGTTCTATCTGACATGGAAAGCAAGAGAGTATGGCTATCATACGAGACTTATCGAAACAGCCGGGGAAATCAACAACTATATGCCCGAGTTTGTACTGGAGCGCTCGATGAAGATCCTCAACCGGTATGGCAAACCGCTCCGGGGATCAAAAATATTGGTGCTGGGGGCGGCTTACAAGCAGGACATCGATGACGTCAGGGAATCCCCGGCACTTGAAGTCATTAACAATCTTGTCCTTAATGGGGCGGACCTGAAATATAATGATCCGTTTGTACCGGAATTCAGCTTCAAAGGCAGGAACTATACTTCAGCCGAGTTGACGGAAGCAGTACTTTCAGCAGCCGATCTTGTTATTATTACTACCATGCATACGATTTATGACTACGATTTCATCCAGCAAAAATCACGATTTATTTTTGATACGAAGAATGCAATGAAAGACGTAAAAAGCCGTCAAAACATAGAGACTCTTTGAGACTTGCCGGTAAAAACATATAAATCAAATTACGTTACCTACCGATATAGTATTCAGGAAGAATTGTTTTATTGTTATGTATTTGTAAACAAAGGATTGCAATTCATGGAGGGATTGATATGAGAATTTCAGGCATGGATGCCAATGCGGCTGCCATACAAAGCAGCACGGGGAATCAAGGACCGGCAAATGGCTTTCCGCCCATCCCACAAAAGACAAATGCGTCGGATAATCAGCCCCAGCAGCGGACTGGCACGGATAAATCGGATAAACCTGTTGATGAAAAAGCGGTCTCTGAAGCTGCAGGCAAGATGAACAAGCTTCTTGAAGGTACGAACAGGCGGGTAGCGATTTCAGTGCATGAAAAGACGCATGAGATTATGGTTAAGGTGATTGATAATGATACAGGAGAGGTCATAAGGGAAGTGCCGCCAAAGAAAATACTTGATATGGTTGCAAACATGCTGGAGATGGCGGGACTTATTGTTGATGAGAGAAGGTGATTGAATGAGCAATATTAGTTCGGCATATAACAATATTACAAGAATGACCGGTTTATCAGGACTGGATGTTGACGGAATGGTTAAATCCCTGATGCAGGTTGAACAAGCTAAAGTGGACAAGGTATCCCAATCCAGGCAGGTATTGCTTTGGAAGCAGGAGAAATACAGATCCATAACCAGTGCGCTCCAGGGGTTTAACAACGATTATTTCAATTCCCTGAAATCGACATCGGATATGAGAAGCGCTTCCGCATACAGCGCATTTGCGGTCAAATACGACGGGACGGACACTTCCGCATATTATTCTGCTTCAGCAGGCTCCGGGGCAAAAGTCGGCGATTACACTATAAGTAATGTTGTGACCGCATTGACTGCTAAAGTAACCGGAACGGATGCTGCAGGCGGAATTACAGGGAGGTCTTTGACTACAGCGGATATTAATGCGATTAGTTCCGATGCTGACAATAATAAAATCCAGGTGACATTTAACGGGACAACAAAGCAAATTACAATAAAAGATCATCCTGCAAACCTGGCTGACTTGAGAAATGACATACAGAGCAAAATTGATACTGCATTCGGCAGCGGCAAGATTACCGTAGGCACGAATACGGATAAGCTTACTTTTGCAACCAACAACACGAACACGCTCTCCCTTGCTGATACGGTTAATGGAGGCTATAATGCAATCTTCGGGAAAGACTTGAGTTCCGGTCTGACAACTTCGTTAACCAACAACAGATTTAAAATAACCCTTGGATCAACAACAAAAGAATTCGAACTGCCCGCAGGTACTGCCTATGCCAACACGGATGCCGTTGTTTCTGCCATACAGGGATTGGTGGATGACAGTTCGAATGGATTCGGTTCAGGAAAGATAAAAGTTAAAAATGTAAATAACGCAATTGTGCTTGAAAGTGTTGATGCGAAAACGGCACTTTCTGCATCGGCAGCCAACAGCAAAGGACTTTCTGCGTTGGGATTGTCCGGTACTAATCTTTCAAATAAAATTAATATGAATGCGAATATTTACGATATACGCGACAATTTTGCCGTGCCCCTTTCCGTAAACGGTGCCGATAATGACATAAACTTTGAAATAAACGGTCAGAGTTTCCACTTCAATTCCCGGACAACCTCTTTGAATAACATCATAACAGCTGTAAATTCCAATGCCGCTGCAAATGTCAGGATGAGTTATGACAGCACAAACAACAAGTTCTTGCTTGAAACAAAGACAACAGGCGTAACATCTACGATCACTGCAACTGAAACCGACGGGGGGCTTCTGGGAGCTCTTTCACTTACTGCGTCCGGTGCAGCGGGCCGTGATGCAAGCCTGACATTCAATGACGGCACAAATGGCGATCAGGTTGTGACACGTTCAACCAACAGCATCAGTATCGGCGGCATAACCATTAATCTCAAGAAAGACAATGCAGCTGCGACTACACTTTCGGTCAGTTCCGACCCGAGTAAGGCAGTTGATATGATCAAGGGCTTTGTTACCAAATATAACGATCTTCTTGATCAAATAAACACAATGATCTCGGAAGAACGCAATTATGATTATGAACCGCTTACCGATACACAGAAAGAAGCCATGACAGAGGATCAGATCAAAGATTGGGAAGCCAAAGCAAAGAGCGGATTGCTCGCAAGCGATACAACACTCAGGTCTATTGCGACGAATATGCGGAATGCATTGATGAAAGCTGCCGGAAGTTCGGGAGTGACCCTTTCGTCCATAGGGATCAAGTCAAGTTCATGGATGGATAAAGGAAAACTTTACATCGACGACGAAAAGTTGAAAAATGCATTAACTGAGAATCCCGACCAGGTCATTTCCTTATTTACCAATACTTCGGATGTCAGCTATAATGAAGCAGCTGCGGATTCGGCAAAGAGATCGGAGCGTTTCGAGGAATCAGGACTTATCAACAGACTATCGGACATTCTTCAGGATAATATCCGAACCACGACTATAAATGGACAAAGGGGAGCTCTGCTTGAAAAGGCAGGGATGACAGGAGACAGGTCTCTGTATAATAATACTCTTTATAATCAGATAACGGACTATGATGATAAGATCGATAAATTGAATCAGCAGTTGTCTGATAAGGAGAACAGCTATTATTCCCAGTTCGCGCAATTAGAGACTCTTATTAACAATATGAATTCGCAGAGCAGCTGGCTTACACAGCAATTCCAATAAACAAGTCATAATGAAATAGTTAGCCAAGTATAGCGTTAAGAGGAGAATATATGGTAACGGCACAAGCACACAATACCTATAAAGAAAGCTCAATCTTTACTGCAAGCCCTGAGGAACTGACACTGATGCTTTTCAACGGATTGGTCAGATTCATCATGCAGGCCCAGAAAGCAATAGAGGACAAGGATGTCCAAAAAGCTCACGAAAGTATAGTCAGAGCAGAAGACATTATTACAGAATTCCAGGCCACCCTGGATATGCAATATGAATTATCCGCCGGACTGGCTATGTTGTATGAATACATGCATCGGAGACTGGTTGAGGCCAACATGCAAAAAGATGCGGAAATACTGGAAGAAATCCTCGGACTTGCCAGGGACTTGCGTGACACCTGGGCCCAGGCAATGAAGATTGCCAAACAGCAGCCCAAACTGGAGCAAATCGCTAAATAAAGGAGCTTATGAATACTTCGATAGAGAAATATTTTGATAGAATGATTGAGAACCTAAAGAACAAGCAGAAGCTTCTGATAGAAATGTCCGATCTGACACAAGCTCAGGCGGGCGTTATCAAATCGGATACTCTGCCTGTTCTGCAGAAGTTGATTGATGAGAAGCAAATAAGGATTGATGCGATCGATAAGCTGGACGAAGAATTCAGCGTATATATGGGAAGGCTTAAATCAACAGCCGGAGTGAACAGCCTGGAGGAGCTTGATGTTTCAACATATCCTGCAGCAGCTCAATTAAAGGGGATTACCACCGAGATACTGGGGTTGATAAAAAAAATAAGTGAGATAGAGAAGCTGAACAGCAGCAAAAGCAAAGAACTTCTGAATGAGCTTGGCGGAGAAATTAAAAAGATAAACCAGGGGAAAAAAGTTAACAAAGCCTATTCACCCGGGCCTGTCAGTTTACCCTCCTATTTTGTTGATAAAAAGAAATAATTATAGAAGCATATCAACCATGGATCCTCTGATCAAATTTGAACCGTAATTTCCGGAAGAGAGCATTTCGTTGATATAGGTGTAGTAATCCGGCAAACTGCTGTTTTCCGTATCCGAAACGACATTCAGTGAGACTTCGGTGTCACCGGCTTTTTTAAGCGTAGCCAGAACCTTGCCGTTATCGAGGTTTATTGTATTTGAAGAAGAAACAACCTGCTTGCCATCTATTGAATAAACTGCGTCCTGTGCTTTATTCTTCACAGTTCCGGTGCCTGTTGCAGAAATTGCATTTCCTTGCAGATCAGTCAATGAGAAGGCGTTCTTTGATCCTGTTTTGGAAGATTCAAGCGAAAAATAGAGGCGGTTGTCCGAGCCGGTTGCAACGCTGGCTTTCACGCCGGCATCCGATTTGTTGATGGCGGATGCAAGTTTTGCAAAAGCCGTCTTATTTGTATCAGTGCTGTTGATCACAAGTGAAATGTTTCTCTCAGTAGTTCCACTCTTAATTTTAAAAAGATTCATGCCCGCTCCGATAACCGATTTATCATTTGCAGCAAAGGAGGATCCCGTATTGACCTGTACAGCTGCCAGGTTTGAGACCTTCATCGAGTAGGACTTCTCTGAAGCATTCCATTGAGCTGTAGCTGATATTACCTTACTATCATTGGTTACAGCAATCTTGTTGTTCAATGAAAACGTGGATTTTGCCAAATACGCAGAATAAATGGACTGGTTTAACTGACTCAGATAAGAGGATTCCGACTGGGTACCGCTTGAGAGCCCGGCATTTGTAACGGCGGCGTTCAGAAGACTTGAAACCTGATTTGCCTGACGGCTCGCAATGCTCAACAGATAGTTTTTATAGCTGTTGACACCATAAATGCTATTGATGCTGCTTGCACCATTTATGCTGTTGATTCCATAAATGCTGTTTGTCAACGCAATCCTCCTTCTTTCAACGTTTGTACTCCTTACGGCGTTCTTCGACAAAACCAATCAAATAGAATTATAAAATCCCAACATCATTATAACATGGATTGTATTGGAAAACCATAGATCTTTAGTACTATTTATGGCAGAATCTCTGTGGGAAGGATTAACTTGATGCAAGATTAAACTTATCTTCCAATGATTGTTTTTGACAAATAAAGAGTTAAGTTTTATCATTTTAGTTCGATATTATTAATGGAGGTTTTTTTGCCATAGCTAGAATACTGAAGCAGGAGGAACGATATGAATACAGCCCTTATATTTGCAGGAGGGACAGGGCAAAGAATGAATACCCGTTCCAAACCAAAACAGTTTCTTGAACTCCACGGAAAACCAATCATTTCGTATACATTGGATCACTTTGAGAATCATAAGGAAATTGACAACATTGTTGTTGTTTGTCTTGAAAGCTGGATTAATGAACTAAAAAGACTTCTGGAACATTATGATATCAAAAAGGTAACACAGATAGTACCGGGAGGCAAAACCGGCCATGAATCCATATATAATGGACTGAAAGCTTTGGAAAACGTCTGTAAAGCAGAGGATATTGTTTTAATTCATGATGGGGTGAGGCCATTGATTACAGAGGATCTGATTTCAGCAAACATCGCCATGGTTAAGGAATGCGGCACGGCAATTACGGCAGAACCGGCAACAGAAAGCATACTAAGCAGCAAAAACGGTGAATTTGTTGATGCTGTTCCAAATCGCAGCAATATGTATACGGCAAAAGCCCCCCAGTCGTTCTACTATGGGATGATATGGGATTTATATCAACGGTCAAGAAGGGATGGATTGCTGACAATAGATTCCTCTCATTTGCTTGGTCTCTATGGAATAGAGATGCACATAATAAATAGCCCGCCCAACAACATAAAAATTACGGCCCCTGCTGACTACTATATCTTCCGTGCGTTGTATGAAGCTATTGAAAGTCGGCAGATACTGGGAATCTAGCTTATCTTGATGCTTTCAAGTAGGTAAGGTGCAAAAGGCTATAGATTGCTAACTTTATATAAATCTAGATAGGGTTACGTTATAATAGGTGCGAAAGGCTTGTCGGAGCGCATAATGAAAAAACAAGGGGGAGGGTAAAATGAAAAAGAGTTTAAAAGTATTGAGTATAGCTATGATCTCAATCTTTTTTTTGTTTTCAGCTTTACCCACCCTTGCAGAAGAAACCTACGTGGCAGAAAGTGCCGGTTCTATAGATAAAAACACAAGTGAAAGTGCCATAAGCGAGGGCACAAGCGAAAGTGCCATAAGCGGGAGCACAAGCGAAAGTGCCATAAGCGAGGGCACAAGTGAAAGTGCCATAAGCGGGAGCACAAGCGAAAGTGCCATAGAATATGATTCTGATTTGTTGGATGTTGTCCTGCCGTTAACGGTTTCCATTACAATTGACCCTTATGAATTAAATGGAAAGGGACAAATATATTCAGATATATACAAAATTGAAAACCTGGGTAGTACAGATGTTCAATTTACTTTTACCGACATGAAGGTTATTTTTGCCAATAAAAAGGATTTTAAAGCATTGACGCGGCCATTTGATATGGAAAGCAAATCAGATTTGAAAGCTATCTACCTGGTTATAAATTTTGGACGGGACGATATCCCACCTGTTGTTTTAACGGATGAAGAACGTGATAGCCAGGTATCTATACCAATAGCTTCTTTAAAAACTGGCACTGAGGATAATTCATTTTCAATAAGCTTTTCCGGCAATCTGAACGAGAATCCTGCCATGGGCTGGCGCAACGGGGATGTGACAATTAAAATTCAATATAGTGTAGAAACTATACCAACAAAAAAAACGCATGGTCTTACAGGGGCGGCATTGGAATTGGATCAGACAGAAGCGGAGACAACCTCTACAGGGGCGGCATTGGAATTGGATCAGACAGAAACGGAGACAACCTCCACAGGGGCGGCATTGGAGTTGGATCAGACAGAATTTGCATTACAGGGAACGAATTCATCCGATGAAGTTTTGAGGAAAGTGACAGAACTGGTTACAACTCCAAAAGAAACTTCATTTAAATTGAATCAAGCAGAATCAGCCTTGAAGGGGACGGGCCCGCCGATGAAAAATTTGGGAATGTGTCTGCGAATGTATACAATATAAACCCCGTAGATGAATAAAGTAGATTTATGGGTTTTGTTCATTAGTTCTGGGGTAAACATCAAATAATTTAACTAATAGCTAATATTTACGGATGATCTATGTGAATATGATAAAATAATTTTTACACAGTAAAAATTTAAAAAAAGGTAAGTAGAAAAAATGAAACACGATTTGATAAACACACTTCCGATTGTACCAGATAAATACGACATTTCCCATTATGAAAAAATTGATTATCTGAATCTCCACAGCGAAATGGTTACAGTTGAGCGTAAATTCATCAATGGGCTGATTCGCTGGTACGAGCCTCAACATATCCTGGAAATAGGCGTTTGTTCCGGAGGAGGAAGCGTAAATATCCTTAACGCAATCAGTGATATGCCGGATTCTTCTTTGACGAGCATAGACTGTGCCGATGTTTGCTGGATTGACAAATCTCAGTCGGTAGGCTTTGATGTTTGGAATACGTTTTCAGATGGACCATTAAATGAATGGAACCTGATTATGGGGAAAGACCTCTCAGAGGTAATTGAAGACATGGGAAAAACATTTGATTTTGTAGTCATTGATACCTCGCACCAGCATCCCATCGAGTCGATAAACTTTTTATGCGCCTTGCCGTATTTAAAGGATGGTGCTATCGTGGTTCTGCATGATACTTCCTTATATGCAATAAATGATGCATTGTCGGGATTTGCCCCGCGTATCCTCATGTGTTCGGTCGTGGCGGAGAAGCTTTTGCCACAGGCGGAGTATCTTTTTCGGCAGGATGACGATCCACTGTACAACATTGTTGCATTTCAGATTACATCCGATACCAGAAAATATATAGGAAATCTGTTTCAGGCGTTTATGCTGCCATGGGAAACCAATATGATTAATTTCGGTTATTTTAAAAGAGTGAGAGAATTTCTTGGCAGGCATTATAGTTCTGATCAAATGGCAGTTTTTGATAGAAGTGTAAAAATGAATTCCATCTGGTTTGATTCGGGTAAGCTTACTTTTTCCTCTGAAAGGGCATATATCCGGTCTGCATTTACGAAGCTAAAAGGCAAACCGGTCATTTTTTACGGTGCCGGTAGAAATATGTGCTCCATGCTGAAGTTTTTTCAAGCAGCAAAAGTACCGTTCAAATTTCCCATATGGGATATTAATGCCGATAAAATTGGAAAAATATTCGACGTCAATGTGACAGAGCCGGATTTCACATCTTGTGCAAGCTCTTCATTACCAGTAGTCATTACTATTACCGATATGAAAATTGCATCTTCAATAGCTGCTAAATTAGAAGAGTTAGGATATATGGTATATTTTAACTTACTCGACTACATAAAGTCGCTGCCGGAGGGAAGCTAGGTAATCAGTGAAAAGTTGTATGTGCCGGATTCATTTAATGATTGGCTTTTATTGTATTAGGTAAGAAGTATGTCAGCATTCTTTGAAATGTTTATTTATGAAAAAATCTATATCAAAGAAATCATTATAACAATCCCTGATTTTATCCAGATCCCAATCCCACCATTTTATTTCGTTTAATTTCTTTATTTGGTCTCGAGTAAACCTATATTTAACTATTTTTGCCGGTACTCCGACAACAACTGCATAGTCAGGTACGTTACGAGTAATCACCGCACCGGCTCCAGCTATAACACCATTTCCTATGGTAACGCCGGAAGTAATAATTACATTTTGACCCAGCCATACATCATTACCTATCTTTACCTTTTTATTAACTTTTTCTTCAAATAAATTATACTTTTGATTATCAACTAAAACCAAATCCGGATTTCTTTTTGAATTGTCTTTTCCAAATGAAAATAAGAAGCCATGATTTGTAACTGCATTTAATATATGATTAGGTACTGCGCATGTACCTGATGCAAATGAACAAAATGCTCCGATGCTTTCAATCAATGGATTATATTCATACGCTAAAGGCCCATATGATTTAATCCCCACATAGTTTAATTGTTTATTGCTGTTATCTTTATGCAATACGTTTATTATATTGTTTTTTGGGATTTGCTTAGATAACAAAATAGATTCTATCTCATTGTGGTAATTAGTTGAAGCTACTAGAAATACGTAATTTTTGCAGTTTATTGTATCCAGGAAATCAACATTTTTTATTTGTCTATTAAAAAAGCTGAACTTTTTATCAATTATGTATTTTTCCTGTATTCCGTATTGCTGATTAAGAATTTGTTTTGTAAGGAATCCGGATTCACCAAAAGGATAAATAATAAACTCACTGTGGCCAGATAAAATTACATTATAAAGGTTATTCTCAATGACTGAGAAATTCATTAGTCCACATCCTTTACTTTATATATATTTTATAATATTTACATGGTTTTGTCTATGAATTTTCTGTTGTTTGCAATTGGGTTTCTTCATTCAAGAAATCCTGGGTAATAAAAATCTTTCTTGATTTTAAAATTTAAAGTTAAGTCTATTGTGTATTTTCCCGATATAATTAATGAACGCTCAAAAGCTATTATTAGATTATTAAATAATACTATTTGAAAACTGCAATTCTAGATTGTCGCCATGGAAGGAGATGAATCAGAATTGGATTAGCGATGGTAAAATTCACAGGAATCGGCGTCATCCACGGAAGGAGATGAATCAGATTTGAACGAGTCACTTCTATCTCATTGTATTTGGAGTCATCCCCAAGAGATGGGTTTTCGAAGTTTGTATCACAACCGCATCCTTCTTCCGAAGCATAGCCCATAGGACAAAATTCCGAAAGCGCCTTCAGTACTTGAATAATAACGATACGCAGGAGCCGAATAAGGAAAAAATGGAATGATAAGTTTTATGGTGATTTCCATTAAGCCGAGATAGGATTATTGATGCTTGTAACTGGGAACTTTTATTCAAAGCCTTTGCAAAAGATATTAGTATGAGGAGATTATAAAATGCCGAACAAAAAAAAATCAACTGTAGCCGCGAAAGGGCTGACAACCAAGCATGTTATCCTGATACTGGGTTCTCTTGTGATTATATGCGCCGCTGTAGTCATTGCCATTTTGTTGCTAAGGGTACCGAAAACAGATCCCAGTGCGGTTAAGGTAATCAATAAGGGCAATCTTGCCAGCATCCAGGCTGACATCAATAATAAGGTGGCGAAGGGGATGTTTGAAACCCATATGAACACAACCTGGGAATTCCCGGATGGGAAATCCGCATCCACCAACGCCGTGATGGGCAATTCGGCTTCTAACAACTATCCGTTTTCATTTACCGTAACGCTGAAAGATACGAAGGAACTTGTGTATACTTCATCCGAGATACCTTTGGGCACGCAGCTTGAGGAAATAAAATTGGACAAGGAACTGGAAAAGGGAACGTATCCTGCTGTTGTGTCTATCCACATGACAGATGAGAATGGAAAGGAAGTTGAAAGCAACATGGGCTTTAATATCACGCTGATTGTAAAAAAGTGATTTTTAAACAGTTCCGATGCTAATACATCGCAGCTTACTGTACTGCTATAGTCGTATGTCTTTGGAATATTAGCTGCACAGCAATGCTAGGATGGATAACATAAACAACTAAAAAATTATTGTAGAGGAGACATGAAGAAATGAAAAAAACGAAGAAAGCATTCAAAACCTTAGCTGCTTTGTTAGCAGTTCTAGTGCTTGTAATTTCTCTTCCCATCACAGCATTTGCTGACCAGACGACTAACACCATTACCGGTGACAGCACTGTAGATGACGTAACACCAAGTGTCGTTGTACCGATGAATCTTGACTTTGCACTTGACCCTCTGGAACTCAACGTCATCTCCGGCAGCCAGGTTGCCACAACGGATTATTTTTTTATCAACAAGACTAAAACCCCTGTAAAGGTTGCGGTTGACCTTACGCTATCAACGACATCAAGCAGCGTAACCGTTATTGGTGACCCGTCAACATTATCGCCTTATGATACCGAAGTAACAACCAAGGATATCTATTTCGCAGCTCTCGGTGCAACAGGGATCACTGGCGGTGCCATCAGTTTTACTACGACATCCGGCTCTATTACCGCAAAAGGTACATACTCCTCCACGTCTGCAGCGTTGGCAGCTTTTAACACTACAGACAAAAAGGCTTCTCTTGCGTTCGCACTGGATAAAGCAACAGACACGGATACTACCGGTGCTGCCCTTGCAATAAATAATAAAGGAGTTGCTGCTTTCCAGTTCTACGCCAAGATGAATACCTATGCGGACTGGAAAGATGGTGACATATCAATCGGCGGCGCATACACTTTGACTGCATTGAGCGCTACTACCTATAAAAATTACACGGATAACAGTTCTTATATCACGGACGGCTTTAATCAGCTAAAAACGGCTAAACCTGTAACTGCTATAGCAGTAACGTCTTCTGCAATCACTATGGTTAACGGAGACACGATGCAGATGACTGCGGACATTACACCTGCGAATGCGACAAACAAAACTGTGACATGGAGCGTTGAAAATGGTTCAGGCTCCGCTACGATCACTACGGGCGGCGCACTTACTGCAACAGGCGTCGGTACGGTAACCGTTAAGGCAACAGCCAATGATGGCAGCAGTGTAGTTGGAACCCAGGAAATCACAATAACCGCTGCGACTGTGGCTGTAACCGGCATAACGGTAACTGCTTCAGCGATTAGTGTAAATAACGGCAGCACGCTGCAGATGACTGCGAACGTTGCACCTGATGATGCATCAGACAAGAGCGTAACCTGGAGTGTGACAAATGGCACCGGAGCGGCTACAATAACAACGAGCGGCGGACTGCTTACTGCAACCGGTCCCGGATCAGTAACCGTTAAGGCAACATCCAATAGCGACTCCAGTATAAATGGAACCTTGCAGATTACAATTAATCCGGTATACACCACAGCAGGCTTTATTGTCACTGGTAGTGCTGTAACCTTAGCCAATTTGACTTCGGCACAGGCAATTACCAGCTCCACTGCCTCAGCAGTTAATCTACCCATTCCGTTCTATTTTAAAGGCCTGACTATTACTAGCATTGTAATGAACGGAAGTGTTACGGTTGATTCAGGCGAATATACGATTTCCGGTGATAATCTTGTATTTGTTAAGACCAGCTCGACCAATCTGTTAAGAAGGACAACTGCCGTAATGAAGTCGTTTGTTATGACATTGTCAGATAATTCAACACATACCTTCTACATTAACGTAACACCATGATGATGTTCAGTTTCGATGCGTAGGTCGGATGAACATCTGACAAATAGCAAAAAAACATCGCCCGCGTTCATTGTACTTTGAACGCGGGCGATGTTTTTGTTGTGTGCTTATGGCATTTTTGACACTTCCGTTTATCCGATCTTCGTCGCATGCCTTGTGGTATGACTTTGATTGTTTTTGGGATTGTTTTAGCAAACTAAGAGTTAAGTTTTATCGATTTATTCCGATATATAAATGAGTGTTTATAAGCTAATGCCAAAGTGTCAATAATGATATTTGGAGAAACCTACGTTCTAGACGAATAAAGGAATTTAGCAGAGAATGCGGATATGACATTATGACTCCAGACTAGAGTTCTTCAGTATTGTGTGTAATCAAAAAGGTACCCTGAAAGTGCCGGAAGGCAACGCTGGCCGCGTATCCATAAATAACGGACTTAAAGCTTCGGTTAACGTCTGCAAAGAAGAGAACATTTTTCTTATTCATGATGAAAGAGGTGTTGGCGTGAAAGTTGTGGCTTATATACCTATCAAGTTAAACAATCAACGGCTACCGGGAAAGAACTTGCTGCCGCTTGGTGATATGCGGGTTTGCGACTATGCTTTCTCTGCGATATCTGCTGTGAATGGAATAGATGAACGCTATGTATTTTGTAGTGATGAGAGTATTAGGGAGTATCTGCCTGCACCAATCAGGTTTCTGAAACGGGACTCTTCCCTTGATGGAAATCAGGTAAAGACCATGGAAATCGTTCATAGCTTTATTCAGAGCGTGGAAGCTGACATTTATATATTAACGCATGTGACGTCGCCATTTTTAAGATCCGCATCCATAGAGACGGCCCTCAACAAGGTAAAGTATGAAGGCTTTGATTCAGCTTTTTGTGTCGAACGTATCCAAAGCCTGTGTTGGTTTGGAAACAAGCCGCTAAACTATGACATTGACGACATCCCAAGAACACAAGATATTGCTCCCGTCTTGGTTGAAACGAATGGTTTCTACATTTTTAGGAAAGAAGTTGCAACTAAGCAAAATTGCCGGATTGGAAAGAAGCCATATATTTTTGAAGTCGATAAATTTGAAGCATCTGATATTGACACTGCCCAGGATTATGAGTTTGCGGAACTGATAGCAAGGCATATGAACCGGAGAGGATAAAAAATGGACGGGATTCGATTTGTTGCAGAGTTTACCATTAACCACATCGGTAACTTTAACCTGTTGATGAAAATGGTTAACAAGGCTGCAAAAGCTGGTTGTTCGCTAATAAAAATGCAGAAAAAGGATGTTTATTCTTTTTATACTCCTGAGAAATTAAATACCCCTTATGAAAGCCCATATGGAAAGACATACGCCGAATACAGGGAAACCTTCGAGTTTGATGAATACGATTTCGCCAGATTTGATAAATCCTGCAAGGCTCAAGACATACCATGGTTTGCTACGGCGCAGGATATTCCCTCATTGGATTTCCTGCTTAAATTTGATCTCGACAGTTATAAGATCGCCTCTGTAAACATAAGAAATTCCGGATTTGTTTCGGCTGTTTTGGCCAATGTACCAAAAAGCAAGGAAATTGTTATTTCTGTTGGAGGTTCAACTGTTGAAGAAATCGAGATGATTCTTAACAGGCTCGCACCGTTTAGAAAGTTAACCGTATTACACTGTGTATCAGAATATCCATGTAATTCGGAAAATTTACGCCTTGGAAACATTCCCGAACTAATCCGTTTATTTTCATCTTCCAATATAGAGATAGGGTATTCAGGGCATGAGGAAGGATATATTCCAAGCCTGGTTGCAATTGGACTTGGCGCGAAAATGATTGAAAGGCATTTCTGTGTCTCGAGAGCCACATTCTCACATCATATAGATTGCAGTCTTGAACCGGACGAATACAGCGAATTGATACAAATTGCAAATAAAGCGACATCTTTGGATGAGCTATTAGCTTATAAGGATCACTTACCTGTGGAGTCCATGAACTCGTATTTTGGTATGAGCAAGATTGAAAGTGATTTTTTGCTTGCAGGACATTACGGAACAAAATATATTAAACGGAATAGTGAAATTCATGTTGAACCATAATACAATAATATGCATCATGCGCCATGGCAGGACACAATGGAATGCTCAGGGAAAACTTCAGGGCAGATTGAATTCTTCCCTGTTACCTGAAAGCATCCGAAATTTACGCAGCATTGGCGGGCTGCTTGGCGACTTTGGTATTTCTGTTATCTACTCCAGTCCGCTGGAAAGATGCCGTCAAAGCGCCGATATCATCTCGGAAATAATTGGGCTTCCCGTTATTTACATGGATGATCTGGTGGAGTGCGATCATGGCAAGTGCGAGGGACTATCATTGAATGAGGCGAAAAATATCTTTCCCGACTTTTTTAGCGGGAGAGATGCAGGCGATAAATGGAATATCAAATGGCCGGGCGGTGAATCATATGCCGATATCGCAATAAGAGTGAGCCGAGCCGTTAAAATGATGGATTTGACAAGACCAGTGCTGATTATTGCGCATGAAACGGTAAACAAGGTTCTTGCAGGTTTATTTCTTGACCTTACCCATGATGAGATCATGCAAAAAAAACAGAAAAATAACGAGATATTTTGTATTGACCCGGCAGCGAAGTCTCTTGAATCAGTTCATTGTCAGCTATGATTATATTATTTTAAAATCACCGATTGTCTTAATAGGACATATACTTTACGGGTCAGTAATGCATTAAAAGAGGAGGAGAAAATAATGCCTGGAAATACCAGTTGCTGGAGCGTTGATCTGCTCAATTATTTACAAAATGTTTCAGATAATTCGTTGTTGGATAATTATATATTTGAATTATGTGATTGCCTTATTCATTTTTATGAAAATGAGTCACCTGAACTTTCAGTTGACCCCAGGATATTGTCTTTAATTCATCAACAGCTTATCTTGCACCCTGAATTGACAAAGAAATTAGTTGATTACTTTTACATATTTGCTACTGGTAACAAAGATCCTTATAATAAGAAAATTATTTGTGGAATTTATATTTTATGTGAGCTCTTATTAGTTGATGGAAATTATTACGAGCCTATTAGTATACTGGAAAAGATCCGACATATTCATCCGAATGATCTTCGATTGCAGGATATCATTTTCCGAGCTAAATTTTATATGAAATTTGGGAAAGGCAAAGATGTTGGATTTGAACTGAAGGATTATTTTTGCCATTTACCATTTACTAATTTTGAAATACTTGTTGGCGGATATGTACATCCTTGCTGTGCAGTATGGATGCGAACTTCTATAGGGAACATATACAACAATGAGATTGATGATATTTGGAATTCTGACAGTTCGATTTCTGTTAGAAACTCTTTATATGATGGATCATATAGATATTGCGGGAAATTGTCCTGCCCAT
Organism: Bacillota bacterium; assembly: GCA_023399355.1. Taxonomy (GTDB): domain Bacteria; phylum Bacillota; class Clostridia; order Acetivibrionales; family DTU013; genus UBA1305. Next base: position 45,256 of record JAEWQC010000135.1, on the reverse strand, counting down.
TTATAGCCAGTATATTATCGGAAAATGATAATATGCGGAAATTGAATAAAAAAACAGATGAAGAAAGTAAATATATGTCATTATATCCTAATACATATTTGCCTGGAATGCCCCAAATAATTAATTTATCATATGATATATCATGTAATCTGTCATGTCCTAGTTGCAGATCGGAACATAGAATCTATAAGGGTGAAGAATTAATAAAGATTGAGGAAGCTACGGAGCGGGTAGTACTTCCCTTGTTAAGAAAAGCAGAGCTTGTTTATATTGCTGGATCAGGAGATCCTTTTGCCAGTAAGTCCTATAGACATATTCTTACAAAAATAAACAAAGAAGAATATCCATCGCTAAAAATAATATTAATGACTAACGGTAATCTACTTACAAGCCACGAATGGGCGGAAATGGATAACTTAGAAGGTATGATTAAAGATATTAATGTATCGGTAGATGCTGTTACTCCAGATGTTTATGGAAGGTTAAGGCGCGGAGGGGACTTTCGGACACTGTTGTCAAATCTCTATTTTATGGGAGAATTGCTTGACAAGGGAGCCATTGAGTTTTATAGATTATGTTTTGTAATCCAAAAAGATAATTTCAGACAAATGAAAGATTTTGTATTAATGGCAAAGAGTGTAGGAGCTAATCAAGTACGTTTCCAGGCTTTGCAAAACTGGGGCACATTTTCAGATGAAGATTATTCTCTACGGGCTGTACACTTGCCCTCGAATAAGTATCATCAAGAATTACTGGAAATAATTTCAGACCCAATTTTTAAAGATCCTATTGTTACAATGCATTTTATATTATAATAGTGCCTAGTTCAACAACCCCTGTTAGGGGAAATTGCTGTCGGTGATACCTTATACAAAACGGGTACACCCTGTTGCTAATATGCAAAGGGTTAAAAAGGCATCTGTTCAGCAGACCCTATCTTAAAAAATCAGCGTTGTCACAATGGAGTACCTTTTTTTTAAGTATTTCTCCCAATAAATGTTTGTGGGTTCAATCTCCGACTTGAGATTTATTATTCATTAGGACATTAAAATCTACCCGTTCAAAAACCTCCAGATTTCCCCCTCTTGTCGCATTATAGATTCGGAAACCGTTTTCTATTGAATACTGCTCTGCTTTTCCATAGGCTTGCGTAGATGATTGCAAATCAGCAATATTAATCAACTCGTCCTTCTTAAAATAATTGGTGCTAAAGTGATCATTGGCTATTTCCCCGGGGACTTCCTGGGATGGAATGAATTTTTCGAAATAGTTACGGGTTAGTTTAAAATTATGGTCGACACCTAATAAAAACAACTTGGAAAATCCCATATAAGCTGCCCACTGCATCATAAGGTAGGTGATTGAAAAACCTTCATATACAAACATTGAGGGATCTTCAGAAAATGAAGGATAGGGCTCATTCAAATCCTCATAGAACGGAAGAAGTTTATTATTCTCCGAATCATATTGTAAATATCTTGCTTTAATCAGATATAGATCTTTGACATCAATAAGCTTCGAAAGGATATCTGGAGTTATATATTCTTTTGTATAAACGATAAATTTGTTTTCCTTTTCGGCAATAATATCGTCCAGATTCTGAATGATGTAACGTTGATCTCCTGCAAAATAGTAATCCGGACGCCAATTTGTACTTTTGTATATTTTAAATATTCTGTTGGATGCAAATGTTATGTCTTTGTGTCGGTCTATTATTTCCAGATCTTCTGTTCGTAAGCTGGAACCATTGCCAATTAAAAAACATCTCTTTCCCTTATGCATGTTTTTAAATTTCTCAAGTCGCGGATTCTTTTTATATGTTTTTCCATAGTCAGGGTTATATAAAACTGCCCCTTGAATCCCTGCTCGATCCAACTCTTGCTTGATTTCTTCAAATGAATCAGGTGCAGTTGAGATAATGATCCGATAATCAAATTTTATTTTCTGCAAATCATCAATGGATATGACAGGTATCCCACAGAAATAAAGTCCTGCCTTATGTTTATCCACATAACAATAAATGTTTTCCCATCCGTAGTATTCGAGGGCTTTCATTCCTGTTTGTCCGGCACCGAACAGTATAACCGGTTTGTTCTGTTTCATGTTTTCACCTGATTTCTTTATTTGTAGATAAGAACTTATTTATAAAATCATGCATTAGTCTTTCGTTCATGACAGCTGTATTCTGCTTTGCCTCTTCCCATTCTTTCAACTGCTCATCATTAAACCAGGAACAGAAAAATTTATGAATGGCATGCGTATTTATCGTCAATTCATACAGAGCCGTCTTTTGGTTTAACGGACACAGAAAATCACTTGGGAAAAACACGGTATCCTCCACGATTTGCATTCGATTATTGATTTCTACACCCCTATTTCTAAAAAATTCTGTGGTATATACAGGGGAAGGTACCAGGTTTAGTGTATTATCAGCAAAGATAAAGTCTTTGTCCTTATAGATGCCGATTAATTCTTTTATCAATGGGTTTTTGGGAATGCTTCCAAATCCTGAACCTGGATTAATCAAATTATAAAATTCGAAGGCCAAAAATGCTTTAAATTTTGTGAAAGGGTCCAACCCTCTCACAAGCTCCACATCAGTGTCCAAATAAAAACCGCCATGCTCATAAATAATATCAAAGCGTGCAAAGTCCGGAACAAACCCCCATTTTTTTGCGAGGTAAGCATCTTTCATATATTTATTTTTTTCAATATCATAGTTTTTTTCATTCCAGAGGATTATTTCATAATCCGGACAGTATTTTTTCCAGCTCTCAAGGTTGGCACGATCACGAGCAGGCATCTCTTTTCCGCCAAACCAACAGTAATGAATTTTTCTAGGGATTTGATAATCCTTGTAGTGATAAGGCAAGGCAGCAATTGTTGAACTGAAGCAAGGACCGTTTTCTTCTAATAGAACATTCCATATAAAGCAGGATACCCCATTAAAATGTTCAATATGATCCAGTTGTTCAATAATTTCATTTATGGATTTATTGTTGCATAGGAGTATAACATAATCAGACATAACAGGGTCTTCACTTAAAAAGTGTTGTATCGTTTTAACGGGGATCTGTCTTTCGTATATTTCTCGTAACGTTCCGTCAAGGGCAACGCTGTTGTCTAATATTACAGCTATTTTACTAAATAGCTGTAATTCATCAGAACATGATTTTAAAAGATAATCAAAGGTGTTGCCTGCACCGAAACAGATAATATGCTGGCTGCCGATTTCCTGTGCAAAATGTTCATATGGAGTAGCTCTTAGAATTACCATTATTAATCCTCCGCTAGAATAAATCTTCGATTACAAAATTCGTCTTCCAGTACTTCTATTTTAAAATAGTCTGTTGTTATCATGCTGTATTCACTGTGCAGCAAATGAAATATCAGGTCGGGAAGCGTTTTGTCAATATCTTTGAATTTGCAGATATCCATTTTTATATGCTGTATGTAATCCAAAATACCATTGTGAATATCTTTCAAGGCTTCAAACTGTCTCTCTGTCCTTTTTTCCGGCAGAAACACCGGGTGTCCGGTTTCATCAAAACTTAGCAGGGTTGGTTCATACGAGGTTAATATGTTTTCCATAAAGAAGTAGTCTTCCAAGAGATAATAGCTTTCCTTGTAAGCGCACTTAATGCCAAACATGGATTCGATATTAAGATCCTTTTTATATTCATCGAAAAGTTGGACAAAATAAAGCCCATACAGCTCAAAGTCAGTAAAGTTGGACACCCCTTTTTGACATGTTCCTGAAGAAACAAAATCAAAAAAGCCAATGCGGGTTGCATTTCCGATAGGAAGACTTTCCAGGTACCGGAGGTAATTCTTACGCATTGCTTTTGAATGCTTTATGATTACATCTTTGTGTTTCAATATGTACTCGTCATCGTTGCTTTCTCTGCGCTCTTGGATTTCATCCACTGTCAGAAAAAACCTGCTTCTTAGCATTTCCTCCAATGAACCTGCAAATGCGAGATGTGCCGCATACAAAATGTCTTTGTCCGAGTCAAGTCCTGCTAATACCGATACGGATCTTGAGGTATAAAAATATTGGGTTTCTGGAAAATCGGGAATTGAGCTGCGAAGCAATTTGCTGATTTCCTCCATCAAATAACCGTCTCTTGCGCTGAAAAGAATATACTCCAGTCCTAATTCCTTTGCTTTGGCAATCATCCAGCCAAAGAAGCCGCAGATGATAGGGGCCAAAAAGGAATAAGCCATATCATAATTGTTGTCTACCAGAAATTTTCCTCTGGTGGCGTTGAAAATAAAAGGGTCATTCAACCGTCTGCTGATAAAATCCCCAATTAACACGCGGTTATACAGCGTTGAATCGTATTTCAGCAAATTACAGGCATAAGAATCCTCCAACATGTTTAAAGCGCTTTTGACCCGGAATGTATCATCAATCCCGAACACCTTCGCAGCTTGCTCGTCAGCTTCAAAATTGTCGCCGATATGTAATATCTTTTTGCCGACGGCTTTGTTTCGAAGAAGGTTGTATAAGCCATTGCATTTAGATATGCCATAATCACAGGAAATAATGAGGTTACAAGGTTCCGCGTGAATTCCAAGTTTCCCGAGCAATCTATGGAGGAGGGCCCTTGGCAAATACATATCTGAAACTAAAAAAATCTCTTTACCCAATGAAGCTGCTAAATCAAGAACCGCACACATACTTTTTCTTGGGAGGAGGTTCTCTTCTTCAGTCGCCAGTTCGAGCTCTTTCCACAATTCTTTCGTGTCATCCGGTATTTTAAGGATCTGCTGCATTCGGTCATAAATTTTGTGAATGGTTGGATTTTCTCCTTCGCCGTATAAATCCATCTCTGCCTGAATGCGAGTCTTGGCGAAAAATTCATTGGCGGAATGGGAGCTTCCCATCTTTTCCTCCATGATCAGGAAGATATCTTTGGGATACAGTCCACGGCGCATGATAAGAGTATCAAAAATGTCAAAACTCACGACATCTGCTTTCGCGATTTTTTCCTCCAATGCTTCCATACAGATATTGTTGTATTGATCAAACGACTTTTGCAGGGAGGATTTTGCATCAAGTATATTCCCATTGATGTCATATACGCTTATAGAATTGGCTGCACAAAATTCTGCAATTCTTCTATAGATAATTCTGATATTATTTGCGCGGGCTACGATGATAATTGTGTCAACGCCTGATGCCAGGACTTGTTCTTTGGAAATAATATTCTTGCCATAAATAACCTCGCCAGTTCTCACTTCATCCATCAGACCAACAAAGTTATATTCACGGAAGTGGTCCAGGAGATACTGTGTATTCTTACCGATTCCATAGAGTACAAGTTTTTTTTGTATGAATTTTTCGAAGTTAAGGCTAAATGCATCTATTACATATTGCTTTTCATCAAATATTTTCAATTTGCAACCCCACCTCTCTTGCTTCGCTTTTCGATCCTTATTATGAGCGAATAAGCAACCGATTTCGCTTTTGTACATAGCATTCCAGGTTGCAATGTGTGTACTAATTTATCTGATGTACCAACCAAACTTTATATCATATTGAGTGTGCTTTATCTTTTACAGTATATCGACACGGTAATTCAGCACTATTTACCAGCAAATGATGCTATTTTGTGCGGTAAGGATGTTATGACATACCATATTGGATTTGCACCGGACTATTCCTTCGGGTAAACCTTATCGAGGAAGGAGAAGACCCTGCTCATATATTCCTTCGGGTCTGTTAAATAGCTTGCAGCATCTCCGTCATCTTCGGTGGTCCAGAATTCGGCTCCTTTGGAGTTCATTGCAGAATACTTTTGATTCAGCTCGATACTGTTTTCCACCGGAATCAACGGATCGCCGCGGCCATGGATCAGCAGCAGATACGGAGGTTTCTGCGCAGTCAGAGCATTGACAGGACTTGCTTCTTTCATCTTAAGATCGCCAGTCAGCTCTATTGAAACTGCAACGGTATAGTTGAAAACAAGAGACGGCAAATGAGTCCATCGATTCAGGTTTTGTGACAGATACGTCTTAAGATCGGCATAGGGGCTGTCTGCAATGACTGCATCCACAGGTTTGTCTGCTGCGGCAAGGATGCTGGCGGAAGCGCCTGTCGAAAAGCCCATCAAAGTGATGTGGCTGGAACCTTGGGATTTCATGTAGCTGATTGCGGCCAGCACATCTTCTTTTTCATGCAAACCGAGGGAGGAGTCCTTCCCGCCTGAATCTCCGGAATTTCTAAGATCGAATGCAAATACGCTGTATCCCTTGCCCAGGAAATCCTTGATCATGTCAACAGTTTTCAAGCCGAACTGGAGCCTGTTATTGCCATAGGAATGCACAAGAATCACAGCTTTGTCGCTGTTCTTTGCCTGGAAAAGCCAACCTTTTAAAATGATGGAGGGATCCGTGCTTTTGAAACTGATATTTCTGAATTCGGGAACGATATTTGAGGAAAACGTATCCAGCGGTTTTTTCTCAGGATGCAGCAGCGCCCAGCTTTTGTAGCCCGACAGCACGATGACTGCAAGAATTGAGATGAAAAGCAGAATAACAATGGTTAAAGTGACATTCCGTGCCGTATGGGTCTTTCTGACTGCATATGTGACACCGCTAATCCTCATGTTTCGATCCTCCACGTCCTTAGTATAACTTCCCTGTTATATTGACATGTATGGTAATTAACCTTATTATATTTTTATTTATAAGTATTGTAAAGTAATAAAAGAGGAAATTTGAGGGATTTCGGATATGAATTGCAGCATCTGTCCCAGAGCATGTTATATCGACAGAAATAAGAGCAAAGGCTTCTGCGGAATGGGAGAGAAGCCTGTGATTGCAAGAGCGTCCCTTCACATGTGGGAGGAACCCTGCATCAGCGGAACCAAAGGTTCGGGCACGGTGTTCTTTTCAGGCTGCAATCTGAAATGCATCTTCTGCCAGAATCATGAAATCAGTCACGGCGGCACCGGCAGGGAAATCTCCATCATGGAACTGGCCGGAATATTCCTGTCTTTACAGGAGAAAGGCGCACATAATATCAATCTCGTAACGCCATCCCATTTTGCGCCTGCCATCAAGGAAGCACTGGAGCTTGCGGGAGCGGGACATGGAGACAGATACGCACTCCGGGCCGGCCGCCGGGACAATAATGCTCCGGAAACAGGGACAGATTCAATATCACAATTCAGTTTTGTTACAGGACAACGCAACGATCTCCCTGCTGCTGCTTACGTTAATTCGTCCGGGTCTCTCACGATACCGGTCATATATAATACAAACGGATATGACAGCCTTGAAACGCTTCATCTGTTGGACGGTTCCGTCGACATCTACCTGCCGGACCTCAAATACATCAGCCCCGAAGTGTCCCTGGAGTATTCCGGAGCAAGGGACTATTTTGACGCAGCTTCCAATGCAATCCTCGAAATGCACAGGCAGGTGGGTATGTCTAAATTTGACGAAAGCGGAATCATGACGCGCGGGATGATTGTAAGGCATCTCGTTCTCCCGGGCCACACGGCTGAAACGCTGCGTGTCCTTGAATGGATATCGGAGAACCTTCCCGGGGATGTCCAGGTAAGTCTCATGAGCCAATACCTCCCCTGTTATAAAGCCTGCGGGCATCCCGTCCTTGACAGAAGACTCACCAGATACGAATATGAAAAGGTAACCAATAAATTCGCCCGGCTTGGCCTCAACGGTTTCGTTCAGGACCGGGAATCCGCCTCCGACCAATATATCCCGGACTTCAACCAGGAGTAATCCGCCATCGTACCTTCCCGGTGCAGGGTGGGCGAACTGTCTATACCCCTCAGTCTTGTCCAAAATGATATCAAATGGCTTGTTACTGCCCAGGACTCGCTTGATCGGACTAAAATCTTGGTGGATACTGGGTTGCATTGTAATGTGGCAGCAGGTTATTGCAAGGGAACATATGATCTTTGCATCTATGGCACCGAAAAATGAGCTTTCGTTAAGCAAGTCTTGCCCATTTTATTTCCCGTCTTTTTCTATTATTTTCTGCAGCGAAAAATTCTAGTTTTATAGCCGGAATAAGCCTTTTCTCTGTATTTTATCCGTAAAAAAAATAACAAATTACAAATGTTAATGGAAATTTTTGGAATTGTATGATACTATAAAACACACCATTGAAAGTTATAATTTGACATTCGCGCAATCTGATTACAAATGCTGAAAATCTGACAATAATATAGTTTGTGAGGGATTCGGATGCAAGCAGGCGACTTATTTGACGGACGTTATTTCATAATGAGCATACTTGGCCAGGGAGGCATGGGTACGGTTTATCTGGCGCGAAACATCAATACCGACACCCTCTGGGCGATCAAGGAGATCGTTCAAAGGAATAGTACAGATGCCGGCCTGCCGGCAGAACCAAAACTGCTAAAAAAGCTGGAACATCCTGCATTGCCAAGATTATTCGATATTCTGGAGCAGGATGGGAAGCTGTACATGGTTTCAGATTATATAGAGGGGATATCGCTTGACAAAAAGCTCGAAGCGGAGGGGCGAATAGCAGAGGAGACAGTAACAGGGTGGGCTGTACAATTATGCAGGGCGCTGGATTACCTCCATACCCTTGAGCCGCATCCGATCATCTACCGGGATATGAAGCCCTCAAATATCATTTTGACAAGCAACGGAACCCTCAAACTGATAGACTTCGGGATAGCGCGCGAATACAAACCACGATCCGGAGCGGATACGGTATATATTGGAACACGGGGGTTCGCAGCACCGGAGCAGTACGGAATGGGTCAGACCAGTGCAGCTTCAGATATTTATAGTCTTGGAGTAACGTTACACCATCTGCTGACAGGAAGGAATCCGTTGGATTCGCCATATGGATTAAAACCTGTCCGGCAATTTGTCGAGGATATTTCACCGGAGCTAGAAGCAATCCTATCCAAATGCACCCGGGAAAAGGTATCGGAACGTTATCAGAGCGCAGCGCTTCTCCAAAAGGAGTTTGAGGCTCTGCGGCCTTTGCAGGATCAATTGCAGAGAGAACACAATCGCGAAAAATCCTCTTTGGTCAACCGGCCTTTGCAGGCGGAGCCTGAAAAAAATGGCGGAATTTCAGGTGTTGGCACAAAACAACAGGCTAGTTTCAGAAAGCTTGTAATCACGGTATGGGATAACGCAGAATTCGGTTGTGAATTGGCATATATGGCAGCGAAACATACAAAAAGCGAAGTGCTTCTGGCAGATTTGGATTTGCTGGCGCCGAAAGCGGATTTGTTTCTGAACCTGAGGAAATTCCCGGCGAAAATATCACAGGGAGACCTGTGCGGACGTTCGGGACTGGATTTGGTCATGGATGCTCTGGAAAAGGGCATGCTGGAGGAGGAACAAATGCAGCAGGCGGTCGTACAAAGAAAAGACCTGAAAAACCTGCATGTGCTGACAGGGAATTACCGGTTGGAAAGCTATGAATATTTTAATGAGGAATGCGTTCCAAAACTGATTGAAAAATGCTATCGCAGATTTGACATTACAATCCTTCTCGTGAACAGATCCATCTATGATGCGTTTACATTGGCGGCGCTCCTTAAGTCGGATATAAATATTGCCGCGCTTCGCGGAGATGTGGATCAGCTGCGTGAATTCAATTCCTATACCGGATTTTTAATGGAGAAACAGCATCTTTGCGTTCACCGCACCCAATTTGTCCTTTTTGAATACGACAAAAACACGAGTATCGATCCGGGCGAAGTCAGGGAAGCGGTCCAGGGAAATCTTCTCGGGAAGATTTCCTACAGCAGGAGGCGTTTACTTCATAGAAATCTGAACGGTGCTTATGCTGTCCGCATGGAAAAGGAGATTGAGCAGGAATATGTCCAGCTTCTGATAAGGATGGGATTTCTGCCTGAGCTAAAACTGCTGCATAAATTACGGGCTGTCACAGGATGATTTTTTCGAAATATATTTGGAATCAAAACATTGATTTGGAGGAATAGAGAATGCCTGTTGTAAAATCCTATCGAAAGCTGGCTCATGAAGTTGTCGCAAGTAGGACGGGACGGTTCGAAGATATTGATTCAATCATCTGCAGTATTACCGACAATATCCTCAGTGATTCGCCGGGGCTTGTGTCGGACGCTGTTGACGGCGAGCAGGATGGAAAGCTGCTCGAATCGGCGGTTACCAGGGACATTGAAAGTAACAGGTACAATTACGGGATTTTCAGGGACGAGCTGATCCTCAAGGTGATGGACTACATCCTCGGGTATGGGGAACTTCAACGATACATTGAGGATGAAGACATCACGGATATTGACGGTATGAGGTTCAACCAGTTTTCAATCAAGCGTCACGGGGTCCGAAGCAAAATACCTGTTAACTTTGGCAGTATTAAAATGTTTGATACCTACTGCAGACTGATTATCATACGGAACGGCGGTATTTTGCATAAAAATGAAAGCTGTTTCAGGGTAGCTGATGAAAAATACAGGCTGAGGATCAGTGTATCCATCTATCCCGGAAACATCACAGGACCTGTGCTCAGCATCAGGAAACATCGCAGGGAAAGCTACAGGCTTGAGGATCTAAAGGAGCTTGGCATGCTGGATGATGAATTGACGGATATGCTCAGGATGTTTGCAGCCGGAGATACATCAGTCGTTTTCTGTGGAAGGAGTACGGCTGGTAAAACAACTTTACTTCGCGCGTTTATCAACTGTCTTCCGGAAATGGAACAGGTATTTATTGTAGAGTCGGAAGCGGAGATTTACCCGGACAAGCTCTTTAGCATTGAGCAGCAGATCAGGAGGCAAAATGAGAATAGCAGGGCTGTCACGCTGAAGGAGTTGATCAGAGAGGCCCTGACCCTGAAGATGGATACTTATTGTATCGGTGAAATCTCAGGTGAAGAGGCATCGGAGTTTGTAAAAGCAACATTTTTCGGATACAAGGGGATTGCCTCAATGCAATCGGAAAGCGCCGAAGCAGCACTTGACAGACTGCTAATGCTTGGCAGAGTCAGCGGTACCGCAGAGAGTGATAAGACCACCAAGGAAATGCTTGGCAGAAGCATAAATGCCATATTTTACATGAAAAATTTTAGAGTTGTTGAAGTGCTTGAAGTAGTGGGCTATGATGCCGGACATGATGCTTTCGCTTATAGAAGATTGTACCTTCGAAAGGATATTGGGGTGAGTAAAACAGTATGAGCAGAGGAAAACAGCAATTTTTCATATTTTTATCCGGATTTGTTGCGGCCGCTATTCTCTTTATAGTGGGAACGCTTGTATATAATAAGCTTGTGGATACGGGAAAAATCCAGAGTGTGAGTCTTCCGATGCAAACATCCGGTTCTGTGAAGAAAACCAAAGTTTTGGTGTCTTTACAGAGAATTGAAAAGGGGGACGAACTGAAGCCTGAATTCTTTCAGCTGACAGAAAGAAATCCGGAGGAAATACCGGCCAATTCAATTATAGATATCGCTATGATTTCAGATCAAAGAGCTGCGACTGTAATTGACACGAAAGAGATCCTGACAGATTCGAAACTGATATCCACACAGAATCTTTTTAAACCTGATGACCGCTTGAAAGATTATGCATTGCAGGGCTATCTGGTAGCGGATACGGTAAAGGCCGGTGATTGGATTGATGTGGAGATGGTCAGATCCAATGGTGATACTTTTGTCGTTCTGGCTAAAAAGCAGGTCATTCATTTAACAAACAATAAAGCGATCATACAGGTATCAACAGCAGAGAGAGCACTTGTCAACCATGCTATAGCCGAACAATCTGCAGGCATGGGGCATATAGAATCATTGCTGTATCTCGATGAAAAACAACCCGCTTCCGAAATCACATACATCCCTGTTAAAATCACAACATCCGGAACTCAGACTTTAGCTGAACCAGCTAAATCAACACCCACAACAACACCCACAACATCATCCGCAGCAAAGAATGAGCCTGAAACGCCAATAACCCGGCAGGATGCGAAATCCGTCACTTTGCACAATAATGCCCCGGATATACAATCGGACACCGAAGCGGTACAAGGAGGCAGGACACGGTAATGAAATCACTATTAATCGGAGTATGGTCACCTTTTCACGGACAAACCTGCAATACGTCAAACGCAATGGCAATAGCTGTAAGATTGGCGCTTACACGTACTTTCAAGATCCTTCTGATGCATAACAGTATTAATAAGAGCAATCTGGAGAATGCGTTCTTTTCGGATAGTTTCAACGCGAATACTATTTCCAATATTTTTGATGAATCCGGCATGGATGCCTTGATGAAACTTGCAAGGACAGGACAACTGTGTGCGGCCAACTTCAGGGACTATGCCAATATCTTTATTCCGGACAGGCTGGAGCTGCTTTTGGGAACAACCCGCAGAGACAGCCATTCACGCGGAATGATGCTTGAGCAGATCACCTACATTGTGAATTGTGCCCGTAAAGCTTATGAATTCGTCATACTTGATATAAACGCAGGATGCGGAGAACTGTCCACGAAGACTCTTGATCTGGCGGATGTCTTAATTGTAAGCCTTAGTCAGAATATGGAAGTTCTGAGGACGTACTTTGAACGCAGGGAGTGGAATCCCGTGATAGAGGACAAGCCACATTTGCTCATCCTGGGGAATTATGATGAAAATTCAATATTCGATATCCCGCGGATCCGCAGGGAGTTTGACTATCATGGGGATCTATATGTCATACCAAGGAATGTGAAATTTATGGATGCTATCAACCAGCATGAAATCCTTAAATACTTCACGGACATCCAGATGAAAAAGAAAATGCACGACACGGAGGCCGAATTTATGAAATGCCTTGATATTGTTATCAATAAAGTCATCAGTCTGTTCAGGCTTGATGATGTAAACAGCTATAACCCGCTGGTTCAGAAAACGATGTTCGACAAAATGTTTGGCGTATACAGATAGGCAGGTGGGAGGATACCGATGGAATTAACAATAGATACTGCTAAAATGACAAATTACTGCATTATGCAGATAAAAGAATTTATTCAGCAAGCGGTGGATGAAATGATGAAATTGAAGCTCAACGACCTGGGTATCACGAGCGCTGAGCTTGAAAGAAAACAAAATAAAAAATCACGGCTGCAGGCTGCTCTCAATGACTGTATATATGGTTCCAAACCGGATAAGGAATTTGTCAAGGAGTTTATCAAGGAACTGCTGCTGCAGTATTACGACATCAATTCCACAAAAATAAACAATATTATCCCGTTTGACAGGACAGAGCATCTATCGGTACAGGATAAATTTGACATCCTATTGTATGTGTACAAGAAAGAACACGGCTATAAGGCACTTTCCGTCCTTATACGAAAATATGATCTTGATGTACTCAGAAAATCCAGGGAACTGGAGTATTTCTTTATAGATCAAGGGGACATCAATCGAATATACAGGAGAGAGTCGCCTGAAATAACATTCGATGACAAATATAATATCATCGTGCAAAGAGTGTATTCTTTATATAAAGGGTATAATGTCATTGATGACATCATGGATATGCAGGTTGATGGAATAAGCTGCGGCGTGAATGGCTTGCCGGAATCGTTTGTCCAGGAGCACAAAAGTGATTATGAATCGGCGACGGATACCGAAACGGTACGTTCTTATGAAAGTGTCTGGCTGTATTTTCAGGGGAAGAGCATCCATTTGAAATTCCTTTCGCTTGGCAGTTATGACGAACTGCAAAGAGTATGCCAGAACGTTTATAAATACGGTTATCCGGGCCAGCTTTCCAAAGTGGATGGCTACAAGGTCAATAAGCTGAAGGACGGCTCAAGAGTTGTGGTATTAAGACCGGACTTCTGTGAAACGTGGTGCTTTTTCATCCGTAAATTTGATCTTCCGGATATTTCACTTCCCGGACTGATCAAAGATAAGAACTGTGAGCTTGTGATAGAACTGATCAAATACCTCGTAAAAGGGAACATGAACACAAGTGTTACCGGTGCCCAGGGATCAGGAAAAACTACGCTGCTGCGAGCTATGATAGAGCATATTTATCCGCCGTATACCCTTCGTATTCTGGAAATGGCTTTTGAACTTCATGTGCGAAAGAGTTACCCGTACAGAAACATCGTAACCCTGCAGGAAACAGATGCAATTTCCGGACAGTCCGGGCTGGATGTATTGAAAAAAACCGACGGTGTCGTAACAATCGTGGGCGAAGTTGCCACAGATCCCGTAGCAGCCTATATGATACAAACTGCACAGGTAGCAAGTCTGTTTACCCTGTTTTCCCATCATGCAAAAAAGTTTCCCGATTTGGTAATGTCACTGCGGAATTCTCTTCTCAAAACCAATGTATTTAATAATGAACGTATCGCGGAGGAGCAAATTATCAGGGTACTCAACTTTGACATACACATGGAGAAAGATCTATCAGGCAGACGCTATATCGAGAGAATAACAGAATGTATTCCCTTTGAACCAAATGATTCCGATGTCGATGACTTCGGGAATAACAGCGATGCCGGTAGTTATAACGATAGTAGGGGTAGTAACAGCGGTAATAGTAATAATAGCAGTAACAGTAGTAACTGCAGCAACAGCAGCACCAGCAACGGCAGCAACAGCAGTGATAGTAGTAACGACAGTAACGGTAATACTGGCAGTATCGGCAATAACAGTAGCAATAGCAGCACTGGCAGTACCGGCAGTACCGGCAGTAACAGCATGAATAGCAGTGACATGGATGCAGCGAGGCTGGACAAACGGATCAAGGAAGCCCAATACCGCTATTATGAAAGAATGCTGGGCGGACATACCTATACCAGCCGCAACATCATTGAATATGATTTTAACGAGAAGGCCTATGTCGTTAAGAACCGAATAAGCGATATGAACCGAAAGACAATGATGAAAGCCATGCTGCCGGAGGATCAAAGCTTATTTGCTGCCTTCCTTGACAGGGAATTCGGAAGCTTGCCGGAACGTTCGGGGAGGTGTGGCTAGCTGTGATGAAAATTGTACTGCTCTTTGCCGGTGGGCTTGTGATTAGCATTGCATTGTTTGCCCTGCTTGTAGCATACAGACTTGAAAACGCCAACCGGAATTATATAAGAATAAATACCAGAGGATTTGCCAGAAAGACAGGATCCAGATCCGGGTACGAATTCCTTTATGAGAAGCCTGTCGTAGGCAGATATCTGAATTGGGTAAGGTCACAGCTTTTTCTTGGCGGCACTGCTGCAACAGGGAATCCGGAAATGAAAGCCCTGCTGTTCGGATTGGGAGCAATCCTGGTATCCACTGCCACATTTCTTGTGCTTGTCAGGCTGTATCAAGCCAACCTGTGGACAATGCTGCTGTTTGGTGTTTGCTGTATTTATCTCAATAGTATGATCATCCGGAGCTTTACGGGTAACACCGATACAAGACTGCTGACGGCTATGGTTGATTATGTAGGGGATGTCAAGCATTTCTACCATGCAACCGCAATGGTGGGTGAAGCTATTAAACACGCAAATTTAAAGGCTTCAGGCGAAATGCTGAATCAGGGCACAAGGATCTGTAATATCTTGACGGGGGCAAACCCTGAGTACATGTTGAAGGAATATTACGAAACATGTTCAAACAAATTCCTGAAGATATTTGCCGGCTTCTCTTATCTGGTTCAGGACTTCGGAGACAAGAAGATAGAGGGTATTTCTCTGTATATTAAGAATCTGAACTATATTACAGAAGAAATTCAGATAGAAATCATAAAAAAGAACCAGCTTGCTTATTGGCTGCGCGGATTGAACATTATCGTGCTGTTTCCGCTGCTGCTGCCGCCGGTGATTGAATCCTGGATGAGGTCGGGCTTTCCGATTGTATCAGTGTTTTATGACTCTTCAGCCGGATTTTACTTAAGGTGCTCCATTTTTCTGATCATCGTTGTATGTTACGTATTCCTTGTCCAAATTCAAAAGACGGAACGAAATACTAAGGCGTACTATAAGAAGACCTGGGATTATTACCTTAATAAAATAGGCGTTGTTCGGTTTTTTGTGAACATCTTCGCTCCCAGGCAAAACACTACGAAGTATAGAAAATTAAAATCCTTTCTGGAAGATGATGCAGGATCCGCCATGTCTGTCGAGGGTCTGTACTTGCGACGTCTGATCGTCGGCATCGCTGCTTTTATTATGATGCTTTTGGTATTTTCCTCCGGCCATCGGACCAACATTGAAAGGATTATGGCGGATACGGCTTATGGAATCAATAATGCCAACTTTTTCAGGATGATGGGAAAGCTGGATGAAGAAGAACTAATAAATGATAAAAAAATCAGAGAACTGGATGCTGCCGTTATTCATAAAATTGGAAGCAGGGGCCTTGTAAAGGCGGAGGATATCCTGGCAGCGGCCAAAGCAGAGCTTGCTTCCATGAAGTATGACGGTGAGGATCAGGAACTTACAGCGCAAAGGATCTGTTTGAAAATCATTGACAGCAAAAAGGAGTTTACGCAAGGATGGGAAGTCCTGGCGGCTTTGCTTGCTGCGGGAGTTGCATCGTGGTTTCCGATGTTGCTGTTGGTTTTCCAGGCATCGCTCAGGAAGGTCGATATGGAGGACGAGGTGTTCCAATTCCATACGATTATTATACTCTTAATGCATCATGACAACGTAGATGTAAAGGTTGTATTGGAGTGGATGAAGGAATTCGCAAATATTTTCAGAGCGCCGATTGAGCTGTGCCTGACTAATTATCAAAATCAAACGCTGGCTTTGGAGAAACTAAAAGAAGATGTAAAATTCAAACCCTTTGTTAAAATCATAGATAATCTGCAGATGGCAAATGAAGACATCAGTTTGATTGCAGCTTTTGACGCTTTGGAACTGGAGAGGGAATTTTACAAGGAAAGCAGAAAGGAATCCAACAAGCAGCAGGTCAACAAAAAAATCGAGTTTGGCCAATTGATCGGTTTTGTACCGGTTTATGCAGTTCTGCTGCTATATATGGCGCTGCCCATTATTGTTACGTCATTTACTGCTTTTTCGTCTATACAGAAGCAGTTAATGTGATAAATCTATTAATTTTCAGGAGGGATATGAAATGAGCAATGTAACCACAATCATTAAGCTCGGAGCTGCCGTACTGATCACTGTTGCGGCAATAGCCATTGCTATTGCACTTTTTGGCCAGGGCGCTGACATTACGAAGAACTCTGAAAGCGATATCAAGGGAATCAGCCAGGTAATCGCGTCCAAGAAGTATGACGCATACAACAGTACAGAAGTATCAGGCAGCAATGTTGTGAATGCGGTAAGAATGTATGGCGAGACCAATACGCTTACGGTTACTGTAAAAACAAAAGCATCAACTGATGCAGTGGCCTACAGTTCCACAAACAAATATGCGGTTACCAATTCTACAGATGACAAATACATTAACCCTGTGGGAACATTTGCATCTACACTTGCAACGAACGCAAACGGTATTGTTACCCAGATCAGTTTTGCTCAAAAGTGACAGCCGTGGTAATTATGGATGATTCTTACTATTGTTAATGTGTATAAGGATTACTCCTTATTTCGATTAGTTTAGAAAGGATAAATGCTTGATTAACGATTTTCTCCATAGGAAATAGCGTATGACGGAGGTTGTACATGAATCCGCTTTCCACTTTGTTTGCGTCGATTGTTGCCATTATTCTTTTGACAATAGTGCCTGCATACCGTGCTTACTGGATCATCGACCAGGAGGTATTTAAATATGTGAACATGCAGACGCAGGAATTTGCAAACGATATAAGGCATAAAGGGTATATTGACGATGATATGTATGAGGATTTTGTAAAAGCACTATCAAATACGGAAAATGTTTACGATATCCGCATCGTACATACTGAAAAAGTATACTACCCGCTGCAGGCAACCGATCCGGGCTATACCCCGGAACATACCTTTACGGTAGTGGAAGAAATGTTCCCCCTCAGCGCCATTATTCAAGAAATGAATGGAAGTCCGGCTCATCAGTACCGGATGCACCAGGGTGACAACATTAGCGTTGAGGTGATCAATAAATCGAAAACGGGGACGATGGTATTCATTCAGGCATTAGGCGGCGAAGCGGCAAATTCTCTCCTGTTTTCAAAGGCTGGAGGAATGGTGACCAATGAAGATTACTGATTTTGCCATACTTTTTTTGCTGGCTTTCCTGCCGTTCTCTGTTTCCGCCGATATGGAGCAGCATCGGCAAATTGAGGCGTTAAGCTGGGAGCAGGTATATGATGAAGTTATGTACAATGCAAGTGAGGATGCGACAATTGTCCTGGTTCGGGATTTCGGCATGAATTCGGCAAATCGGTATTTTGAAGGAGCGCATAAAAGCTTAAAGGATATTGAACTGAATCTTCCGGCGGCAATGGACAGGTTCCTGGAAACGGCATATATCAACTTTGGCGTGGAAGAGGATAAAATAGGACAGGACTCCTTGAAAGCATACCTGCCGGTACAGATGGTAGTCGGATATGACGGCCTGTATATACATAGCTGGCAGGGTGTCTACAACACTGACACAGCCGGATATGAAACAAGGGAAGTGTGGATGCCGAAAATTCCTTATTCCTATTATGATACCGTCAGTAACCTGACAATCAATTTCACCCTGGATGACTTTGCATATGTATTTGACCACTCAACCGCTGCAAGGGCTCAGGACAAGAGGGGTCGACTTGCTGCAGCATACCCGGTGAATCTTTTTACATCGGCAGTCAACTTCGACAGCATACGGAGGCAGACCATCATTGAGCTTATTCAAACACAGATGGCGTATTACACAAGCCGGGCGAATTATTTATCACAGGTTTACGGACAGGGGTATATCTATAATATTCCCATGGTCAGTGAGGATACTTGGAACAATACGATTGACGATATCTGCTTTATATCGTTCCTGCAGGGTTTTACAATTCCGGGAACGGACAAAATTTATAATACCTTTGGCTTTGGAGGCACGAGGGTGACATTGACCAATAAATATACAGGCAGTACCTATGATGGCGTGCAATATTACCATAAGGATGGCTGCAGCCGCATTGGCTTAACCGAGGGGACCTTTAACACGAAAAAGCAGGCTGCATCTGAAGGATACAGGGCGTGTCCCTTATGCAGACCATGATATGTAAATAGTTAATGATATATTGCATATGAAAAACTCAATTCAAATGGTTGAGAGAAAGAGGTTTTATATGAAATTGCTTAAGCGGACCGTCGTACCAGTGGTAACAATTGTGCTTGCATTATCTATGACGTTGGGAGCTTCAGCAGGACAAGCTGTGAAGTTCTCCGACGTAAAAGATACCGATTGGTTTAAGCCCTATATCGACGTAATGTCCCAAAAAGGAATTTGTGAAGGCTACGGCAACGGCAGGTACGGCCCAATGGACAGCCTACAGGTCGATCAACTGATTAAACTGGTGGTCACAGCAATTGGATATAAACCCAAAGCAAGCACGGTGGACAAGGATTGGGCCGCCGTATATATCAACAAGGCGAAGGAACTTGGACTTGTCATGGACGGGGAATATACCGATTACAAGCGGAAAATCACCAGGGGCGAAATTGCAAGGATCATTGCGAGGGGCATGAAAGAGACGTTCCCTGAGAACTTGGATGCATATCAGAGCGTGATGAAAGACTACCAGGATATATCCGCATCAAAAGACCGTGAATCTATTCTGAAAGTCTATTGCAAAGGAATCGTAAACGGCTATTCCGACGGCCGCTTCGGAGCAATCGACAATGCAACCCGCGGCGAAGCATCAAAGATGATCGTCTGCCTGATCGACCCAACAAAGAGAACACCGGTGGATGCAACGAAGACAGAGGTCATACGGGGATATACGATACCGGTGGTACATACGGCCACTTTGGTAACAGATTCATCACTATGCGATTTAGATATTGTTATTCACTTTAATTATCTTTTAGAATCTCAATATAATGAAATAAAAACTGTCCTTTCAAGTAAATTTGGAAATGATCTGACCGATAAAATTTTGGACTATGCCAAGCTTAAAAAAGTAGTTGATTACAAACTAGAGTTAAAAACATTCACAGTTCTAGGCTATGAAATAATTGTTAAGGGTGGAGGTTGGACGGTTACTATATTAATTTATAAAAAATGAAGGGTAAAATTAATGAAAAAACATATTATGGCATTGACGATTATCTTTGCCTTTGTAGTTTTATTGCCATTGATAATATCTAGTGCTGAACTAATTTCACCAGCTACAGTAGCGGTGGCTTTGCAAGATGCTAATAGTACATTAGGTTATAACTATTTCAGTACATCTAATCTCTATCATCACCTATCGCTGAATCAAAACTTGGCTACTAATAATTGGGGTGCTTATAAAAAAAGGATTTCAGGTGGAATTTACAAAGGCGAGGAAGATATTGATTTCGGTTATACTCTCGTTTATGGTAGTGCATCAAATTTTACAAGTGGTGTACCGGACATTATTGGTGAGACAATGGGTGGCGAATCGTTTTATAATATATACGCTCCCATGGATTCATGGGCTGGCGGGGAAATAGAAGATAGAAGCTGGATTATTAGGCCGTGGGAAGATCCTCGGATACAAAGTAGAATTACAGATCCACAATTTGATGCCCATAGTATTTCTCCTAGAGACTTATATCGTGATAATATCATCCATGGATTATCAGTCTTTTATAAAGATATTCTTGATGGACGCTATACAAAAATAGCATGGGAGAACTATGTCCACATACTACAGCCTCCTACCAGGAACGGTTTCGGCGTTGGCATCATGTGGCATCTATCTGGGGGAAAGGTCTGGTACCTTACTGTGCCTATTGCTCCGGATAATTTTCCGGGGCCATCTTCGCCATCACCTACCCCTTTATCGAACCCGACACCCACACCTACACCTGCCGCTGCGCCTGCGGGTACGATCAAATTTGTTCCTGACAGCTGTGCATGGCGGAATACGGACCTGCAGGTCAGGGTATATGTGGATGGCAATACTACTGCGACTGTTAACAGTTCGGACAACAGGACCTATGAATACAGTGAATTAACCTGTACCGAATCCGTACACAACCACCACTCCGGGTGTTATAATGCGAAAAAGGTTCTTATCTGTGGAATAACAGAGCATAACCATGATTCATCCTGCTATACCCAATATTCACCGTCAACATCCTGGAGCTACAGCCAGAATTGGAGTATAAACAAGATTCATGTTTCAGGTACGCCACCGATCAGCACAAGCACGAATATCAACAATAATACGACTGTGACCTTGAGTCAGACCGGAGCCGATGAATTGACGGCAAAGCTGACAGGCTGGAACCCGGGACCGGCTTCATGGTATGCGGGCTCTCCGCCGCAGGGTTCATGGAGCTCAACGGACACCCCGGCTGGTACCACGGCACCTGCGGAAGAGTATGAATCTACTTCCGGGACGTACAGGATTGACAAAATAAATCCAACGATTACTTTTGACTGGGAGAACCAGGATGCTTTCAAGCTTGGCCGGCATTGGTTCGTGTATCTTCCCGGCAACAGAGTCAATCTGACACTGGGCGATAACCTGTCCGGTATTGTTGACAGCAGATACACGTGGTCACAGGATGCGACTTTTCCTGCAAATGTGGCAGGCATGACAAGTCTTGGACGCACAACTGCAGAAGACGCCGATAGCTCGGTCACTACAGCCATTCCTGTACATGACACCCGGGACAGGGTCAGGAGCTGGTACCTGCATGTATATGTGAGAGACAGGGCGGGGAATGAATTCAGGACTTCACAGCCGGTTTACATAGAATGCAGCCTGCAGAACTTCAGGATAACAGATATTACAGACCGGGAGTGGGAAAATGTCTTCTGGAACCCGGATTATGCATCAGGGGTTTCTACAGGAGCATATTATCCTGTGAGCACGATGCCTGTTGACCGTCACCCGACCAGGAACAGTATTGCAGGAAAAGGGTACGCCTTCTACTTCGATATGACCAGCAGGGGCTTGAACGGCGATGCCGATACCGTTCAGATAAAGCCGAGATTCTATTATATGAAGGACCTTAAAACCGACAGCATACGAAAGGCCTATGAGGTTGATCTTTACTACGATCTTGGCGGGGAATATCTGATACAGTATGGCAGCAGCAGGGATCACTTTGGTATGACATATGAACGGTTCAATATAGGCGGATTGTCACAGCTTACGCTAAACGGAGATGTCCGGACGATAACGGATACGAAGAATTCGACCTGGAATGGACGTTTTGCCCTGATGCCGACTACAAAAGCTGTTCGCAAGGGAGTGCCCATTGTCGCGAATGGGAAGGTGGACCAGGCTGTTATAATGACAAAGGGCCTGATCATGGTGAACTTTACGATAGAGGGATATAAGAACGGGACAAAGGTTTTCGACTATAATCCGGAGCAGTGGACAACGGAGGGCGGGCCCAAAGACAGCACGCTGTTCTATACCGGAGATACCATCATTTTTGATCTGGGCTATTCCTCTCTGGATGATTACGGAGCGGGCACAGACAGATGAAAAGATGCAGTGGCGCCAGTTAAAGGGATATCGTAGCATCAAAGGAAGACAAGCTTGTATCGGCGGGAGGAAATTGAACGAGGCAGAAGCGGGAATACCGTTAAATATACTGTGCAATACAAGACTCAATTGTAAATGGAGGGTTCAAAATGGCTGATTTAAAGTATGAGATCAAAAAGTACCTCGGCGTGATCGGCGAGGGGAGCAAGGGCTGGAAAAAGGAAGTCAACCTGGTAAGCTGGAATGATCGCAAGCCGAAGCTGGATATCCGGGACTGGGATGAAACCCATGAAAAAATGGGGAAGGGCGTTACGCTGAACAAAAACGAGGTAGAGGAACTCAAGAAGCTGCTGGAGACCGTCGATTTTGATGAGATGGAGGCTTGAGAGCTTTTGCGGTTTGTGGAATCAAGAGGGTTTGTGGAGAAGGTCCTGCATGGTTTGTAAATAAATCATCAAAACCTTCTCCTTGTATTTTCATTTGCTTTCAGGACCTTGCGTCCGGGGCTTTATTGACATGTGCAGCAGCATATCGGTCTCCGGGCTGATTTCAGGCTTATCCAGCAGATATTCCTCAAAAAACCGGTGATCACCGAAAGTATAGTCCTTGTTTTTTGAAGTCCACTGGATGAATTCGTTCCAGGACATTCCATTGCATTTGTATTTGGTTTTCATGACAGCATAGAAGCCACCTGGGAATTCTTCCTGTTTGATATCGGGATCTGAAGCCTCCGGCTCAGTATCCGGATTAATGGATACATGCATATGGAAAGTGAAGTCGTCATAGCCGATTCTTTCATAATTGTAAAACGCAAAGAAACGGTGCAGCTGTCCATCGGCAAACAGGTGGTTGGCATCTGCCCATTCCAGCAGACGCTTTCGCGCCACAGCTGCCGCATTCTTTCCTGTTGCGGTACAGCAGGCCGTTCGCATCGGAGCTTCGGTTTCCGTCGTTTTGGCTGTATCTATTGAGCTTCTTTCTGCAATCGGCATGTACAGATCGATCCCGCCAATATGTCGAAGTTCCTCGTCAAAGCCCAGGTGTTCCTCCAGCCATTGATGCCCGCCGCAGATGTACTTGCTGTCTGAAAGCCAGTTGCTGAAACGCTGCCAGGCATGCATGATTTCTGTGCCGAGTTCGTGCTCCTCATTTCTTTTAACACCGGTGACGGCGTAGAGTCCGCCTCCCAGTGTTTTTACCCCGACCTTGTCATCGGTTGCTTTAATATTGCCGTTTATGGTCACACACACCTCATACCCGTACTCTTCCTGATCCGGGGATGCTGGGCTGGGATTGTTGTAGCCGAAGACCCGGAAGCTTTGGCTGGCGGATTTTTTTGTATCTGCTGCGGGAACACCCGTTTTGGAAGTATCCGTTACCATTCCGGATTTTTTCATCCATTCTGTCATTACTTCAAATGCCTTTGTTTCCGGATTCCTGCCGTAATAGCAATAATATGCGACTTTTAGCGGCTGCAATTCCTTCAGGACTTTTATGTCCGGATATTCTTTTAATAACTTTTTATCCTGGATTTCGAAAAATTTGTCCATGATATTCATCCTCTCAAAATGATATTGCTGATCCTTCTTTCTGAACTCGCTGGGCAAGGATCCCGTGATTCTCCTGAAGGCTCTTGAAAAGGAATCTCCGCTGTCAAAGCCATACTTGATGGCGATGTCAATGATGCAGCTGCCGGGATCACGGACATCCACTGCGGCTAGGCTGATCCTGCGAAGCCGGATGTATTCCTTTACGGAATGGCCGGCAAGGGCAAAGAACATCCTGTAAAAATTCGACACGGACATAAATGCTTCGCGGGCTGCTAGATTCAGGTCAATGTCCGAGTCAAGATTGTCTTCAATGAAATCGATGGATCTCTGTATCCTTTCATAATAGTTCAATAAGGAGCGCTCCTGTCATCTTAAGATGTGTTGATTCTATCACAGTGTCGATTCCCATGACCGACTTTTTTTCTAAAAAACGGTTAATATACATCAAAACGGTTCTCATGCACGTTTTTTGCTACAAGCAATCTGGTGCATGAGAACCGTCTCTCTCTTTATGAATGATGGAATAAGATAAAACGTACCTATATTTCCTGTTCCCGGTTGTGATCTGTCAGTCTTACGACTACTTTGCAATTCTCGCTGAACAGGATATCGCTGTTTTCAAGCATATCCTTCGCCGCATCCAGGCCGTAAACGACTGAAGTAACGATATCATGCAGCTTGATGCGCTGTGTTCTGTACAAATTCAATATTTTAGAAAACGCGCCGCACAAATGCCCTCTCGAACCGCCGATTGTGATCTCATTGGTGATCATATGGTCCACATCCTGTACTTTAAGGGACTCGCCGCTTCTGGCGAGGAGGATCACATGTCCGTTTGCGTTCACTTTGGGGATGATTTTCGTGACGTTTTCCGTATATCCGGAGGATTCTATGACTACATCCACGTTTCCTTCGCAGCTGCCAAAGAACTCCTCACTGGTGTATACCTTGTCGGCCCAGGTTCTGGCAAAATCTCTTCTATACGCTATGGGCTCAATGATATGCACTTCCGAAGCACCAAAGACCAATTTGCTCAGAATGGCGGAAAATATTCCGATGGGACCTGCCCCGAAAATAGCTACGACATCTCCGCCGTTGATATGCGCATTTTCACAGGCGACATAGGCCACCCCGGCAGGTTCTATACAGGCGGCGGCGATAAGGTCGGTCTCGCTTTTAATCAAATCGGTCACATCATGAGCCAGCTTTGCAGAGATATCTACAACCGTTCCGAGCAATCCATCTTCTTCAAGCCCCAGAAGTTTGGCATTCCTGCATTGGTTGAATTTGCCCCTTCTGCACACATTACAGACATTGCAGACATTGATGGACTCAAAAGTAACATACATGCCCGCGTGGAGATAAGTGACGTTCGAACCGGCCGCCAGGATCCTTCCGACTCCTTCATGCCCGATGACACGTCCTTCATCCGGGATATTTACCGGTGCTGATGTTTTGATATATCCGGTTTGCGGGTTTTTAGCCACCACATGGATATCCGTTCCGCAAATCCCGGTGTAGAGCATTTCAACTCTGATATCATCCGGGTCCAGAGAATGCAATTCCCTCTCTTCCAGATAAATCCGCGGATTCCTGTAGATCTGGTTTGGCCTGGGATGCTCAATGCCCTGCATGGGTTCTGACTGAGCCTTCACTATAAGGACATTTGTTTTCATTTTAGCACATGACCTCTTCATTATAATATTCAAAATCAATATCTGTGGTATTGTTCAGGATACTGTCGAATATGACGCTGTCGCACAATTCAAAGGGGGTGTGGCTGCTATTTACCAGATAGTAGACTGCATTGCCTACGCATTTGTAGAGGGGAGCGATCCCTGTGATATTGCTGTTGTCAGCCGTCTGCTTCAAACCCCAGCCTTTGCTGATCTTAACGTCAACGCTGCTGTCGCACAAATGCATGCATTCTCCAACCTTTGCGCCGAGTATCCTTACAACTGGACAGGTCCTTCCCATGGAAGCGATTACGGTATTATAATGCATGTACACCTTCAATCCCTTACTCTTTAGTGCAGGGATGAATTCGCCGACTGTCCGGGTCGGACATAGTTCGGTCCCGACTACATTATACTTGTTTAGCAGTTCGAGTTTGGCGGAATGAAAGATGCTTGGAATCAGGAGGTTTTTTTGTACTTCATCTTCTTCAAACCTCACAATATATTCGGACCAGGGTGCATATTCCAGTGACCTTACCAGCGTTCTCCCAAGGATGAACGGAGTTTTCCTGACACCTTCATTATGAAGCCTGCTCAATAAACCATAGTCATTTATTACGATGGATTCTATATTGAAAGTCTCGACTGCACTTTTTACATATTCGGTTACAATGTCGGTAAAGGCCTCTGGCACTCTGGGACTCACCAGTCTGATTTTATGATCTTTGTATTTTCCTTTGGTACCAGACAGCGTTATTAGCTCTTTCATGTAATAGCAGAACTTATTTACACAACCTTCAGATCCTATACCTATTACTTCGCCGTTCAACGGCCGATCAACCATTGCTTTGGGCTCTATGCCCCTTATTTCTATGTTCAAAAAAAGCACCTCCTGTTCAGATTGGTCAATTCTTGACTGACATCGGTTCCCGGCTGGAATCTCATCCGAGCTTCAAAAGCCCCGGATTTACACCGACGTATGAATCTGTTATCCTGTTGGACCTGTATTTGCATCTGTTGTTTTTGCACCACAATCTCTTCCACCATATCGGAGTTGATTCGGCGGAAAATCTCAAGTATTCCTCCTCGTTCAGTTCATCAATGGCATCCATGAATTTCCTGAACAAACCGGTCACCTGCGCCGTCATTTCATAATCGCGGTCTCTGCCCGCTATTTTTACAACATCAACTCCAAGGCCTTTCAAGGTTTTCAGGGAGCACAAAGAGCATCCCAGTTCCGCATCAAAGAACTGGTAATCTGTTTCCTCTATCCCTTGTCCGGAGATATTGTATCTTGACTTGCACGGTATCCCGAAAAGGAGGTCTTCTCCCTTGGATACTTCACCTCTGTCATGAACCATGTTGCAGGAACCGTTTAAAAATGAACAGCTCAAATAGCAGAATACTTCGATTTCCATGATATTTGCCCTGCACAACTTTTCTATCTCATCCATATGGGCGTGGTACGTCAGGACGCATCTTGACGCACCCAGACTTTTAAGAAAAAGCAGTTGGTCAATGCTCATGGTATCAAAGAATGAACTGGCATGGATCTTTACCGGAAGGTTCATCCTGCCCAATTTGTAGAGCAGGCCGATATCGCCGATGATAATATTGTCAATGCCGCATTCTATCCCGGCATATACATTTTTGAGGAATTCCTTTTCCATATCGAAATCCCCGTACAACGCCTCTGCGAAGATCGGTATGTTTGCAGCCAGGCTGACTTCAACCCCTTTTGCGTGAGAAAGTTCAACTATTTTTTCAAGTTCATTTTGATCCGGCGTGATTGATTCATATTCTTTTGAAGACTGTCCACGGCCTGAAAAGGAAAACCTTTTATATAAATCCGTTTTTAACCCCAGATATATTTCATCCGCGCCATTCTCAACCTGTGCTTTTGCAGACTCAAATGAGTTTACAGGTGAAAGCAGTTTCATAAGACACCTCTTTCCTTTAATATTTATCTTTGTTTCCAGGACATCCGGTTTATCCGGCTGATATTCTGAACTTTGACAAAGCTTTTTGGTATCTGGTAATCCGGTAAATGTTCCTTTAAACAGGTAATGAAAGTATCCGGAGGAATGCTGGATTCTCCGGTATATTCGCAGGACAATTCTTTAAAATGGCTGGTTTCATCAATAAATACATCCGCTTCTTTTACCTCGGTGATTTTTTTGATTATATCGACCACATTTTTTCTGGAAATCTTTTTCCCGGCAAGGAGGAGGACGTCGTCTCCACGACCGTGAATGACAAGCTTGCCTTCCTCGTTGAGTTCACCAACGTCACCCATTTTGTAGGGAACCGAGCTCAAGTCGACAACACCGTTTTCATTGATATAGGACCCGATCGTATCGGGAGAGGTTACATAAATCCATGGCTTTTCGTCCCGATCAGCGGAAATATCGAATCTAACTCCGTCAATCGGGCATCCTACGACATTATATTCATCCCAGGGTTCACTGACGGCAAGACTGCCGGTCTCAGTAGAGCCATATTGCTGAAGCAGATGTAAACCGAACCTTTCATGAAAGGATTTCTGCAGCCCATCTTCCATAGGACTGCCGGAGGATAGGACATACCGGATATTTGTTTTGAGGTTGTAATTATCCGAAACGCTGATCATCCTGCTGAAAAAATAGGGTACACCAAGGAGTACGGTGGCGCTGTGAGCATTGCACAACTCAATGATATTCCTCGGCAGGATGATTTCTGGGAGTACCAGCTTGGCGCCAATTTTAAGAGAAGCCAGCATTGCGGATGTAAATCCGAAAGAGTGGTACAAAGGTACTATTGGTAAAATTACATCGTTTCTGGTCAGCGAAAGGTGTTTGCAATATCTTGCTGCTTCCGTATCAAGCTGTTTCTTTTTTCTGAGGACAAGTTTCGGGCTTCCTGAAGTAGCTGAAGTGATATGAATTGCCGATCCTGCCGGAATATCATGCATAAGTGCAGTGTCAGTCCGGGGATAGATCTCCAGAAACGAGTGACTGTCGAGCTTTGTTGTTTTTACAGCCAGCTTTACGGAAATACTTTTATTGAAGGATTGGACTCTTTCTATTGTATAATCAAGAGGAACAAATAAAGGGATGATACCGGATTCAAGGCAGGAGATCCATTGAATCAATGTTCCCAGATGCGAATCCGCCATACATAGGATAACATCTCCGGCAACCGCTCTATTTATCTTGAATTCACTTATAAGTTTTTCTACATGGCAACCCAGGCTATCAAACGATAATTCTTCATTTTTTAAGCCAACTTGGAAATTCATATCCAGACCCCCGATTTAACTAAAAGATTCTAATGTTCAACCACACATTTGTTCAGGCAGATGTTTTAAATATTCTCCGGTTTGTATGCACCACTGTCTGGCATATATCCCATCTATGGCCAATAGTTCTTCATGGGTGCCCATCTCTCTTATTTCGCCGTCTTCCATAACAATGATCCGATCAGCATTTCGTATTGTGGACAATCTATGGGCTACGATGAAAGAGGTCCTGTTTTGGCAGATTTTTTCCAGAGATACTTGTATAGCCGCTTCAGTCTCATTATCAAGAGCAGAGGTTGCTTCATCCAGCAGAATGATGGCGGAATTTTTCAAAACAGCCCTTGCTATGGAGAGCCGTTGTCTTTGTCCCCCGGATAGGGTCTGCCCCTTTTCCCCGATCAGCGTATCGTACCCATTGGGCAGCTGCAGGATGAAATCATGCGCTTCTGCTATTTTTGCAGCCTCAATGATTTCATCCTCACTTTTCAAAGGATTGCCGTAAGCAATATTTGCCTTTATTGTTCCGTGAAAGATGAAGATATCCTGACTGACATAGGCCATTACAGTACGCAGGTCATTTAACCGGTATTTGCGGATGTCTATCCCATCCAGAAGGATGCTGCCTTCCTGCAGGTTGTAAAATCTGAGCAGCAACTTCAGCAATGTGCTTTTCCCCGACCCTGTTGAGCCTACGACACCTATGGTTTCACCTTTTTGAATATTCAGTGATATATTGTTCAGAACTTTGGAGGAGGTGTTATAATTGAAAACCACATTTTGAAAATCGATATTTCCAATGGAGGTATCCGGCTCTATTTCTGTCTCGCCGTCTTCGATGTTACTCTTGTACTCAAACAGTTCCAATACCCTCTTAACACAAGCGAGCGCCCTCTGATAGGAATCAAAAAGGTAGCCGACACCGACAAGAGGCCACAGCAGCCGCTCAATCAAATAAACAAGCGAACTGAAGATGCCGATATTCAGAATTCCACTGAGAGCGAGCTTTCCGCATATGATTAGAATCATTACATACCCCAGAACGATGACCATCCTGACAATTGGTTCGAGTGCAGAGTTGAATTTAATGGCTCTCCTGTTGGACTTCAGATAATTATCGCTCAGATTCCGGATTCTTTCTTCTTCATATTTTTCCGTCGCGAAGCTTTTGATGGTAGAGATCCCTTCAAAATTATTCATCAGCTGCGAATTAAGCATGGCAGTATCTTCACGTACCTTGGTGTATTTGGGAGCGATGATCTTCCGGTACTTGTTGGTAACGATAACGATAAAAGGCATGGGAATGATTATCAGCCATGCCACATTATGTACGGTAAAAAAGAAGAAACCACCTATAAAAACAAAGGTAGTGACCAATTGTACGATCTGATGCAGATTGTCGTTCAGAAAGCCCTCAAGCTGGTTGATATCGTTATTGATGATATTTGCAAGATTGCCGACCCTGCTGCCTTCGAAATAGGAGATGTCCAGATTCTGGACATGCGTGTATGCCTCCATCCGAAGGTTGTGCTGGAAGGTCTGTGCAATATTTCTCCATAACACATTGCAGGCATATTGGAATAAGGATTCCATACCCCAGATGAAAACTGTAAGACAGGATATGACAATTAACTGTGAGGTTAGGTTCCTGACTCCAAAACCGGCAATAAACGAATTTTCTTTTGATACGACCAAATCTATGGTGATACCGATCAGAACCGGAGGGGCAAGATCGAAGATCTTATTCATCACCGAGCATATTGAAGCGAGGACGATCTGTCTTCGGATGTGTTTTACATGCTTCAGTAATTTTCGCAGGGACTTTGTGCTGCCAGCTTTTTTCATATTTTGTTCCCTTTCTATTTATTGTACGGGATATCCGCATTTCCAATTCCGATCTTCAAGAGGATACATTCATTTGTAAGCTCAGGCATTTACCGGCTCGGTCAGATATTTTTCTATTTTACCGACAAAATCGTCCAGAGTTGAGTTCTCATCCATAATGAGATCATCGTCCCTGAGCGCTATACCAAAATTGTTTTCAACGCCGACAATCAATTCAATGAACCTAAGTGAATCAAACTGCCCGAAATAGTTCTCAGCTGTATCCTTAACGGCATTCTCTTCATGAGGTGCCATTATTCCTACGATCAGTTCCTCAATTTGCTTTCTGAATGTGTCCGTCATATTATCACTCCTCTATTTTTTAATGATGGTTTTTATTAATATTTCTTGAATGAATCGCTCAACAAAGTTTCAGAACCTTTATCTGCTTGTCAACTATGGATTTTTCCTGCTCGTCGAGCATGCAGTAATAAATGTCGTCGATGAAGCATTTGCCTTTCGAGGTCAGATTGTAACCTGATGAGGTTTCCTCCAACAGGCCTTCCTGTATAAGCCTGGCAAGTCTTTCCCCGTATTCGTCGGAAAGTTCTCCGGACAGCATGTCGCGCGACAGCATAAGAAGTTTCGGAAAACCGACGACATTCATCCTCTCAAGTTCAAAAGTGGACAGTCTTTTTAATTGAGAGAAACATAATGCATTCCTGTTGATGTAACTGTTATAAGAGGTATTCCTGTATTTATAGCCGTTCAGGAAACCGAAAGCTCCGGATCCGAAGGCGAGGCAATCCGGGACTTTCCTGCATCCGCCGTAATAGGAGGTCTCGATGATTATTTCTCCTTTTTTGGTGAAGCCGTAAGCGGTTTTTTGCGTATAACCCGAAGACTCCATCAATTTTGTTGCAGCAGATATCAGGTCAACGATATAAGCGGCGGACGGAAAGCTTAAATTTCTTTCCTTTATCACTTTCTCCATTGGATTGCTGAAGGGATAAATCTGTCCGAAATCTATTCCTTCCACTTGCAGCTCCGCTGCCTTTTTCAAATCAGAAATCACGATATCATGCATGTCTCCGATTCCGAAATCCGGATATCCGTACATGATGTCGATATATGTGACTATCCCCTGCTCCTTCAGATTGTTCAGTGTACGGTAGACTTCCTCAAGCGATGCCTTGCAATTATATTCGCTTCTCAGCTTCTCATAAAACGTCTGAACACCCACACTTACCCGTGAAACTCTTTTTTCTTTTAAGAGTCCGATCATGCTGTCTTTATATAAAGTCGTAGCAGATCCCTCGATGTTCAGAACTGCGTCATCAGTTATATTGAAACTGTTCCTGATTTTATCTATAATGCCGCCGAGTATCGTCTCAGGTAAAATGGTTGGTGTTCCGCCACCGAAATGAATCCCGTTCATCTTTAGATTTTTAACATATGGTTTGGTACTGAATAATTCAATTTCTCTATTCAACATATCGGCATAGAATTCTATCTCAGTCTTGTCATAGACTTTATCGAATCCGCAGAAAACACATTTCGAGTCACAAAAAGGGATGTGGACATAGATCATCGCATCGTTGGGTGTTTGATTCGCATCAAGGGATTCAAAGAATTCCTTTTCCTTATGAATGGAAGATTTGTCTTTCAGTAAATCCATATGAGGATAGTAATATTGATGTGGCAGTAAAATCTTTTCCATGCGATTCCCCTTTACATGTTAGTGACTTTTAGGGTGCTAAAAACTGTTAAAAATGTAGTAAAAATACTTAATTGGATGAATTAAGGTCTAAAAGAACATTTTTGAGTATATCACACTCGTCCTGGACTATTTTGTCGATTAAGGGAAAGATCTTGATAAAAATATTTCTATCCTTATCCATGATAAATTTTAATGACAAGTTTCTAATAATCTGAAAATTTCTTTCGACAGTACGATAGGAATCATAATGCATTGAATTCTTAACATATCCATTCTCATACATATACTTCAACCTGTTAAGCATGCATTTTTTATGCTCCCATAGAATTTGCAGATAGCGGGTCTCAAGCTGCACGTCACCATCCATTACAGATTTGAAGTATTCTTTCAGCCGCTCAAATACCTTCAATCCCCATGTGTTATTGCCAAATTCCCTGTCAATTATTCTCAGGCAATGAGAGGTGTTTTCGGATTCGATATAATCCTTCAACTGCATTTTGACAAGTTCAACATCAAAGACGGGCTTTTTGTTTGAATTCACCTGGATAAACAGCATCAATTCGCTATCAGTGATGCTGTTGAATGCAATATCAAAATCCTCATAGCTTAAATAGGAGCCTTGAAAGATTCTTCTTTTATCAAAACCCATGATGTTGTAACGCCTTTCAATATTGTCATATCCGTAGAACAGGCATTCATGTTTTAATGAGTATGATTTGTAAGCCGCTTTTCCCGGAACAAGGTATTCTTCTACGAATGTGCAGAAATAATAACCCTCGCTTATAAACTTGTTGATATACGTTTTGTAATCGATGTCCAAAGCCGAGAGAATGAACTTATTGCTATTTTGAGTTTTGAATAAGGGAGTTCCCATAAAAATATCCGAAGGGGAGTATATGTTGAATTTGTTGTTGTCATTCCCGTCATAAAGCAACTGGATATAATTGCTGAAAAACCAGGGCTCAAACTGAGGATGGCACAGGATGATTGCCAGCGCATATGCGTGGTGCAGATAGCATATAATAGGCGGTTGTGTGACTGGAAGCTCTATTTTATCCAAAATGATTCCCCCTCCCGAAAGATTTTATATGTATATTTTTCTATAGTTGCTATATATTTCCGTAGTTGATATACTAACATACGCATAAATTCATGTCAATCCCTTAAATGCCAATTTTAAATAATATTAGATAAATATGTCAAATTTCGTTATTGTGCTTAAAAATTATTAAAAAATTTCCTGTTTTCCTGTTCATCCTCACTAAACCGGAAAATGTCGGACTATAAAGATGGCAGACCGGACATCATTTTTCATATACCGCCAAATTATATGGCACAAATGTAATATTTATCGAGGGCCATGTTGACATAAACAGAATAAAAAGCTAAAATAGACTATATAACTCTAAAATGTAATATAAAGGAATAGATGCGGTTATGCATTGAAAAAATTAGGGATATATATAAAAAGTTTTGAAGGGGGGCAAGAAATATTAATGGCAAAATGCGAACTGAATATTATTCCTTACAATGAAGTATATTACGCAAATTGCTTTTACGTATGTTTTTTTGCTGCAGTGAAGTATCTGAATGGAAGCATTTTAAGTTATTTTGCAAATGATCATTTCACTTACAGGATAGAACCGACTGCAGAGGGCTTGACATTAAAATTGAACCTGCTGCAGGAAATACCGTTCCCGGAAATGGCAGAAAACAATAATATCTTACTGGATATCCGATATGATTACTTCGAGGACATTGTTGACAGGGTAATGGATACCATATTAAAAGGAAACGTTGTTGTTCTGCCGGTTGATGGCTTCTATTACAAGCACCGGTATCATGATTTGTTTTTTCAGAAAGAACATCATAATCAAATAGCATTAATATACGGGTTTGATTCTGAGAAAAAGATTTTTAAAGTTTTTGAAGTGAATGGATTTGGATGTACGACAAATAATTTCTGCTACACGACTGAAATAAGTTTTCAAAACCTGATCATATGCCACGAGGGTATCATCAATTACAAACCCAATATCCCAACATTAACGATATTATCAAACATTAATCCGGATAAAAAAATAAATGAAGACCCGCCTTCCTGTAAAAATAGTCTGATTAAGAATATGAAGCTGCATAGAAGTGAAATCATAAAAAGTTTACAGGATATTTGTCTGCTTTCTGATAGTATTGACAAATTTGATATAAACACGGTGGAGGTCTTCAATAATAAAGTTGCTTCCATGTCCAATTTGTACAGGATTAAAAGCATATTGGGAGATGAATATAATTTGGAGTCGTTACAGGAGGATATCATCAAAAATTGGGCGGTCATTGAAGCAACCATCATAAAAAATGAACGCAGAAAAGTGAAGGACAATTCTGAGTTTTTGCCTAGACTGAATAAATTATTCAAACAGGAAAGTATGTTTTATGAGGAACTATTCTCTTTATTTGATAAGATTTGATTTTTAATAAAGATAAAGGATCGGGGGTGTCCCTAATGAACCTTAGGGAATTGGAACATATTGATACTGTTTACGATATCAGATTCGGAGATATTGCCTTCAAATACCACTTGTGCAGCGGTGATTTGGAGTGTGGACTTCAACAGTTGTATTCCTTGAAGG
The DNA here is from genome assembly GCA_023399355.1 of Bacillota bacterium. Taxonomy (GTDB): domain Bacteria; phylum Bacillota; class Clostridia; order Acetivibrionales; family DTU013; genus UBA1305. The sequence goes on along the minus strand of JAEWQC010000135.1, from coordinate 10,036 downwards.
AGATAGATTCATTTATCATCATTAGTGATATAAATGTTGGCAAACTGTATGGGCAAAAGTTGGTAAAGCTGATACAGACGAAATTCAAATGTGATCTGCTGATGCTTGAGTGTACGGAAAAGCACAAGAACCCTCAAGCTTTAGGGGAATTGCTTGAAAAAGTACTTTCATTAAAAGCCACAAGGCGTACCTGCATAATAGGACTTGGCGGCGGTATATGCGGGAATATGTCCGGAATGGTAGCTGCTTTATTATTCCGCGGGATAAAATTTGTACATATTCCAACTTCACTCATGGCTGTTCTCGACTCTGTGCTATCATTAAAACAGGCGATAAATTCAAGTCGCGGAAAGAATTTGATAGGTGTTTTCTATACGCCTGAAATGGTGATCACAGACATAGACTTTTTAAAAACCCTACCCAAACAGGAAGTCGTTTCCGGATTATGTGAAGTGATTAAAAATGCGCTCGCAATTTTACCGGATACTGCGGAACCGTTATATAAAATGTTAAATGCGGAAGGTGTTTATTCGCCGGAAGACTATCGCTATGTTATTGATATGTCCATCAAAGCTAAAATGCTTGTGATGAAAAATGACCCTTTTGAGAAACACGATGCCTTAATACTGGAATACGGACATACAATCGGACATGCAATAGAACTCGCTTATGCCGGCCGGATATCCCATGGCGAGGCAGTAGGCATCGGGATGATGTGTGCAGCAGAGATTTCCAATATGCTGGGGTATTTGCCCGAAAAAGAGGTGGACCTCCATAAGGCCATTTTAGAAAAGGCGGGAGCCCCGACAAAGATGACTGGAAGTATACAAACAGATACTATTTTGTCGATTATGAAATTTGATAACAAACGAGGATATGTTGATAGTGAAGAGGGGGTTATTCACATGGTATTGCTGGAGAGCATAGGGAAACCCCTGATGAATAAGGGAAAATTGCTCACGGCAGTTCCGGATGCCATAATTAGACAGGCACTGGCAAGAAGGTATGAATAACTTTGGCATAAAGTCACCCTTGTCCTTTCATGATGCACGGGGGTTGGCGAGTGTGTGAGGAACATGATATGAACTATATGCAGATCAAGACGCCCGACGGTTTATTGCAGTTTTCAAAAATTGTACTTGGCACCGATTATTTTGGAACAACTGTTTCTGAAAAAGATGCCTTTTTATTAATGGATGTCTTTATGGATGCAGGCGGGAACTGCATTGATACTGCGAGAGTCTATACCGCATGGCTGCTGGATGGCGAAGGAGCTAGTGAAAGCCTCATCGGACGGTGGCTGAAACAGCGCGGCAACCGTGAGAAAGTGGTTATTTCAACAAAGGGGGGACACCCTCCGGTAAAGCGGATGAATGAGGGCAGATTATCGCGGGCCTGTATTGAGAGCGATCTTGAGGAAAGCCTGAAGGTATTAAATGTGAACGAGATCGATCTATACTGGCTGCATCGTGACGAAGTTACCCGTCCTGTGGAAGAAATCATGGAAACCATGTCCAGGCTGGTTTCTTCGGGAAAGATCCGCGCAATCGGCTGCTCCAACTGGAAAATAGAACGCATCCGGGAAGCGAATGCTTATGCACAGACTCATGGCCTGGTGCCGTTCTGTGCCAGTCAGATCCAATGGAGCCTGGCATTTTCAACACCGGAAGCCCATAAAGATCCGACCATTGTATGCATGAACGGGGAGGATTACACCTGGTATTTGGAGAACAATCTGCCGGTGATGGCTTATTCATCCCAGGCTCAGGGCTTCTTCAGCATGGCTGCAGCTCATGGTTTGAATTCAATTAACCAGAAAGCCTTTGAACGTTTCCTCACACCGGAAAATATTGCCCGGCTGGAACGAGTAAAAGCATACGCCGCGCAGAATGGTTTATCCCATACAGCCGTAGTATTAGGGTACATTCTTTGCAACCGGTTGCCTGCGATGGCAATCATAGGCTGTAAAACCATGGAACAACTGAAGGATTCTCTGACAGCAGCGGACATAATGATGCAGGCAGATCTCGCGGACTGGCTGTATGAAGGATGAGACAAGCATATTAATCTGCGGTGCCCGGATAGTTGTGCAGTACGATCCCCTCGTGACAAATATAAGCTTTTGGAGTATAATTTGCATTGAAACATTGTGTCAGGAAGGGGTGATTTCATGGATAAGCTTTTACCCAAAGCATGGGAAGGTCTGCTGAATTCCTCCAATTTTCTTCCCGTCATCGTTAAGACGATCGAACGGATCCAGGATATCACCTGGTCCATGGAGCCCAACCGGCATGAGAACTATGAGATGGTTTACATGAAAAAGGGTTACGCGGTGTTTGAAATATCCGGGCAGCCTGTAAATCTCGGACCGAATGATATTGTTATTATCAAGCCCATGCAGTATCATAAATTCATCGTAAAGTCGGAGAACGGCTGTGAATTCATTGTCCTGAATTTTAAATTCGAGAACAGGATCAGCGGGGAGTACTCGGAAATTCCACTGGAGGACTTTTTAAATTTCGTCACCAGCCGTGAAAACGGTGCGTACATTACTTTGAAGGTCAGTCAGAAAAATGAAATCGTCGTTCTGCTCAACAGGATTTTAAAAGAACGCGATAGCAGCGAACCCGGCAGTGAATTTCTGAATTATCTGCTTGTTATGGAACTGTTTGTCCTGCTTTCGCGCGCACTTAAAATGGAGTGGGAGAACAGCATCAAGACCAAGAGTCCAAAGCTTCGCGAACTTATAAGCATTTCAGTAAATTTCATTCATACCAACTTTGAACGGGACATTTCTCTTGGGGACATTTCCAAATTCGTATTCCTCAGCCCAAGCTATTTTACCAGGGCATTCAAGGAAGAGACAGGCATGAGTCCGATCAATTTTCTTCTGAAGGTACGCATAGACAGGGCGAAGGAACTGTTGGCCGATACCGGCTTGAAAATCAGCGATATTGCGCTTAGCGTCGGTTTCTCAAATCAACAGCGCTTCAATGAGATGTTTAAGAAGTATGCGCATCAGACGCCCCTTCAATATAGAAAGAAATCTGTATAATTTCCCTCGGTATAACAAAAAACATTCATATTAGTGCCGCAGGACGGCAAGTAACAGGAAGAAACCTGCCATACCAGCCGGTATAATTCTTTATAACGAGGCGAAAGATGTTCCCCGCCCTGGATGCATGGGCGAGCAGCAAGCTTGCTTGCGACAAGCCTCGTTGAAACAGAGCAGCGGCAAGAAAATATTTCTGCGAAACGTAATTTGCGGAGCAAATTATCGCCTGATGGAAACATTTTCTTTGAACCGATACGTTAAAACAGGGAGGTATTAACATGACGAACAACATTCCGGGCAAGAAAGGCATGACGATGACTCAAAAAATCCTTGCAGCCCATGCTGGGCTTGACAGGGTGGAAGCCGGCCAGCTTATAAAAGCCAGGCTCGACATGGTGCTTGGAAACGATATTACCACTCCCGTAGCTGTGAAGGAATTTCGCAAAGTCGGTGTGGATCGAGTCTTTGATAAAAATAAAATTGCCATAGTACCTGACCATTTTACTCCGAACAAGGATATCAAATCTGCGGAGCAGGTAAAATTCATCAAGGAATTTGCCCGGGAGATGGGCATTGTAAATTATTTCGAGATCGGGCAAATGGGGGTTGAACATGCTCTGCTGCCGGAAAAGGGTCTTGTTGTGCCGGGCGATGTGGTCATCGGAGCTGATTCGCATACCTGCACCTATGGCGCACTTGGAGCATTCTCCACAGGAATCGGGAGTACCGATATGGCTGCCGGTATGGCAACAGGGGAAGCCTGGTTCAAGGTGCCGGAAGCCATCAGGTTCGAACTGAGGGGCAAGCCTGGAAAGTGGGTCGGCGGCAAAGATGTCATCCTTCACATTATCGGGATGATCGGTGTCGATGGTGCATTGTACAAATCGATGGAATTTACAGGGGAAGGTCTGAGCCGCCTCTCCATGGATGACAGGTTTTCCATGGCAAATATGGCGATAGAAGCAGGAGCCAAAAATGGCATTTTTAATGTGGATGAAAAGACCCTGGTTTATGTCAGGGAGCATTCCACCAAGCCGTTCGAAGTATTTATCGCAGATGAGGATGCCGTGTACAGTGAAGAATATGTGGTCAATCTTGAAGAAATCAAACCTACTGTGGCATTCCCACCCCTTCCCGACAAGGCAAGAACGATTGATAAAGTGGGGTATGTGAAAATCGACCAGGTGATTATCGGTTCCTGCACAAACGGCAGGATGGAGGATATGCGCCTGGCGGCACAGGTCCTTAAGGGACGCAAGGTACATCCGGATGTCAGATGCATCATCATTCCCGCAACGCAGAAAATATGGCAGCAGTCGATGCACGAAGGGCTCTTCGACATATTCATCGATGCAGGTGCTGCTGTTAGTACGCCGACCTGCGGACCCTGCCTCGGCGGTCATATGGGCATACTTGCCAAAGGAGAACGGGCTGTGGCTACGACAAACAGGAATTTTATAGGCAGAATGGGTCATCCGGAAAGTGAAGTCTACCTTGCAAGTCCTGCAATTGCAGCGGCGTCTGCCGTTGCCGGCAGGATCGCATCACCGGAGGAGCTATAACCGGCAGGATATCTATAAGGATGGAGATGGCAGAATAACTGGATCGTGTTAAACTTAGGAGGTAATGTGGAGATGAAAGCTCAGGGGAAAGTCATCAAATATGGAAACAATGTTGATACGGATGTGATCATACCGGCAAGGTATCTGAATACGTCAGATCCTGCAGAGCTTGCATCGCATTGTATGGAAGATCTGGATGCAAGCTACGTGGGAAGAGTTGAAAAGGGAGACATCATGGTGGCGGGAAGGAATTTCGGATGCGGCTCTTCAAGAGAACATGCACCGATCGCTATCAAGTATTCGGGCATTTCCTGCATTATAGCGGAGACCTTTGCGAGAATTTTCTATCGCAACGCCATCAATACCGGATTGCCTATTATAGAATGTCCGGAAGCTTCAGCCGATATAGCTGAAGGAGACAGATTGGAGATCGATTTTGATACGGGTGTCATAACCAATTTGACCAAGGGCGTCAGCTATCAGGGAGTTCCATTCCCGGAATTCATGCAGGAGCTTATTGCGGCTGACGGTCTTATCGGTTACCTTCGGAAACAGGCGGGTAGATGATGTAAGCCGAAGCAGCAAAATGATGTTGATATCATGTGAAAGAAGATGGGTATATATTTGAATTATTATGCTGCTGTGCCGGAAGTAAAGAACGTAGGGGGATTGTATGAAATATAAAATAACAGTTTTAAAGGGGGATGGAATTGGGCCTGAAGTAGTTGATCAGGCAATTTCAGTCCTGAATGCGGTCGGTGAAAAGAACGGGTTCGCATTCGACTACCATGAAGAGCTGATGGGTGGATGCGCCATTGATGCATGTGGGGAGCCTTTGCCCCAAGCCACGCTGCAGATGGCCAAATCATGTGATGCCGTATTGCTGGGAGCAGTTGGGGGCCCGAAGTGGGAAGGCCTTCCCGGAGGCAAGACTCCAGAATCCGGATTACTTGGCATCAGGGCAGGACTGGAGCTCTTTGCAAATCTTCGGCCGGCGGTCATATACCAGGCGCTCAGAGAAGCTTCCCCGTTGAAATCGGAAATCATCGGCGATCATATTGATATTCTCGTATTCCGTGAGCTCACAGGCGGGATTTATTTCGGGGAGAGGGGAAGAACCGGCGAGGGTACCGCCATGGAAGCCGCATACGACACCGAAAGGTACAGTGCCGGAGAAGTGGAACGTATAGCCAGGCTTGCGTTTGAAGCAGCCGCGAAGCGCAGCGGCCTTGTCACCTCCGTCGACAAGGCGAATGTACTTGAAAGCTCTAAACTCTGGAGAGAGGTCGTTATAAAAGTCTCGAAGGAGTACCCGGATATCAGGCTTAATCACATGTATGTAGATAATGCCGCCATGCAGCTGGTTCGAAATCCGCGGCAGTTTGATATCATAGTGACTTCCAATCTGTTCGGAGACATATTGTCGGATGAAGCTTCCATGATCACCGGGTCTATAGGCATGCTTCCTTCGGCAAGTCTCGGAAGGGGAACGCTGGGCCTCTATGAACCGATCCACGGGTCTGCACCGGATATAGCGGGGCAGGACAAGGCAAATCCCATTGCGACGATCCTTTCAGCAGCAATGATGTTAAGGCATTCACTCGGTCAGGACGCTTCCGCCGACCTGATTGAAAATGCAGTCATGAGAGTGCTGGAGAAGGGCTATAGAACCGGTGACATAGTTTCTGCCGGGGGACAGGCGATAGGAACCAGGGAAATGGGCAGACTCATCACCGAGGAAGTAAAAAAGGCCGACTGATTTTATCTGAGTCAATGTACCTACTGCTGATCGGAATCATTCATAAATCCACTTGTATAATTTATAAATACTCATTTAACGGTTGAGATCATCTCAGCCGTTAATTTTTTCTTCTGGTTTATATTAGTGAGGAACAGGCTTGCCCTGAGAATAAACCTACCTGTATTAGGAGACATTTACATAATTGTTGTACAAAATGTTTTATGTAAAACTTTTACGGGCTTGTTTGAACAGATCAATCATTTGCAATGAATAATTATGCCATAAAGTGTATAAAGTTACGCAATTTCCTCGAATCGGCAGGAATTGTGCCTATTATTGGCGATAATTTGATGTAAGCGTGCAATATTGTTCATTTTCTCTTGGTTTTAAGCCTTATTGCCCGTTTTTCTCCAATTGGCATATAAATGCGCAGTATACATATTACTTGTTTAGTGGTAAAATAAGTAATGATATATATACATACAAGGAGGCTTAACAATCAATGAAGAGTTTGATACGAACAGTGCTGTTTATTTCAATGGTACTGTTATTTTCAGCTTCAAGTGCATGTAGTGTGTTTGACGGTACGGATACACCTGTGGAAGCCTCTTCGGCAGGGACAACGGATACCGCCGGACAGGATGGTACTGCAGTAAATGATATCTACGGAAATGAAACAGGTACTCCTGTCAGTTCCAGTGAAAACACGGCTGTTTTCCAACAAGTAACCGTAACGGAAGCGGACAAAGAAGCAAACATTGATAAATTCATTGGAAACTGGGTAGATCAGAGCGATTCTACGCGGTATGCGATCATTAGCAAAACGGATATCGGATATTCGTATTCGGATAATGAAAGCACATTCCCCGCTGAAGTGAAAGACGGAGTCCTGCAAATACATATTGAAGTAGACGATGCCGTTGCAACTGGTCAATATGACGATGCAACAGGTATCTTAACCATAAAATATCAGGATACCGAAACGAAACTTAAAAAGAACAAGCAGGGGGGGTGACCGCATTGCTGATTTATATCGGCAAGAGGCTTTTATACTCTTTAGCTACATTGCTGGTGATTATCACCGTTACTTTTGCCATCATGCATGCAATACCAGGAAGTGTATACACTTCTGACAAGTCGGTTTCCCCGGCGATAGAGAAAAACCTGATGGCCAAGTATGGATTGGATAAACCGATCCTTCAGCAGTATCTCACGACATTGGGCAATATTGTAAAACTTGACTTTGGCATGTCAATGAAAAATGAAGGCAGAAGTGTCAATGACATTATTTCCACACAATTTCCCAGATCCGCCTTTCTTGGCATGTGGGCAATTCTCCTTTGCCTGCTTATCGGAGTACCGTTGGGAATTACAGCGGCAAGACACCCGAACAAATGGCAGGATACCCTTTCAATGATTATTGCGACCATTGGTGTTACAGTACCCGGCTTCGTTGTAGCAACGCTTGCTCAATATTTCATAGGAGTCAGGCTTCAATGGTTCCCGGTAATAGGATTTGCAAATATGAAATATGTTGTGCTTCCTGCAATAGCGTTGTCGTTTTTCCCGCTATCCTTCGTTGCACGTCTTGTCCGATCCAGTATGCTTGAAACATTGGAACAGGATTATATCCGTACGGCAAAGGCAAAAGGACTTTCCATACATGTGGTCATATACAAGCACGCGCTCCGGAATTCCCTCATTCCTGTAGTTACATATCTGGGTCCTCTTGTTGCCGGAGTTCTGACCGGCAGTTTTGTCATTGAAAGGATCTTTAACATACCCGGGCTGGGCCGTTATTATGTAGAGTCCATATCCAACCGTGATTATACTACAATGATGGGCGTGACCATTTTCTTTGCTGCATTTTTGATCATGATGAATTTACTTGTGGATGTTCTTTATGTATTTATCGACCCCAGAATCAAACTGAAGAGCTAACGAGGTGAAATATGCAAACTGTAGTCAATGATATTTTCAGACCACTTGATAAAAAGCTGCTTGAACCGGTGGGAGAGGCATCGAAAGGTCTGACTTACTGGAAGGATGTATTTAGCAGGTTAAAAAAGAACAAAGTGGCAATGGTTAGCTTGTCAATTATCATATTGATTTTTTTACTGGCAATTTTCCTTCCCATGTTTTTACCCTATACCTATTCCGACCAGTTCATCGGGGAGGAAAACAGGACGCCAAGTTGGACGCATATTATGGGAACCGATTCACTTGGCAGGGATATGCTTGTCAGAATACTCTTCGGTGCACGAGTATCCCTAAGTGTCGGTATTTTCGCCAGTATCGTCAACCTGACCATCGGTGTTCTGTATGGCGGGATTGCCGGCTATAAAGGCGGAAAACTGGATACGGTCATGATGAGAATCGTCGATGTATTATACAGTGTACCGCTCATGCTGTATGTTATCCTCCTGTCTGTCGTCCTAAAACCGAGAATGGCCGAACTGTTTCGGCTTCCTGCCTTACAATGGCTGCAGACGGCCGGTCCCGGTCTGGTAAGCATGTATGTCGCGATCGGTATATCCTATTGGGTAACGACGGCAAGAATTGTCAGGGGCCAAATCCTCAGTCTGAAGGAGCAGGAATTCGTCACTGCCGCAAAAGCATTGGGAGCGGGCGGTTCCAGAGTATTGTTCAAACATCTCATTCCGAATTGTATTGGTCCGATTGTTGTTACCACTATGTTGCTGATACCGGATGCCATATTTACGGAGTCTTTCCTGAGCTTTATCGGACTCGGTGTGGATGCGCCGATGGCAAGTCTTGGCAGTCTGGCATCCGATGCGTTGGGGGGCATCCGTTCCTATTTCTATCTATTACTTTTCCCGTCACTGGTCATAAGTATTACAATACTGGTTTTCAACATTTTCGGTGACGGGCTGAGAAACGCACTGGATCCAAGAATGAGAAAGTAGAAGGTCCCATTGAATGCGGAACCATATGGAGGGGTTTGATGAATAATCTTCTAGAGATAAGAAATCTGAAAACAGTATTTAATACTTTTGCAGGACAGGTTTCAGCCCTGAACAGCATCAGCCTTGATATCAATTACGGCGAAGCGGTCGGCATAGTTGGAGAATCAGGCAGCGGCAAAAGCGTCACCATGCTGTCCATCATGAGGCTGCTCTCGGACAACGGAAAGGTCACTGAGGGAACGATTTCTTTTGACGGGAAAGATCTGAGGAAGGTCAGCGAAGGCGAAATGGAGAAGCTTCGCGGTAACCAGATCGGTATGATCTTCCAGGATCCGATGACCTCATTGAACCCTGTTTTTACGATAGGAAACCAGCTGATAGAAGCCATACGGAGGCACAATAAGATCAGCAGGGCTGAAGCATTCAAGAGAGCGATTGAAGTATTGAATCTGGTAGGAATCCCGCAGCCGGACAGAAGGATGAAGCAATATCCTCATGAATTCAGCGGCGGTATGAGACAAAGAGCAATGATCGCCATGGCGCTCTCGTGTGAACCGAAACTTTTGATTGCAGACGAGCCTACGACTGCTCTTGATGTTACCATACAGGCACAGATCATGGAATTGATGAAAGATCTTAAAGAAAAGATCAATATGGCAATTATTCTGATAACACATGATCTTGGCCTCGTTGCAGATGTTTGCGATAAGGTTGTCGTGATGTATGGCGGTACAATAGTCGAGAAGGGCAG
>JAEWQC010000097.1 GCA_023399355.1 Bacillota bacterium | reverse complement strand
GATTGCTGCCATTGATGGCGTAGAGGCGGTTACCCCTTTGCTGCAGACCAATTTGAAGCTGGTGTCCGGTAAATATACGACCTATGCCAACATTATGGGAATTGATCCCGGCGTTCTTGAAGCCTTTGATTACAAGGTAGCCTCAGGAAGGCTGCTGGCGTCTGAGGATACCAATGCGCTGCTTTTTGGAAGCCAGACCCCTTATAATTTTTACAACCCGAAGGCGTCAGGCGGCGGTCGCGGCGGGGGGATGTTCGTTATGGCAGGGGGCGGAAATGCTGGTCAGGAGAAACCCAAGCCGCCTGTGGATGTGCTCAATGACAAGCTGATTATGACTTTTGACATGAGTTATGGCGAAAGAAAACCTGTCGGAATGATATCCGGTCCTGAAAACAACAAGCCTCCAAAACTCTACAAAACCAAGGGCGTCGGCATACTTGAGGATTCTCAGGATGATAAGGCATATTCCATATTCATGAATATAAACTACCTCAAGAAGTTGATGAAAGAATATGAGAAGAGCCAGAATACAGGCGGTTCACATTTTAAGGGACAGTCGACCGACGGCTATCAGCAGGCAAAGGTGAAAGTTAAGGATATTGACAATGTCAGTGCCATACAAAAGCAAATCAATGGAATGGGTTATGGGGCAAACAGCGTAGCTGACATGATCAAAAGCTATCAGAAACAATCCGCTACGATGCAGGCGGTTCTGGGTGGGATTGGTGCAATATCGCTATTGGTGGCAGCATTGGGTATAACCAATACAATGATCATGTCCATCTATGAAAGAACACGTGAAATTGGTGTAATGAAGGTCTTAGGCTGTCTTCTGAGTGATATCAGAAACATGTTCCTTTTTGAAGCTGGAGTGATCGGATTGATTGGGGGATTGGCAGGGCTCTTGTTCAGTTATGGTGCTTCGTTCGTTTTGAATAAGTTTGCCGGTAATGCACTAGGAGGCGGAGGATTTGGCGGAGGGCCAAATACAATATCCGTTATTCCGGTATGGCTTGCATTATCGGCACTAGGTTTTGCAACGCTTGTAGGGCTGATATCGGGCTTTATGCCTGCAAGACGTGCTATGAAGCTGAGCGCACTGGAAGCCATTAAGACAGAATAAGGTAGTTGGCAGTGGTAAGTACATGCTTCCACAACGGGAATATTTCTTTGAACCAATGCGTTATAAAAACCGCTTTTGCACTGTCAAAAGCGGTTTTTTCCACCCATTGGGGGAAACATATCCGGGAAAGATGAATTTGTGAAATTTACACAGGATTTACTTCTTTGAATCACCAGTTCTGATGTCGATCCTTTTTATCTTGCCGCTGATTGTTTTGGGAAGTTCACTGACAAATTCAATGATTCTGGGATATTTATAGGGCGCTGTCACCTTTTTTACATGCTCCTGCAATTCTTTGACCAGAGCTTCGCTGCCGGACCAACCTTTTGCCGTTACAATGGTCGCCTTTACAATCTGGCCCCTTATGGGATCGGGTACTGCTGTAACTGCGCATTCAAGGACTGAAGGATGCTCCATTAAGGCACTCTCAACTTCAAAAGGCCCGATTCGGTAACCGGAACACTTTATGACGTCATCCGATCTGCCTACGAACCAAAAGTAGCCGTCCTCATCACGCCAGGCTACATCACCTGTATCGTAGGTACCGTTGTTCCACACTCTTGAAGTTGCGGCTTCGTCGCGGTAATAACCTTTGAAAAGTCCGGGCGGCAAGCCCTTGTCCAAACCTTTGATTACAATACAGCCTTCAACGCCTGCCGGACAGGAACGACCGGTTTCATCGACGATGTCTATATTATAAAGGGGGGATGGTTTACCCATAGAACCCGGTTTGGGTGTCAACCACTCAAAATTAGCACATAGTACAGTGCTTTCCGTCTGTCCGAAGCCCTCAATGATGTCGAGACCCGTAGCCTTTTTAAACTGGCTGAACACTTCGGGATTCAGAGGTTCACCGGCTGTGCTGGCTTTTTTGATGCTTGTCAGATCATAATGGGACAGATCTTCTTTTATCAGAAATCTGTAAATGGTTGGCGGCGCACAGAAGGAGGTTATTTTGTATTTTTCGATCATTCTTAATAACCTGTCAGGAACGAATCTTTCCATATCATAAACAAATATGGCTACTCCGCAGATCCACTGCCCATATATTTTACCCCAGCCGCACTTGGCCCAGCCCGATTCCGATACCGTCAGATGCAGACCTTCTTCAGTCAGGCGCTGCCAGTAGTGTGCCGTTACGATATGCCCAATGGGGTGATAGAAGTCATGGACGACAATCTTGGGCATGCCGGTTGTGCCTGAGGTGAAATACATCAGCATATTGTCATAACCGCCTGCAGCTTCACTGCCGACAGGTCTTGTCCAAGTCTCGGAAGCTGTTTCAAGCTCTGAATCAAAATCGATCCAGCCATCCCTCTTACCGCCAACCAACGCTTTGCAAATCACTGTTGGTGATTCTGCAAGTGCGGCTTCGACGAAAGAGATGATTTCGTTCTCGGTGACTGTCACAATCATCTTGACGGAAGCTGAATTATTTCTATAGGCAATATCTTTTTTGGTTAACTGGACGGTAGCAGGGATGGATATGGCGCCGATTTTCTCGAGAGCCAGTGTGCAGATCCAGTAATGCCAGCGCCTTTTCAGCATCAGCATTACTACATCTCCCTTATGTATGCCGTGATTGACAAAGAAATTTGCAGCTTTATCGCTCAAGTGCCTGATATCTGAAAAACTGAATATTCTTTCACTTTCATTATCGTCGCACCAGACGAGTGCAGTTCTATCCGGGCAAATGTAAGACCAGGCATCCATGACGTCATAAGCGAAATTAAAATGATCAGGAAGAATAACCTTGTAATTGGTTTTAAAATCCTCGTAGGAATCGAATACAGTTCTGGGTAGAAATTTTTCAAGCATCTGGCAAATCTCCTTCGAATATTTTAATGATTACGCATTATCATGTAATATGACTGTCAGGAATTTTCCGGGTTTTTCATCCAGTGCCGCCTGACCGTGCGGTATAGAGGGATCAAAATAAATGGAATCGCCTTCCTGCATGACTATTTCTGTTCCGCCCAGGATGACTTTGATCCGCCCTTCGAGGACATAGTTGAATTCCTGTCCTGGATGTGCAACAAGGGCCATTTTTTTATTTTCTTCCGGTTCAATGGTAACCAGCAGCGGTTCAATCTTCTTGTTCATAAAGTTGAAGGCCAGGCTTTGAAATTTGTATCCTTTGTATCTTTCAATGAAAGGTGCTTCGCCTTTTTTTACAAGGCAATAGTTGTGCAGATGGGGAGTCGAGCCGGTAAGCAGTTCTGTAAGCTCAACGCCGAGGATCCCTGCAATTTCGTACAGCGTGCTTATCGGGATACCTGCTTGTGCATTTTCATAAATAGCATAGGTCTCTGAGGAGATGTTCAGTTTCTGCGCCAGGTCTTCACTCGTAATGCCTGAAATCTCCCTGAGTTCACGTATGCGGTCCGATATCTGTACGATATTTTCCGACATCATTCTACCTCCTGATTTTACCGGAATAACCCGGCTGATGAATAATTAAGCAATGTTAATATATATAATAGCATAAATAGATAAAAACTTTAACCAAATGTTAAATTATTACTTACTCATAAAATGTATGATATATTATGGAGGCAGTTCATATGAGTGAAAACGAAAGAAAACTTTTAGGATCGGCCCAGAAGGGATGCGTTGCAGCTTTTGAAGAGTTAACAGCACCTTATTGGACCAGGGTCTACAATTTAATGCTTAAGAATTGTGCGGATGAATTTGAAGCATCTTTGCTGTCGCAGGATGTCTTTGTAAGAGTGTTCGAAGTGTTGCTATCCGGATGTATCAACGGCGGCCTTGCCTGGAATATATACAGGACAGCCGAAGAGGTCAGCCGTCAGGCTGCCTGCAAGTCAAAAATGATTTCTTGAAAATGTATGAATAATTTAATAGAGGACATGCTGCAAATAATGTAGAATATGAATATAATGATGTCTTCTGCATACAATCTTTTTTTCAACTTCTATAAAGGATGAGGGAATGTAATGAGTGAGGATAAATTCAAGATACTTGTTGTTGAGGATGAAGCTTCTATTAGGAAGTTTATTGCGATCAATCTGGAACGCAGTGGTTTTGAGGTGCTCGAGACTGATAACGGGGAATCGGCATTGGAAATGGCAGTGAGCTGCAAACCCGTGGTAATGGTTCTGGATGTTATGCTTCCCGGCATCGACGGTTTTGAAGTGTGTTCAAAGCTGAGGGCTGATATGCCTGGAATGATTATCATCATGTTGACGGCAAGAGCCCAGGATATCGACAAGATTACAGGTCTTGAACTTGGCGCGGATGATTACATGGTAAAACCCTTCAATCCACGGGAACTGATAGCAAGGATACATGCGAACCTGCGCCGTGCCGAAGCAATGAAGATTTCTGCTACTACACCGCTTACCTACAAAAATCTGATGATGGATACCAATTCACAAAAATTCTTTAAGGATAATATCGAAATTGAATTAACCCCGACAGAATTTTCGGTACTGAAGCTTTTCATGTCCAACATTGGCAGGGCATTGAGCCGTAATGAGCTTTTCAACTCGGTCTGGGGTAAGAATTATTTTGGGGATCTTAAAACGTTGGATGTTTACATAAGGAGAATCCGGGAAAAAATCGAAGAAAATCCATCTGAACCGCAATATATTGAAACAGTTTGGGGATTTGGCTACAGGTGGTGCGATAAATAGAGAATGAAAGGGAAGCATTCATACAAATAAGGGTGTCTGCCGGGGGAGTATGCGTATCATGCTGAGTATCAGAAAAAAGATGGCGCTGGGTTTCATCGTTGTCATCATAGTGACGGTTTTTGTGCTTGAGGCATTGATTATCAATATTGTACGTGTAAATTACTACAGGAACCTTGAAGCTGGATTGTATAACCAGGTAAAAGTATCGTGCGATTTATACGCAAGATATTTTTCCGATGCATCCTTATCCGATAATGTGCTGAACAATGTCGATTCCTTTTGGAGGCAGACGGATGCCCAGGTCGAAATCATTGATGCAAACGGCAAGGTTCTCATGGATTCCATCGGGTATATGCCCGGAGAGGATGAAAAGCTGCCTGATGTAGAAGCCGCATTGAAGAATGGAAAAGGTACCTGGGTCGGTAAAGTGGACTATGACGGCAGCGGGGTCATGGCGGTGTCGAGTGTGTTGCAGAATGACGGCAGGAATATCGGAGTGCTTCGCTTTATTACGTCTCTCGGAGAGGTGGATAACGATGTATATGAAGTTGCACGCCTGTTCATTATCATCGGCCTGATTGTAGCAATCCTTTCTGTCATGCTGAGTCTGCTTTTAGCCAACTCCATTGTAAATCCGCTGAAGAGGGTCACTGAGGTGGCAGCCAGAATGGCAACGGGCGACTTCAGTATCCGCAATGCAAAGACAAATAAAGATGAGATCGGGAAACTTTCCGATACACTCAACTATATGGCGGATGAAATTGAAAAGCGGGACCGCCTTAAAAACGAATTCATCTCGTCAGTATCGCATGAACTCAGGACACCGCTTACTTCGATAAAGGGATGGGCAGTTACCCTTATGGAGGTCGGGCTTGAAGAGAAGGAGCTTGTCAGAGAGGGTCTTGAAATCATAGAGAAGGAAAATGACCGATTGACCTTGATGGTGAATGAACTGCTTGATTTCTCAAGGCTTGTAAACGAAAAGATCAGTATCAACAAGGATACTGTAAAACCGGAGGAATTGGTTGCCATGGTGGCCAGACAACTTGCGCCCAGGGCAAAAAAGGATGGACTGAACTTCCAGGTGGAAACAGAAGGGGAACTTCCCGATATTTTCACGGATGGCAACAGGCTGAAGCAGGTCTTTATCAATATACTTGACAATTCCTTCAGATTTACCGAGGCGGGAGGAAGCGTCCTGCTTAAAGCGGAAGCCAGCGGAGGCGAGGTCGTTTTTACAATGAGCGACACAGGATGCGGAATACCGGAGGATGAGCTGCCGAACGTCAAGGAGAAGTTTTACAAGGGAAGGAACAGCAAATCCGGCAATGGGATTGGCTTATCCATTTGTGACGAGATCGTAAAACTGATGAATGGACGTATGACAATTTACAGTGCCGTCAATAAAGGGACGAAGGTAGTCATCAGGCTTCCGGCAGTATCGGGAGGTGAAGAGGCATGAGGAAAGGTACAGGCGTGTTTTTACTGCTGGTTCTCCTGATAACGTTTTCCAGTTGTACAATGACTGCATCAGAGGATGCGGATAGAATTGACCGTCCTTCAAATAATGCAATGATATTGGAAGGGACATGGAAAATTGATGCATACGTTGGCGGTGATAATACTGCAAGTGAGCAGTTCGACACTGTTACAGGCGAAAAAATGGGGTTTTCCAATAGGACAATGGTCTTCGGGGGCAACTACTGGAATGATGTCAGTTATAAAGTGAAAAGGGTTAATGTTAACGAATATTTTCTTCACAAGAATTACAATACGGAGAACGGACTAAAGATTCATGGCGATGAGACCCTTGTCTTTACTGCATATTCGCAGGACAAGTTCCTGTACGAATTCGTGAAGATATCAGAAGATACCATGGTGGTCAGTATTGATGACCAGTATTACAAGCTGAAAAAGGTTTCCGACAAATTCTCCGGAATCGGCGATGCATTGGCAGGCTCACTGAAGCTTCCCTCTGAAGAAGACATGGGCTCTAAATCCCAAACGGTTCGCTCGGGCCTGCTGATGGGCATAAGGACACCAGTGAAGACGGCAGATGGCATGGATGACTATACTTACTCAACATACTGGATTTCAGGCATAAATCGCACTTTTAGACCCATTCTCTCTGCAAAGGATATTTATCTTCCGAGGATGGACGGGTTTTGGAAATTGAAAATCGACAAGAGGATGGGAACCGAGGGTACTGAGGATATTCTTACTGCTTCAATCGTATCCAAAGGGGGGGATAAAACTCAACCCCTATTAGTGGAGAATTATTCAAGACGGCTTGAAACAAAGCTTCGAAGTGCTGTAGTTTATGTAGGCAATGATTATGTATGTGTCGAGAATACGGTGATGGATTCGCAAGAGAATACTACATCCGCGGCTATCAAAAAAACAATCCGTACTCTTCCGGTTGACAATCTTTCCAATATTGATGGAATAAAAATATCCGATATAGCCGGGGAGAATGGTACATTGGCTGTAGAAAGCGCTGTTTTTGACTTGCTTAAAGGATCAGGCAATAATGAAACCATGAATCTGGACGAAACCTCTTTGCAGGAGAGCTTTGCCCTATACAGGAAAACAGGTCATTGGTTCTTCAAAGGCAGATTGAATCTTGGTTCTTCAGCCCTGCTGCCTTACATGGATTATAACCTGAATCTGATTCCCCCGGCCAATATGGTCGCTTATGACATGCTGCAGGTTCCCTGGACGACAATAAAGGATAGAGTACCGCAGGCAGTGGATGTGTATACCTCACCCAACAAGGATATTGCAGTCGTACTCACGCGCAACAGGATCCTCCTGTACCCAATAAATGAAAAGGATCTTTCGGCACAGCCATCCATAAAACTTCCGCTGGCGGATGGCAGTTCAGTAATCATGGCTGAATGGGCTGTGGGGGATTATGTTCAAAGCTGGGAAAAATCCTTTATCAAAAATAATGAAACGTCTCGTGTAAATGAAATCAAGTAGTTCATTATAAGGGGCTGCTTATTAGCAGCCCTTTCTTAAAGATATCCAATCCAACTCAGAAATATATTTCGTGTTAGGCAATTCAATTGGAATAATATACTAAAAAATTAAATGAATAGCGAAAATAACAATACATATCATATGTTTGTAAATGAATTCTACCTAAAAGAGTTATCGAATTGGCGGAAAGGGATTTCATGAGCCCCAAATACATCATAGGCTTACCTGCATATAACGAAGAAAGTAATATCAATAAGCTCCTGGACAAGATACACAGCCTGAAATCTGTCTATGGCGACAGTCTCCATGTTCTTATAGTAAATGACGGCAGCACGGATAACACAGAAGCCATTTTGGAAAAGTATGCCGGTAAATATACATATATAAGTTATATCAATCACCCTCGGAACCTGGGTCTGGGCAATGCGATGGATACTCTCCTGAAGTACGCGGTTAACAACCTTGACGACCAGGATATCCTTATAACCTTTGACGCTGATAATACTCACAACCCGAATATCATCCCCGATATGATAGATATGCTGACTCACAAAAATCTCGATATCGTAATAGCATCACGCTTTATCAAAGGCAGCAGGGAAATCGGCTTGTCCAATAGAAGAAAAATCTATAGCAGAGGTGCTATGCTATTTTGCAGACTGGTATTCCATATTGATAACGTCAGGGACTACTCCTGCGGTTACAGGATTTACAATATAGGCTACCTGAAAAGACTTGAGGCTAACTACGGAGGCAAAATAATAAGCTCCAGAGGCTTTGAATGCATGGTGGAAATACTGGCAAAGGCAGGCAGGATGGGGGTAAAAGCCGGTGAATATCCTATTGCCCTGGAATACAACCTCAAGGAGGGTAAAAGTAAAATGAATGCAAATAAAACAATACTGGGTTACATACGGCTGGCCATTAAGGCGCGCAAGCTCAGAACAAGATTGGAGTCCGGCAGGTAGAAAAAGGAGTCAGGTTGTATAAAAGAACGCTTATCAGGAACAAGCAGTTCTGGATAATTGCCTTGGTATTTTTATTAATATTTATTTCAAGAATTCCACATATCAATAACTCCCCTGCAGAAATGGGGGAGATCTGGAGGCAGACAGACACTGAATCCATTGCACGGAACTTTGTTAAGTACCGGCTTAACATTTTCTATCCGCAGTTAAATTATGATGGAGTTCCTCCAAACTATGTACAACTGGAGTTTCAGATATCGACTTTTTTAATAGCCATACTATATAGGATTTTTGGAGTTCATATCTGGTTGGCCCGCCTGGTACCCATCAGCTTTTTTATGTTTTCGGTATATTTCCTGTTTCTTGTGGCAAGAAGATTTTTTTCTATACCTCAAGCTTTGACGGTAATTATTATATATGCCGTACTCCCCATTAATCTATTTTTCTCCCGGGCTATTATGCCGGAAGCTGCCTTGCTCTGTTTTTTCAACGGCGCCTTTTACTTTTTCCTTAAATGGAGGGAGGAGGAGCGCTTCTTTACGCTTATGACAGCTGCTGCATTTACATGCATAGCCATATCACAGAAGCCGCAGGCGGCATTTATCGGATTAGCTTTGATCGCACTATGTTTTGAAAAATTCAGATTTCAGATAGTAAAGCAATGGCAGCTTTGGGTATTTGCTGCCGTATCGCTCATACCTGACGCCATATATTTCCTATGGCTGGGCACAGTAGCCGAACAGAAATTTGTAAGCGGAATAGCGGTTAAGCATATCGTCCCCGAGTTCCTTAATGCCATGGCTTCACCGGAGGCGTACAAGTTTTATACCACAAAACTGCCTGAAGCTTTTGGAACACCCGTACTTATCCTGGCTCTTGCAAGTGTTTTTACCATACTTCATAAAAAAGAGCGGCCGATCCTGTATTGGACGGTTGCTGTGCTGCTGGAGGTAATGGTGATTGTATCTGTTATAAAATTTAAGTATTATCTTATTTTGCTGGCTCCGGTCCTGGCGCTTCTGACCGGCAAAATATGCGGAATGCTCTGGGAAAAGTCTTTTATTGGAAAAGCCGCCTTGCTTTTGCTGATATTCACTTTCACATATCGCTCCTATGAATCGGCACAAAAGGACTTCGAAGTGCGGTATTGGCCTTTGGAGGGGGCAAAAATAATTGATGCGTATACCCAGCCTCAGGACCTGACTATTATTAGCACCTTCAATCCTGTAATATTATCTCTCAGCAATAGAGCCGGATGGCGGGCAAACTTAAAATATCATGAAGACATACCCAAAGAAATGGATCAAGAATTGAACTATTTTATCCGGCACGGTGCAGATTACTTTCTTGTATACAAGAACAGCGTATACGACGATAATGGAAGCTATATCAAATATCTGAATGAGAACTTTGAAAAAAGAGCCTATGGAAAGGACTTTGTACTGTATAAACTGGATTGATCGGGATGATTGAACTAACCGATCATTGATGCTTTTAACCCCTTTATCATCGATTGACTTACTAAACATGACGTGACGAAAAAAATGCTTCATTGGAAAAGCAAAATCCGGTTGCAGGAGCAAGTTCGGTGGAAATGCCTGAAAGGCTTTGCCTGGCGGTGGTAGAATTTACTTTTGCAATTGAGGTCTATAAAAATTTCTTATCTTTTTTGAATTAAAACCTTGATTCTTCTTGTAATTTATGCTAATATTACACAAATGAAACACAAATGTGCGCCGTGCACGGACAATGTGAGGTGGATATGGATAATGGTTCGACCTATTTCCTTGTGGATCGCATAGTGCTTCCGGAGGTTTTTTCCAAGGTCATCGAGGTAAAAAAAATACTCGGGCTGGGTAGGATAAAAACTGTAAATGATGCAGTAAAGGAAGTAGGAATGAGCAGAAGTGCTTATTACAAATACAAGGATTTCATTTTCCCGTTTTACGAGACTTCAAGAGGCAGGGTCATCACGCTGTTTTTTGTAGTCGAGGATTTTTCGGGAATTTTATCGAGCATTATCAATAAAATAGCGAAGGCAAAAGCCAATATCATTACGATTAACCAGAATGTTCCCATCAATGGGCTTGCGGATGTTACGATATCGATTGAAACATCGGGAATGACAGACGAGATACGGGCACTGATGGAGGAAATCGGTGAAATAGAGGGCGTGCGCAGGCAGGAAATATTGGCAAGGGACTAGGAATATCAGACATGCGTTTTTGAGGGAGGATCTGGAGATGGATGTAGCAATTATTGGATACGGGGTGGTAGGCTCAGGCGTGGTGGAAGTTATAAAAAAGAACAGCCAGAGCATTGCCGGCAGAGCAGGTGAGAGGATAAGGGTGAAGAAGATTCTTGATATTCGGGACTTTACCGGGGGACCTGATCTTGACCTGCTTACAAAAAAACCGGAGGAAGTTTTTGATGATCCTGAAATAAGTGTTATTGTGGAAACGATTGGAGGAGCAAGAATAGCCTTTGAATATACGAAGAAAGCCTTTGCCATGAAAAAGCATGTAGTTACTTCAAACAAGGAACTGGTTGCGACACATGGACCGGAATTGCTGAAAATGGCAGCGGACAATGGTGTGAGCTACCTGTTCGAAGCCAGCGTCGGTGGTGGGATTCCTATTATAAGACCGTTGAATCAGTGCCTTGCGGCGAATATCATCAATGGCATCACAGGCATATTAAATGGTACGACAAACTATATCCTTACTCAAATGCGTAAAGAAGGCCGCGATTTCGCAGATGCCCTTAAAAGCGCACAACAGAATGGATATGCCGAAGCTGATCCGACAGCGGACATTGAAGGTCACGACGCCTGCAGAAAAATAGCAATCCTTTCTTCCATTGCATACAATGAATTTGTCGATTATAAAAATATTCATACGGAAGGAATTACAAAACTCAGTCTTTCGGATATGCGGTATGCGGAAGCTATGGACTCCGTGATAAAGCTTGTTGCAGTAAGCAGAAGGGAAGGCGGAAAAATATATGCCCGCGTAGCGCCGGCAATCATCAGCAAGAATCATCCCCTGGCAAATGTCGAGGATGTTTTCAATGCCATTGTTGTCAGGGGCGATGCGATAGGCGATGCGATGTTCTATGGAAGAGGCGCGGGCAAACTGCCCACCGCCAGCGCGGTTGTTGCGGATATCATCGATATTGCAAGACACATCGAAAGCGGTGCGAAGAATGTCTGGATCCGGCAGGAAGTTGATAATACGGTTCCGATTGCAGAAAGTGAAATCAGATTTTTCGTGAGAGTTGCGGTAAGAAATGAAATTGAAGCCGTAAAGTTCATTAATAAGACTTTCAACAAGGTTGAGTACATTCATTTGGGCCATAAGGAGCAGTCAGGATGCATGGGCGAGCAGTTGACGCAGTCAACGACCAGCCCAGGA
>JAEWQC010000080.1 GCA_023399355.1 Bacillota bacterium | reverse complement strand
GTAAAAATGGTGGAGGTGGCCAAAGATTCCGGAGACCCTTATTCGGTCATCTTCATGGATGTGAGGATGCCGCCGGGAATAGACGGGATACAAGCGATTGAACAAATCTGGAGGATCGATCCTGATGTAGAAGTAGTCATCTGCACAGCTTATTCCGATTATTCCTGGGATCAGATCATTTCCAAGCTGGGGCAGAATGATAACCTGCTTTTTATCAGAAAGCCTTTTGACAGTGTATCACTCAAACAGATCACCCTTGCCATGGCAACGAAATGGAATCTCAAACGTCAGATCACCGAACATATTGAAAACCTGGAACAGCAGGTTGATATACGCACTCAGGAACTGACAGTGCTTGTTGAGAAACTAACAGCGGAAATATCACTTCGTGAGGAGAAGGAGAAGCTGCTTGCCCACAGCGCATATTATGATGCACTGACCGAGCTTCTGAACAGGCGTTCTTTCTATTCTTCGATGTCGATTATCACTAATGCTGATTTATTTAAATATGAGGAATTCGCAATATTCTTTATCGATATAGATGGCTTCAAGAATGTAAATGATGTAATGGGTCATGATGTGGGCGACCGGCTTCTGATAGAAACGGCTGAACGCATCAAAGAAGTTTTGGGGGAGGATGCCTGCACAATTTCCGATTTTGCAAGCAGGGAGCTTGTCGCAAAGGCATTGTACAGACTTGGCGGGGACGAGTTTACCGCAATAATAAATGCCGTTGACAGGGAGAAAACTGCAAGGGTCGCACAAGCACTGATTAACAGCATTAAAAGGCCGTTTTTCATTTCCGGCTTTGAAATAAATGTATCCTGCTGCATAGGGATCAGTGCATATCCTCAGGATTCCATATCTGCCGAAGTGTTGTTGAAATATGCGGATATAGCGCTATATGAGGCGAAAAAGTTCAATGGTGTGTACAAGTATTATGACAATCCGGAATCGATTTCTTTCATGAGTGATCTCCTGATTGAAAACGATCTGAAGAAAGCAGTTTTCAACAACCAGATCGATGTATATTTCCAGTGCCTCGTAAACAGCCAGGACAAGCCTATCGGCGTACAGGCGCTTGCCCGCTGGATACATCCTGAATTGGGTACGCTGCAGCCGGATCAATTCATACATGTTGCCGAGAGATCCGAACAGATCATTTCATTAAGCGCCTGTATCCTGCAAAATTCTGTAAAGCACTTGAAAACTCTTCACAATGCCGGCTATGATAAGTTTTTTGTGCTTGTCAATTGCACGACAAAGCAATTTTACAACCCGGATTTCGTCAATATCGTTAAAAGAACATTGCAGGAAGCTGAAATAGATCCGGCTTTTTTAAAGCTGGGACTTGAGGAAAAGTTCTCGCTGCAGGCCACGGCTGCTTCGCTGGCTGTCATAAGGGAACTCAATGATATAGGCGTTCAGTTCATCCTGAATGGTTTTGAGAGCGAATATCCTGCATTCGTATTTCTGCAGCAGGTTCCGAAGGATACAATCGTAAAGCTGAACAAGAATTATGTAAAGAATATAGTCGATGACGAAAAAAACCGCAATTTCCTGCTTGCCTTGATGGATATCATTAAGAGCTGGGATCTGAATATCCTCATTAGTGGTATTGAGACAAAGCAGCAGAGAGAGATACTGGACACGAAGGAATGTATTCTTCAGGGCTATCACTATAATATTCCAAAACCACTCACACAATTCATGGAAGATTTAAAATCACTCAAACCCGTGAACGATTAAAGAGTTCGGTATTCTAATCAAGACAGGGCTGGTTGTTGGCTTCATCAACTGCCCGCCATGCTTCCGGGGGTAAAAAATGGATTATTTGCTGAAATCCGGACCTGTTAAAAAAGACAGAGTTCGAATCGGCTTTCTGGATGATAACCAGAACCATGACTTTCATATCCAGATTATGATGGGTATCATTGAAGCTGCAAAAGAATTTAATGTGGACATTATCAGATTCGGTTATTATTCCTCTCATATTGCCTATAAATTTACCCATCAGGTGGATATGGTTCTTGACCATATAGAGCAGTATGAGCTTGACGGCTTAATGTTCCTGGGCTGGACAAAAGCTGGAATCATGTACAATCGCATCGATTTTCTTTCCAGATTCGGCTCCATTCCGCTTCTTAGCATTGGAAGTGAATATGAAGACATACCCAGTGTCTATTTTGCCGGGAACACCTATATAAGCAACATTACAAAGCATTTCATCGAGAAACACCATTTTACTAAAATCGCTTTAATTGATCACTACAGAACAGATGACAGAAAAGATGCCTACAAAAAAACGATGGAACTGTATGGCATACATGATTCCCGTTATTACATCAGTGACACCGACCTGGAGGGCTATGCTGTCGAAGACAGGAACAGACGGGCTGTGGAGATCCTTCTGGATGAAAGACTGCTTGACGTTGAGGCCATTATTTCGCTTGATTTGGCCGGAACCGAATATTTGCTCAATGCACTGGAGGAAAGAGGAATAAAAGTACCGGGTGATATAGCCATAACCAGTTACGAAGACGGTGAAGCGGCTCAATATCTATCTCCGGCTTTTACAACGGTTTATTTCCCCTGGAGGGAACTTGGATATTATGGCTGCAAAAATATTGTCAAACTGCTATATGACGGACACATACCACTAGTCACGAAACTGGACACCACTATCATTTTCAGGGAATCCTGCGGTTGTCTGCCGGAACCGGTCAGAAACACTGCAATACGCGAAATCAAATATGCCGGGCACAGTCTAGCCGGGATTACGGAAGAGGAGAAGGATTCAATAATCACCTGGATGGACTTTTTGCATAGTAATTCCGGAATGGATTGTGAGCGACTTGTCAATTCATTTATTTCTGCATGTAACTGCAGGGATGAGAGCCTTTTTCTGCCCGAACTGGGATCGCAGCTTCGAAGGTGCCAAATCGATCATCCTGTGGAATCGCTGATGCTCAATTTGAGGAAGCTTGTTTATCCCTATTTGCTAAAAGACCCGGACTCTCTGCAATGGGCAGGCGATTTGATCCAACAGTCCCAGGTCTGCATAAGCGAGAGTTCGGCGAGCAGTCATGGAATTGGCATGGTGGAATCGAAAAAGATCGATCAGATGCTACAGGATGTCGGCAATTCGTTATTAATCAATTTCAGCCTGGATAATATTATTGCCGCATTGGAAATCGGCCTGCCAAAATTAAACATTCCGGGTTGCCTTCTGTTTATTTCAAAATCCATATTTAACGATACGGATTTTGAAGAAAATCTGTTTGAGAACAGTGTACTTGTTCTAAGATACCAGAACGGCAGGCGCCAAAAAGCCCGGAATACAGCCGGAAATTTAAAAAAGCAGTTATCGGTGATATTTGGGGAAAGGCGTGTGAACATTTCATTTGCATACCTGCTGCATATTACAGATGAGGTGATGGGTTTTGCGCTTTTTGAACCCGGACCGTTGGATGAGTCGATATACCAGATGCTTTCCACCAACATAAGTACCGCACTCAGAGGGCTCGTGCTGATGAACAGGCTGAACGGCACCTTCAGTAAGCTTGTAGAACATGCCAGACGAGAGGGTATGGCAGATATCGCGGCGGATATTCTTCACAACATAGGAAATATCCTCAATAGCGTAAGCGTATCCATACATTTGATGGAGGAAGGCACCAAATCAACGGTGCTGGATGACCTGATCCGGGCGGGCAGGCTTTTGAGTGAAAACATGTACAGATTGGAAGAATTTATTTGTGTTGACGCCAAAGGCAAAAAGCTCATGCAGTTTTATCTGAAACTGGGAACTGCTGCAAACAGGCTGCAGAACCAGCTCAGGTATAATGTGGAAAGGCTTGGGGATAAAGTCGGGGCTATTAACGAAACCATCGCAGCTCAACAAACTTATGCCGGTATCGATCTTAAATTCGAAGAACTCCAGGTAGAACCCATACTGGAGGATGCAATAAAAATCAATATTGCCACCTTTGACAAATTCGGGATCAATATTGAAAAGACTATTACGGCAAGCTTTAAGGTTGTCGCAAATAGAGCAAAGTTATTTTTTATCATCGTGAATGTCCTCTCAAATGCCAAGGATGCAATGTGTGAGACCACCGGGGTAAGACGGACATTAACCGTTTCCATGGGGGAAGACGGCTCAGGTAAATATATGCGTTTTGAGGATACGGGAGTGGGCATAAAAAAAGATCTGCTTGAAAAGGTTTTTGAATACGGATTTACTTCCAAAACCGGAAGATACGGCTACGGTCTTTACAATTGCGCTACTTATATGAATGAAATCTACGGTTCCATTAAAGCTGAAAGTCGGGGACCTGGAAAAGGTGCATCCTTTATTCTCAGGTTTGCCTGATTTGGGGGAGTTCAAAGTGAGTGAACAGTTAAAAAAGGCAGTTGAATCGGGAGGTAGGTTTACAGTCGGATTTCTTGATGAAAATACCTACTATGACTATCATAATCAGATTATGAACGGTATTTGCAGAGCTGCCCTGAAATTCGGCGTAGATATTATACGCTTCAGTCATTTTACAGGACATATCATTGTTAAAAATGAATCCCATGAAAATGTGACCCTTGACTGTATAAAGCAGTTCAAACTGGATGGGCTGATATACCTCGGATGGGCAAGATCGTTGTCTGACAGGGACTTCAGGGATGTATTCACGGACTTGCCTCTTTTCAGCCTGGGCCTTGAAAACAAGGGAGTACCAAGTGCCTATTTCCCTGGCGAGGATTATGTAAGGGAAATCTTACTGCACCTGATCCAGGTGCATCATTGTAAAAATATTGCTTTCATTGCGCCGTGCTGGCATGATCCGCGTGCGGATTGTTATATCGGAACCATGAAAATGCACGGTATTTATAACCCTCAGCTTTATGTTGAAGAGTCGGTTTTGCAGAACCTTGATTTTTATGACAGAGGGGTAAGAGCAGTACAGATTCTGTTGGATGAAAGGCATGCTGAATTGGATGCAGTTGTCTCGCTCTTCAGTGATGAGGCCTATGCCATATTTAATGAATTAAGAAGAAGAGACATCCGGATTCCCGAAGATGTCGCACTTACAAGCTACGAGGACGGTGAGTCCGGAAAGTTCTCCTCTCCGGCTTTCACTACCATCTATTTTCCATGGGAAGAGCTTGGATATTTTGCTTGTGAGACCATGTACAAGCAACTGAGGGGGGAACAGGTACCGCTGATCACAAATATTCCCGGCAGGGTCATTTACAGAGGCTCCTGCGGCTGCATACCGGATTCGGTGAAATCTTCCGCGAACGGCAGTCTTCAATCGGCCTCCAAATGCTTCGGAGAGCTCAGTGAGGAGGAATATAACGGTATCCTCCACAGGATTGCCGAGGATACGGGAGTCAGACATTCGGAAATTGACGAATTAATGAAGAACTTCAGGCACGATTTCCAGCAAGGTGAAAACAATTCATTTCTGAGTGAAATCGAGTGTCTGTTCCGTAAAATAAACAGTAAGAGCAGGAACAATGGGATCAGTACGATTGCTGCCATATTAAGAAAACACCTGCTGCCATATTTTTTACCTTATGCAGAGGATGCTGCCGATAAGCTGGTCTGGGCTGAAGATATTTTCCTGCAGGTACAGGTGATGCTGCAAAACAAACTTGCAAATGCTTCGTTCAGGGAAGAGGCGGCTCAGAAAAATATCAGACGGGGGCTTAAGGAGATCAGCCAGATCCTTATTGCAAACTTTACAGTTTCAAATTTGCTGGACTCATTGGAAATCAATTTACCCAAGCTGAATATCAATAGCTGCTATATTTATCTTTTCAGGAAGGAAGGAAATGGGTTTCTCACGAAGGATAACAGCCTGGTGTTCAAATACAGCGGTTCAAAACGGTGCGAAATCGATCACGGGATTGGTTTGAATGAGAGTCTGGTAATGTTGATGAAGGAAAGCAACGCCTGTTTGTTGTCGGCACATTTGCTTCATAATGGAGATGAATTCATCGGAATTGTGCTATTCGAGCCTACGCACATGGATATGGGCATCTATCAGATCATTGCAATGCAGCTTAGTGCCGCACTTAACGGGATCATTCTTTTTGAAAAGCTTGATGCGAGCCACAGAAGGTTGATGGATCAGGCACACAAAAAGGGAATGGCTGATATTTCCACTGGGATCCTTCACAATATCGGAAATATCCTCAACAATGTCAATATAACTACCTATGCGCTGGCAAAATTACTTGATGATAATACGATCAATGATCTGATCATGGCAAATACACTTTTAGAAAGTAAAATTGACAATCTTGATGAATTTATCACATCTGATCCAAAGGGCAGGATGCTGATGCAGTTTTATGTTTCACTCACCGATGTCTTTGAAAATTACCGCAGAAAACTTCTGGAGAATGTAGAGAGATTGTCCAACAGGATCAATTTGATAGATGAAATAATTACCGCACAGCAAGGCTATACCGTAATCAAATCAAATTTGAAGGCGTTGGATCTGATTACAGTTGTTGAAGATGTTCTGAAGATGCATCAGGTTACGCTTGAAAAGCATGGTATACAAGTAGTCAGGAATTATGGCAGGACTGAGAAAGTATTGGCAAACAGTACAAAACTGTTCCATGTACTGACCAATATTGTAAAAAATGCAGTGGAGGCAATGGATTCAACCCCTGTTGAACAAAGACAGCTGACTTTTACGGTGACGGTTGAAAGTGACAAAGTATTCCTGCACATCCGGGATTCAGGGAATGGAATAGCATCCGGCCACCTCGAAGATATTTTTGCTTATGGATTTACCACCAAGATGGATGGCCATGGATTCGGCCTGCATAGCTGCGCCAATTACATGACTGAAATGAATGGCAGGCTGTGGGCGGAAAGTACCGGTACGGGCATGGGAGCTACCTTCGTGCTGCAGTTGAAAATACAGGAAAAGCTTGTCGATAGAGACTAGAAGTTCACTCGAAACTCTGTCACACGGCTTTTTGTCTGTTGGTTCCGAGCAGACGCTCAGGTTATTCTGTATTTACCGGCAAGACCAATCAGTCCCAAAACCGTACCGAAACTTGCCATAACCACAATGGCAGCTCTCAATGCCGGCGCCGCTTCCATAAACAGCCTGCTGGCGATGAAGGAGAACAAATAGGCGGCTATGCCCGCCATCATAATTGTTAAGATATCCTGCATTCCGATCTTTATTTCACATATTTTTCTGATGTCTTTAATGTTGATTATAAGAGCGGTTAGCGAGGTGATTATCATGGAAAGTCCGTAGCCATATATGTTCATTCCCGGGATACCCGCCAGGACGAAAATCAGCACAAGACTCTCAAACGATACAATCAGCGAGTTTTTCAGCAGGACATTCTGTCTGCCAAGGGCGTTAAGGATACCGAAGGTGGGTGAGGACACAAATGTGAACAGGCATATTAAGGCTGAGAACTTTATCATCTCTCCAAGATCCTCTCTTTTGTAGAATAGCTGCCCCAGCATATCAGGCAGTATCAGGCAGACAATAGCAGTTGAAACACCAATGGCACAAGCGAGTTTGAGTACCTGCGCAATCCTTTTTTCTGAAGACCAGATATCTTTTTTGCTCATACTTAGAGATAATTCGGGTACCAGTACAGTGAGCATGGATCCGATTACGATGAATGGCAGGTATGCTATGTTGAGAGCCATACCCCCGAACTTCCCGATCATGGCCAGGGCATCGGAATAGGAAAAGCCCGCAGCAATAAGTCTGCGGGGGAGGATCAGTGTAGAAATCGTATTTAGAATGGATGAAAGGATACCGTTCACGCAAAGTGGCAAGGAGATTACAAGTACGTCGAAAAGTAGTTGTATCCTTGTTTTTGGCTTGCATTTCAGTCCGGTCAGCTTCTTCCTTTGTATCCTGTAACAGGTATAGAGTATTAAAAGACTGAAAAGTTCCCCAGCCACCAGTGCGAAACATGCTGCCGAGACGGTGCTCTTCACATCGCTCAGGGCAAGAACTGCAATCGTGCCTGTCAGGATTGCAACCCTCAGCAGCTTTTCCAGGATGTCAACGGATGCCGTTACCTTGTAATTTCCAAGACCGTAAAAATATCCCTTGATAATGGAGGACAGCGGTACAAAAACAAGTGCGGGAGCCAGCACGGCAAGAGCACCTGCTGCTCTGGCATCGCGAACGATATGGAGTGCTATTGCCGTGTTGAAAAGGAAGACCAGTAATGCCACAGAAACTACCCATAGGAGGATGAATATAAAAACAGTATGGAGGGTTTTGTTTAAATTGGTGATGTCCCGTTTACTTGAATAAACTGCAGAGATTTTTGAAATGGCTGTAACAAGTCCATCTGCAGTCAGGCAGAGTAGCAACCCGTATACAGGCATTATGAGACTATACAGTCCCAGACCCTCGGCGCCGAGTTCACGGGAGAGGATGATGGAAAAAACAAAAGCGATGATGCCGGTCACCATGTTTGACAGGGTAAGTATGAATGAATCCTTTAAAAATTTATCTATGTGCACGATGATTAAACTCCAGTTCCATTTACTAAAAGTTATTCCGTCCAAGGGTTATTTATTATGAACAGCAAAAATTTTGCGTTTCTATTGTTGTATGAACCCGGAGCTTGTTATAGAATATTTACATGGCCTGGTGATTTAATATTTTGGCAATACAAACAGGATAATGAACAGGGCGATGATGAGCAGCATTCTTGCGGAACTTCAAGACAACAGCATAATTACTTCAGATGCGGTGGTGCGGCTTAAAAGTTATATTGCAGGTAAAAGCCCCGATGTGTCCGTTACAAGGCGTGCAGTGATACTGGCTGATGCGCTGAACAGGGCTGTTGATTTGCGTTTGCCGAAATTTGAAGAAATAACGTACAAAAAAATGAAGAGGCTGTTGCTGGAGCATACTGCAAACAAGCCTTCTTTTAATATTCACTGCTCTGACGTATTCCAGGCGGCAATAGAACTGAAGGAATCCGGAGAACATTTTTTTGAAGAATTGGACGCCTGGCTCTCGGCAAATCTGGCAAGGAAAGTTTCCATAGAACAATTGATCGATGTGGTGCTGGAATCCCATGAACTTATGAAGCTTAAACCGGAAATGGATTTTAAGGAAATGATTGATGCAGCCGAGATTGCAATTGCAGCACGGTCCGGCTTGCCGGAGAAGGCAACGGCTGAAGCGGATGTTGAGAGGATAGCGGAAACTACGCCAGAAACAGGGACAGAGCGGGCGGCGGAAGCAGGGGAAGCAGCGGAGGTGGCCATGCCGGTTCCTATACCTGTTTCAGGAGCCGATGAAGCTTCGGAGCCGTATGCTGTTCTTGCATATTTTTCAGATATATTCAGGCGGGAATTCAGCAGAAAGAAATTTGTTTCAAATAAACTCACGAGTGAATGGAAAAAATCATCTGCTTTGGCAGCAGCTGCAGTTATACTTGCAGCAATGACGTTCTTCTGGGTTGGGAAAATTACAGACGATACATCGTTCGGATTGAATGATGCCGGGGAGGCTGCTATTTCATCCTATTTGCCCTATGGAAAGACTATTGAAAATAATGAGGATTCTGCCTCCGTTTCAAATATCTCAGGAAATGAACGGAAGATCAGGATGAAGGCGACTGCATACGACCTCTCGGTGGAAAGCTGTGGGAAGTTGCCTGGCGAGCCTGACTACGGTATTACCAGCACCGGCAGAAAGGCTGAAATCGGGAGGACGGTCGCAGTCGATCCCGAAGTCATCCCGCTGGGCAGCAGGCTCAAGATCACTTTCCCGGAGGAATACAGCAGTCTTGATGGAATATACATCGCAGAAGATACAGGAAGATTGATAAAAGGCACTTCCATCGATATATTCTTCGGAGAGGACAATACAGGCAGCACTTTTATTAATGATAAGGCTATGGCATTCGGCGTCAGATTCGTGGATGTGACCATATTGGACAATACGGAGAAAAGCCCCTCATAAGCAGCTCAACGGAATTATCAAAGATCAGTGTATCGTTTTCATGCGGGTGAGTCCGGTGAAGTCTGCGGCATTGGGACTTCCAAAGGCTGATGTTCAGCTGTTTCAGGCGGCGCAGGGACCGGTTCAGGCTGAACAATGGTAGCAGCAGGCGCTGGTATTGGCGTTGCCGGAACAACTGCAGGTGCAGGCGTCGTCGGAGCAACCGTAACGGCGGCTGCGTGTTTCTTATATTCATACAGGTTTGTGAAATTTGGCTTTGTTACGGTGTCCATAAGGTAGGCGGACGCTTGAGCATCCTCGATCCTGTTGTCATTCAACGCCTTAATGATCCTTTCAGCACTTCCTATTCCGATTCCATGACCATAATAATTGCCGTCACCCAGGTCAATAGTGTTTTCTCCCTGCCATTCCGGCGTCAGAGGGTTTACATCCGGATTCCTGAAATACCTGCAGTCGCCGGGAAGAAAGTCTGCCGGTTTCCGATAGGTTGTAATGCCCATCAGCTCATCCATCTGCATCCAGTTCATCAGCGTCAACTCCGGGAAGGCTGTGTTGAACAGATTGTCAGAGAAGGATTCAAGTACGGCGGCGTAAAAGATGATGACAATTGCTGTGGCACATTCCGTGGCATATTTCCGGGTATTCCTAAAAATATCACGAATACCGTCCGAAGCCTTAACCCCCTTTTTCAGATCGAAACCACCGTCTTCCCTGCGGTCCCAAAAGGCTTCGTTGCATTTGGATTCATGGAAGGTCCTGAATCCCAATCGGCCCCTGTACAATTCCATAGCTGAATTGATGATATTTTTCCGGATTTCCATTTCAAAGAAAAGTTCGTCTTCAGAGGAGTATTCATAGGTTCTGCTGCTTTTGGAAAGTTTATCTATAATTGCGGTTTCTATGCTGTCCCTGGGGTATTTCTCCGAAAGCTTCTTCGGATCCACATCGGTGCCTGCACACTTAATCATGCCAATCCCTCCATATATCGCTCTGTCTGACTGATCTGGCTTACAAGCGGAAGCTGTATCCAATTGGCCCATTGGTTGAAATCTGTTCTGTAAAGCAGATATGAAAAATCCGCCAGATGCATGCGGGTATTTTCCGGTAGTTCTTCAAAATGCTTCACCAACTCATCTTCATATGGATTCAATATGGATAGCAATTCACCATTTTCAGCTGATACAGGATGGCAGAGGTATTTTGCATTCCATTCTACGGCATAAAGCAGCGGCTGACCGCTCAAATGGAGGCTTTCACCCGTATAGTAAAGAAAGGGGAGGTTCTCCTGAAGCCAGGCCATCGCTTTTGTGTGGAGTGCGTTCATCGGCAGGCCTGAGCTTTCCCGAATGCAGGGGATGAAGCAGAGGAGTCTTTTTGCGAGCCCCGCATCTCTGCTATCTGTGGAATTGAGCCCTTGTGCTATTAATGCGAGACTTTCCGGCTTCTGTGCTTCGAAGAATGCCCAGACAAGTTCATGTATCAACTTGCCGCTTCTGTTTCTCTCGAAAATCATCCCTGCTATTTCAGGCAGAACCTCCGTATCATGAAAGCTTTTTGTCAGAAGCGCAGCTGTGCGCTCCATCACCTGATCGTAACCGCTGCCGGGTTCATTTTCATCAAAGCCCGTCTTCATCATCCACCTGAGTGCAGCATGCGTGTTATCTCCGTCAGAGCGCATCATCGCTTCTGAATGGCGGTCGGCCCAGCCGGATAACTCCGATGTTAGCTGAAGCACTTTGCCGTATAGCGGATTTATTGCTTTTAGCACCTGGGGACTCGAGCATTCGTGTCTGAGGTGATACAGAGAACCGAACTTCAGGTACTGATCGTTTATCAATTCAAATGCCTTTGGCTTGTTTTTTTTCAGCAGGTCGGCATAAAAATTTTTCAATCCATGTGTTCCATTACAGAGCCTGACATTGTCAAGCAGGCTTAGTGGGTTGGCAGGCATATGGTTCGCTCCCGAATGAGATATATCATTACCAGTATATTGATTCAAAGGGATTTTGCGACTTGTCCCGTGTCTTTGTCTGAAGGATTATTGATTCCACATTTCAGGCTATATTCGACCTGAAAGCGAAAAATAGATCAGAATTGCATTCAGCACGGAAATCAGCGAGATGATGATCCATCCTGCGGCATTGATACAAGGCTTATTAGCAAATATTCCCATGACATCTTTTCTGGCTGCAAGCAGAAGCATTGGAATCACGGCAGCAGGCAGCAGAAAACTCAGAGAGACCTGACTGAGCACAAGTGCATCCATTGGATTTACGCCAGATAATATAATAAGCATGGCCGGCGCCATCGTTACGATTCTTGTAAAATTATCCGAAAGCTTGAGTCCTACAAAGCCCTGCATGATTGTTTGTCCGGCCATTGTGCCAACTGCCGACGATGAAAGGCCTGAGGCAATCAATGCAAGTCCGAAGGCGCCCGCCGACATGGAGCCAAGCAGAGGAGACAAGGTCTTATGAGCTTGTTCAATCGTATCGACGGCAATACCGTTCCTGAAAAATACCGCAGCCGAGACAAGTACCATTGCGCCGTTGACGATGAATGCGATGTTCATTGCCACAATGATATCAATGCGCTCCATTTTAAAGTGCCTGATTTTTTCCTGGATATTCGTTGCGCCGTTCCTGCTTTGCACAAGCTGGGAATGAAGGTAGATGACATGCGGCATAACCGTTGCTCCGAGCATGCCTACTGCAATCAATACGGCATCCCCGCCCGGCAGAGAGGGCAGAAGAATCTTCATGGCTGCCATGGACCAGTCGGGCTTCGAAAGGAAAACCTCAATGGCATATGCGGCGCAAATGACTGCCACCAGCATTGTTATCACGATTTCTACAATCCTTTGCCCGTATCTTCCCAAGAAGACGATCAGGAAGGTAAGTGCTGCCGTAATGATCCCGGCATAAGCCATCGGTATGTTAAAGAGCAGATAGATGCCAAGAGTGCCCCCAAGAAATTCCGCAAGGTCTGTAGCCATGGCTGCAAATTCCGCAAGCACCCATAACAGCCAGTTTATACGCCGGGGGAATACTTTCCCGCAAAGGCAGGGAAGGTTTTGACCGGTAGCGATACCAAGTTTGGCGGACATGGTCTGAAGGAATATCGCCATCAGGTTGCTCCATAGAATAACCCATAAAAGGCTGTAGTTGAATTTTGAACCGCCGCTGATATTTGTCGCGAAATTACCGGGGTCTGTATATGCGACGCTTACGATGAAAGCAGGACCGAAGAATTTAAGAAGACTTCTGATGCTGGTTTTATTTAAAAGCTTTGAGGGTTTGATTGCTTTGCTGTGCATTAGTTCGGACTGTGGGAGCGTTTGCTGTACAAGGCTGTCGTCAAGCATTTTACACCTCTAATAGTATTAGTCAGGCCTAACTTTGTTTACCTAATATACAATATGAGGTGTATTATTTTTATGTGAAGGTTTCATTGCTTTTTTTGTTTATGTAAATTCTTCTGAATTCTTCAAAGCCTTGCAGGAATTCAGGATGTAAAATGAAAAAGCTGTTCAGACAGTCAATGTTCTGGAGGGTTCCGACGGTTATGTTATGTTCTATTAACTCAGTTTCAATCAGAATACTTTCATCCGACCCAAGGTTTTTCAGGAATATTTCAAGTATATTATGCCGTTCCAGCAGAAATTTGCCTATTTCCCGACCGCTGTCAGTCATGAAAATAATGCCGTAGCGCTTATAATCAAGAAGCCCGAGCAATGTCAGCTTCTGTACCATTTTTGAGGCTGAGGGTGCCTGGACATTGAGCAGCTCCGACAAGGTATTAATACGGACATAACCTTTAATAAGGCTATTTCTGTATATCATTTCAAGATAGTCCTCCATTGCCGGCGTCAAAAGGCGCTTGTTCTGTTCCAGCAGCTGATAACCGCGCACTGTATGGAATTTCCCGGACTCGTCCATTTCTACCTCTGTTTTGGAAATCAATAATACAGTATATTCTACGGACTTAAATTTTATTTGATAATTTCATCTGGATTGTGGCACAAAAAAGAGGCATTATGGTAATCGCCACATGCCTGTGTTGAAATAAGATCCTAACCCAACCTGCTTTTTAATGCATTGAACTTATCTTTCATAGCCGCATCGGGGTTACTTTCAAGCGCTATTTTTACAGCAGCGGAGGCATTGGACGTATCGCCGGCTTTTGCCATTACATTCGCCAGATTGTACCAGCTCACCGTATCATTCGGGTTTTGCTTCAGCTTTCTGATATAATAGGGCACGACCTTGCCTTCCAGATAGCGGGAGTAATCCAGCTGTTCCAGCTCCAGGCCGTTCCAGCGGACCAACTCTATATCATATATTTCCGGAGATTCTTCATTCCAAAGCGCCAGGGAAGCTCTGGCTGAAGTTGTTGACTTATGTGGCTTCTGCAGTTCCAGAAGATGATACTTTCTGCTGAATATTTTTTTTGCATTCCCGTCGGCTAAAGAGTACGCAAAAATCGTACGGGCGCCGGATTTTGGCTCCAGACCGAGAAGCAAAAGGTTCTTGGCATCTCCCGTCATATCCGCATGGTTTCTATAATGTATGGCTTCGAACTCCGGGTTGCTTATTTCAGCCAGCTTATACCACTGTACTTCATCTTTTTTAAGTATGATGGTTCTGATCCCCTCGGCTGTCTTGTAAGAAGCGATTATTTCATTGTGTTTATCGTTGTCCAGGTCTGCAAACTGTATTTGGCTGGAGTTTTCGGGATATGATGGTTTTAAAAGCCTGGAACCCGGTGGCAGAAAGCTGTGTACCACTGCATTGTAATTTACCTTCTCCGGTTTTGCCGTCAGCTGGGATACGGTATCGTTCAACCCTCTAAAAATGGATCCCACGGTATCTTTCACGGTGCCCCTCATGGTGTCCAGATTTGGAAGCCTGAAGGTTGTGCTGCCTTTGGCGGTACCTGAGCTGCTTTTTCCCGTATTGATTGATTCGAATGCTCCGGAATAATATCTCATACTGCGCCGGACTATTCTTCCAAGCATTTCAAGTCCTGAATCTTTGGGCATCTGCATGTCTGTTTCCCTTTCATAGATAATACTCCTATATATTATGCGGTACACTCAGAAAGGTTATATTACACAAAAACTTTAGGATAACTTAAATGGACTTTGCTGCAGGACTATTGAGGGTGCAGGGATGCCGAAACAAATGCTTTCTTTACATATTCGACTAAATGCGATAAAATATAGTAAAAGTCAAATTTACATATTTCGGGG
This sequence comes from Bacillota bacterium, assembly GCA_023399355.1. Taxonomy (GTDB): domain Bacteria; phylum Bacillota; class Clostridia; order Acetivibrionales; family DTU013; genus UBA1305. Next base: position 3,277 of record JAEWQC010000080.1, on the reverse strand, counting down.
GGTATTGTTATGAGCAACAGTCGGCCCACTATTCTGATCTGTGATGATTCCCTGCTTGTAAGGAAAAAACTTAGAGACTGTCTTGTCGAATGCGGCGATTATAATATTGTTGAAGCTACAAACGGACAGGCGTCAGTTGAGTTATTCAAGCAACATAAGCCGGATCTCGTTTTTCTGGATATCGTTATGCCTGATAAGAGCGGTATTGACGCACTCAACGAAATGAATGCCATAGATGGAGGCTCCAAGGTCATCATGCTTTCCTCTTCCGGAACAAAAAGCAATTTAAAAGCCGCAATGGAAGCAGGAGCTGTAGATTTTATTCAAAAGCCCTGGGAAAAATCGCAGATTGAACACATTATGAAAAATATTTTTTGATAGGGAGAGTGTAGAATGTATAGCCAATACTTTGGACATTATCTTTTAAACAAAGGGCTCATAAAGCCGGAGCAACTGGCTGATGCACTTGAATATCAGCGTTCCGTGCACCTGAAACTCGGTGTTATTGCTGTAAATGCAGGAGTAATGACGCCGGATCAGATTGAAACCATTCATAATATGCAAAAAAGAGTCGACCGAAGATTTGGTGAACTTGCAATAGAACAGGGCTTTATTAATGAAGAACAGCTCAACGCGTTGCTGTCAACCCAGAAACAGGGCCATCTGATGCTCGGACAAGCCCTCATCGACCGAAATTATTTTACACTGGAGGAGCTCCATTCAGCGCTTGAAAGTTATAAGAAAGAAAGCGGAATGTCCACAAGACAGTTTAATGTGGTAAAAAGCGATGAAACGCAGGAAATCGAAGATATATTCAAGAACTTCGGAGAGACCATTCTGAGCAAGACATACAGTGATTATGTGACATTGCTGATTAAAAATATCATTCGTTTCATTGATGACAATCCGGAGGTGGAAATCAACAAGCTTAGTAAGGACTATCAGGCACAGTGGTATGCTTATCAGGACATCACAGGCATTATAAGCCTTGAAACCGGTATTGCATGCAGCGAGGATGCTTTTATCAAACTTGCAGCAAAGTTTGCACAGGAAGACATCACAGAAGCGGATGAACTGGCTCAGGCCTCTGTCGGGGAGTTCCTCAACCTCCATAACGGAATATTCCTGGTCAACATGTCCAACAACGGAGTGGAGCTTGATATGAAGCCGCAGGAGGTTGTAAAGAATCACTCTCTAAAAGGCTCGGACAAGATATACGTTATCACCTGCAACATGAATTGGGGCAAGTTTGACCTGTTGATAAGTTGATTTTTCTGAACAGGTTAAATACAGTGGATCTGAAAAAATAATCATTTAATATAGGAATAAAAAAACTGCCGCCGGTATGTGTAAGCCGGTGACAGTTTTTCTTTGTCACTGCAATTTAAGGGTATTCCAACAATCCAATGGTACATTTTTCTGATCCTGCAGTCAAGACTCCTATCGCCGCGAGATTCCTGCAGATCGCTTATTATAGTTATTTTCATGTGGTTTGGAATTCTGTTGATACAGTTAGCGTAAAGTTACTGTAGGGAAATTGGTGGGAAAAAAAGTAAGAACAATAGAAAAGAAGATGAAATCCTGTTAATATATAGTTTCCACACAAATACACAACAAAGGATAATCATCTTCTATGTACAACAGTATACAGCAATTTAATGAATTTGGCCTTAGGAAAATAGAAAAAGTAATAGAAACCTTCGTGAGTGAAAAGAAGGATATAGCAGACCTGGTACTCGGCCTGCAGGAAAGCCTGTATGAATTGGGTAGAAGTATTGTATCGGAAGTTCTGGAAGACATGGACGAACATATCCGAAACAGTGCCGAGCGCAAGAAGCGGTATGAGATTGTCAGGAAAGATCCGAGCACTCTTCTAACGAGTTTTGGGACGATTGCATATAGTCGGACATACTTCAAGCCAAAGACAGGCGGCCAGCGCGGGTACTTGGTGGATAAGTTGGCAGGTATAAAAACTCATGACAGAGTGAGTGCCGATGTTGTAATAAATGCACTGGAAGAAGCGACACAAAGCAGTTACAGGAGGGCAGGGACAAAGGTTGCTTATGACAGTGACCTGAGCAAGCAGGCGGTTATGAAGAAGGTACACGAGATCGAAGTCGTAGACGCTCCTCACCCGAACTCTGAGAAGAAGGCATTGCGAGTACTATACATCGAGGCCGATGAGGACCATGTTGCCCTTCAGCAGAAGAAAAAGGTCGGGGATATACAACGGAAGGCCGGAATATCAATGCCAAAGCTAGTGTATTTGCACGAAGGTATCGACCGTGAAAAAAGCAGTCTTAAGAGGAAGGTGCTCAAGAATGTACGATACTTTGGTGGGGATTTCAAGAGCGAGGATTTATGGGTGAAGGTGGCGCAATACATAGATGAGCAGTACGAGGAAGGAAGCATTGAGACAATATACATATCAGGCGATGGAGCATCATGGATTCGGCAGGGACTTAATTGGATTTCCAAAAGCAGATTTGTTTTGGATAATCACCACATGAACAAGTATATACGGATTGCAACAGCCCATCTGCAAGACGACGTCATGTACTATGCCCTACAGGATGCGATCGGGTGGCCAGATAAGAAGATGACAGCAGAGGTCTTTGACAGAGTGATGGAATTGACGGAAAACGGCACGAAGAAAGAGGCTGTACGGGAAGCCAAAAGGTACATCCTGAACAATTGGGATGGAATTGAGATCAAGGAAGAAAAAGCTGGTGAAATTGTTGGATGCAGTGCAGAAGGGCATGTGAGCCATGTGTTTTCTGAAAGGCTCAGCAGCCGCCCAAAAGGATGGTCGAGGACCGGCGTTGATCAAATGGCACAGCTCAGGATATACAAGCGGAACGGCGGGAAGATCTATGACTTGGTAATGGGACAAAAGAAACGGGAACAAAAGGAGAACGAGATCAGAGAGCAGGAAGAACTGATAAACAGCTTCAGGAGATCGTCAACTCGGTATGGAGATGTGGTGAACACAAACCTGACAATACTGCAAATGGGACACAAAACGACGCTTTACAAGGCTCTCAGGGGTATCGTCGGCAGGTGCGGGTAAGAAGGAATGGCGAAGCGAACCCTTTACAATAAGGGGGACCCATATGGTATAATGGGCAAAGCGGCAGCCTACACCCCAAAGTCCTGCTATCTCATAGGGTGCCGCCCAGGCTGCAAACCATATGGGGGATGCTTGTTGTCAAGGGCATTCCTGACTCTCAAAATTACAGGATGATTCTTTTCTTCTTTTTCCTACAGTAAATTGACG
>JAEWQC010000052.1 GCA_023399355.1 Bacillota bacterium | reverse complement strand
AGTCACAACAGCAGGTTCTGCAAGCAGAACCGCAACAGGTCCTGCTGTCGATAAAGGCCTGCTGGCAGGAGGTGTTGTACCGCATCATCTGCTGGCTGGTAAAATGATTGCTTCATTTTTTAAAACTCTTTCCGAAAACAGTCCCGACACTATTGTCCTGCTGGCGCCAAACCATGGAAGAATCGGGCACAACAGCATCAACACTTCATTGCTCGGATGGAGCACGGAAATGGGCACTCTTGACAACGATCCGATTTTGTCAAACCGGATCATCTCAGAAACAGGAGTCTCCCAGGATAATACCCTGATGGAAGAAGAGCATTCCATTTCCTCCCTGGTTCCCTACATCAAATACTACATGCCAAAAGCCAAAATAGTGCCGATATTGCTGCATGGCAATTATCCCGCGGATAAATCCGCAGAGCTTGGCATACAGCTGGCAGATGAACTGTCAAGTACGTCAAATACCGTCATCATAGCCTCCGTTGATTTCTCCCACTATCTTGATGCTGTCACAGCTAACAAAATGGATGAAAAGACATTGACGGCCATAAAAGCCTTTGATCTTAAAAGCATCGGCATGATGGGCAACGATAACCTTGACTCCCCTCCTTCCATCATTGCACTTCTCAGTGCGATGAAAGAATTGCACGCAACAAGCCTTGAAGTGACCGGTCATGACAACTCCTCCGTCATAGCCGGGAAGGGCGCCGATTACACCACAAGCTACTTTACGCTGCTGTTCAGGCACCAGTCCGGATAACTCCCTGTCTGTTACTATTATGTTAAGCGATAGGAATACAATATTAAAATATCTTTTAAAATTTTAATTAACATTTGTTCCAATTACGGGTATAATAAGAGTGTTCCGGTAAAACTAGCTGCAGTACCTGTTATTGCATGCCCATTACCGAATACGGATTGCAATTACATATCATAGAAAGCGGGAATTAACAAATGAGATGGCTTGAAGTAAATTGCTCCAAACCACTGAACGGAAGTGTCAGGATACAAGGTTCGAAGAACAGCTCTCTCGCTCTGCTGGCAGCCTGTTGTCTGGCCGATGAGCCTGTATGTATTTCGAATATACCTGAGATATCGGATATTAAAGTAGTTTTTCAAATATTGCAAAGCCTTGGTGCATCAGTAGAAAAAGAGAATGATACTTACATAATCGATCCACGAACCATTCATACTGCCGAAATATGTCCGGAGCTTTCATCAGCTTTCCGTGCAGCTTACTATTTTGCCGGCGCACTATTGGCGAAACATCATAAAGTATCCATCGGATACCCTGGCGGGGATAATTTCGTGTCACGTCCCATTGATCAGCATATCAAGGGTTTTAAAGCTTTGGGTGCGAACGTGGTCTGTTATGAAAAGCACTATACCATTGAAGCTGAAAAGCTCTCGGGAGCGGAGATCTTCTTTGATGTGGTGACCGGCGGAGCTACGATAAATATGATGCTTGCAGCTGTTCTGGCAAGTGGAAAAACAACGCTTTATAATGCGGCAAGAGACCCGGAGGTCGTCGACACAGCCATTCTGCTCAATAAAATGGGCGCCCGCATCTACGGGGCAGGCACCGATACAATACGGATACAAGGCGTTCCGCAACTTGGCGGCTGCGCGCATTCCGCGGTTCCAGACAGACTGATCGCCGGAGCTTATCTTATTGCAGGCGGTATCACCGGGGGGACATTAACCGTTGAAGATGTCATACCTGAACACCTTGAAGCATGTATGTCAAAGCTTACTGAAATCGGATTGAATTTTAATGTTTCTGAAAGCAGCATTACCATATCGGGCAGTGGAAGGATCAAAGCCGGCAGAGTGAGGACAGGCAAATTTCCAATGTTTGAAAGCGATTTTCAGCAGCCTGTGACTGTATTACTATTAAAGGCCCTCGGCAGAAGTACCCTCTCCGACCGGATCTACCCGAAACGCTTCAACCACTGTGATCAATTGAACAGGATGGGCGCCGACATCACGGTAGGAAACGGGATTGCCAGAATAAACAGTTACAGAAAGCTGACAGGTACCTGGGTACATGCCGGAGATATCAGGGCAGGTACCGCACTGGTTCTTGCCGGACTCATGGCGGAAGGCAGCACAAGAATTACCGGTGTTGAACATATCGAGCGTGGTTATGAAGATATCATCAGGGATTTCAAGCAACTTGGAACGGAAATCATATTACATTCGGAGGACAATCCGAACAGCAATATTGATATGACCGCCACTGCAGGGTTGACCTCTTTCAACAGGCGCTGAGAAATAAGCCGAAGAATAAATTAAGGCTGAAGCAGTCTGTATTTCGCAGAATGCTTCAGCCTTTATCATAAAACCTCGAGGGTTAACCCCCCTCGATTTTGGCGCAATTCAATTACTTCAATTCGTCAAAGGTCAATTTCAGATTTGTTTTCGCATTGTTTCTCACAATGGTCACTGATACTGTATCGCCAGGTTTATATCCCTCCATGATTTTGTCCAGATCAGCCAGGGTCTCAATCGGACTCCCTCCCATTGCGACCAGGATATCACCCGTCTGGATTCCTGCCTTGAATGCTCCGCTTCCTGTCGATACATCCTGTATATAAATTCCTTTGGGGACACTATACAACTTTGAAATTGTATCAGTAATTTCAAAGGGTGTAATCCCTATTGCCGGTCTGCCCTTCACATAACCATAAAGGATAAGCTGATCCACAATTGGTTTTACATCATTGATCGGTATCGCAAAACCCAAACCCTCCACTCCGGAAGCAGAAATTTTGACTGAGTTTATCCCGACGACCTGCCCCTGGGAATTAACCAGTGCACCGCCGCTATTGCCGGCATTGATGGCTGCATCGGTCTGAATCAGGTTCATGGTCTTTTCTTCCATCTCAACAGTCCTGTTCAAGGCACTGACGACCCCAACCGTAACTGATCCTGCAAATTCCATTCCGAGGGGATTGCCGATGGCCACCGCCAGTTCGCCTACCTCAAGCTTGGAGGAATCTCCCAGCTCCGCTACCGGAAGATTATTAAAATCAACCTTGATCACGGCAAGATCTGTTTTACTGTCTCCGCCTTTGAAGGTAGCCTTGGCATTTCTTCCATCCGGTAAAAATACTTCAAGTACTGTATTGGCACTTACCCCACTCTTGGGGTCCGCACTTGAAACAACATGATAGTTCGTCATGATATAGCCGTCTTTGCTGATGATGATCCCCGAGCCTTCAGACTGACTGCTTGAAGTTCCGAAATAATTCCGCCGGCTTGAATTCACCGTCATACGTATCCCAATAATCGACGGTCCGACTTTCTTCGCGATCTCAGTTACGTCAGAGCCCTTAGCCAGCGCTGTCTTCACCAGACCACCCGCGTAGGAAGCTACCGTGGGGGTTACATCAGATGCCGCATCTGAGACACTTTTGGCATTTGATTTTACAGTATCGCTTAAAGCTGCCAATTTGACACTGCTCAGATCATTTGAAAACTTATTATATAGAATCCCGCCAACAGTAATACTGCTGACCATGGATGTCACCAATACAAGTGCTATGTACTTAATGACCCTGCCCTTCTTCTTTGGCGGCTTGTACCCCGAATAGCCAAAGTTGTTTAAATCATATCTTTCATTCATAATATTTCCTCCTTTTGTTTTGTCTTGAAGGTGTTTTGCCGCGTTTTTCATACGCCACACTACACGATCCTAATTAGATCAATCATTATGAATACAATTTACAATTTAATATTAACCTTTTTTTGTTACAAAATTTCATAAAAATTTTTAACAAATTGTAACGTTTCAGTTACAGGATTTTTACAGAATTAAAGCTAAATAAGTAAGCTGCAAAATGATTTGTTCAAGGAAAGGGATTCTGCCGCTTATCTGTCAACGACAAACGATTTGAATAAAGCTAGATACTCACGTATATACAGTTGCACGGTAACAACAGCCGGGGTTTTGCATGAAATGGCATGTGATTTCAGACCATTTCGATCTGCCAGCATTTTTGCCCTGAAAACATGAAAATTACTGGTTACAAAAGTAATTTCAGAAATGGTCTTTCCTGATTTTTGTTCAATCAATCTCTTACTGTATTTAAAATTTTCCATCGTACTGGTTGAACGGTTTTCAATAATGATCCTGTCTTTCCTTATGCCTTTGGAAACAAGATACCTGTACATGGCTTCAGCTTCAGTGATCTCTTCACCGCGCCCCTGTCCGCCTGAAACCACTGCCCGGGCTTCGGGGTATTTCCGCAGATAATCCACTCCTGCATCCAACCGTCCGTAAAGGATGGGCGAAGGTGTTTCACCTTTCAGACCGGCACCCAGAATAATCAGGTAATCCGTTGATGTCTTTGCATCAGATCTGCCATTGATCACCAGGATGCTTTCAATAGCAATAAACTGAAGAACTGCTGCAATCAGAACAATGATCACTGTTTTCCCATAATGATGTTTCCTTTTTACTCTTGAGATCACTTTTGCTTCAAAGTTTCTGTTCAACTATCCTTCCCACCTTTTAAATTAATAAATGATTTGTTTCAGGATTTCAGCTTTTTCACTGAACTGCGCTCAACCAGCGCAGCTGACAAAAGCAGCTTCTCCGGGATGCCGTCATTCTCGGAAAGCTTCTGCATGAGCTTTAGGACAGCTTTACGTCCCATCAATTCTTTTTTTACCTGCATGGTAGTTAATTCAGGCATAATATCAGACGCCGCGGCAATATCGTCAAATCCCACTATGGACACCTGCTCCGGGATGGTAATATTCAATTGCTTCAATAGCTTGTACAGGACAATGGCACTTGAATCGTTGCAGCAGACAAATGCCGTAGGTAAATTATTCCCATTCCTGAGTTCCAACAAACTTTTTATGGTTTCCTCAAAGGTGGTGGCCTCCGGATAATTACAAAAAATATTAAATGCCTGCTCATTTTGAATTCTATAATTGCCAAGGGCTTTCAGGAAACCCATGTACCTGTCGAAAAAGCTTATGGATGCTTTGATATCGCCAAAAAAGCCAATCTTCTTGTGACCGTTGACTAGCAGATGTTCTGTTACAATATAGCCTCCGCAGTGGTTATCCGTCAATATGCAGTCAATCTCAAGATCATCGAAATAATGGTCTACCATAATTATTGGAAGATTGTATGTATTTAAAACCTGAACCGAACGTTCCGAAACCCTGCCTATTGTTATAATTCCTGAAATCATTCTTTCTCTGATGCAAAGCGGTGTCTGAAACTCGATCTCATTTTCATCATAATAATGCAGTAGGGTATTCATATGATACTTCTTGGCTTCATCTTCCACCCCTACCTGGATGAGGCTGAAAAAGTCGATTGAATTCCGCGCACTTTTAGGTATTACCAGGCACAGGTTTCCGGGGCTCTCTTCCGGCTTTCCGGCAGCTTTGTACTGATAGCCAAGTTCTGCAGCCGTTTTGATAATCAGCTTCCTCGTATGATCACTGATACCGGGCATACCGCGTAGAGCCAAAGAAACTGTATTCTTGGATATGCCAAGCTTATCAGCTATTGAACTCATGCTTGCTTTCCCTGCCATATATCCACCCGTTTCCCTTCCTTGCGACAGGCGCTTCCCATAAATAGGAGAATGTCCTCTTTCCATTTTATCACTTTACATTTCAAATGTCATCTGATAAAATAATATTACATTACGTTTTGTAATATTACAATAATTGAGGTACACCCATGATGAAAATAATCGGTAAGCCATTAAAAAAAATGCCCTGGCAGGATAAACCCGCCGGATATGAAGGCGTTATCTGGAGATATGAGCAAAACCCGATCATCGACCGCAACCCTGCGAAGCACTGCTCACGTGTTTTCAACAGCGCAGTCGTGCCGCATGGAGACAGCTTTGCAGGTATATTCAGAGCCGACCATACCGATGGCAAATCCAGGCTTCATACAGGTTACAGCGAGGACGGAATCCGTTGGAAACTTGAAGATGAACCCGTCCAATGGAAAGATGAGGACGGCAATCCCTATAATCCGAATTATGCCTATGATCCCAGACTTGTTGATATCGAAGGAACCTATTACATCACCTGGTGTACCGATTTTGGCGGAGCCTCGCTCGGACTTGGTATGACGAAAGATTTCAAGAACTTTGTCAGACTGGAAAACCCGTTCCCGCCGTTCAACAGAAACGGAGTGCTATTCCCAAGGAAAATCCACGACCGCTGGCTTCTGCTCAGCAGGCCAAGCGACAGTGGGCATACACCCTTTGGGGACATATTCCTTAGTGAAAGCCCGGACCTCAGATATTGGGGCAGGCACAGGCGAGTCATGAGTAGCGGCGGTTCCGGCTGGTGGCAGAGTGTTAAAATAGGCGCAGGCCCTGTTCCAATAGAAACAAAGGATGGATGGCTGCTCTTTTATCATGGTGTGATTGGTACCTGCAACGGCTTCGTATACAGCATGGGTGCGGCAATCCTTGATATCGTGAACCCCTCAAAAGTGCTTTACAGAACTGGAGGGCACCTGCTGACCCCCGAAAAGCCATATGAGACCAGCGGTTTCGTGCCCAATGTTGTCTTCCCCTGCGCAACACTTCAGGATGCTGAAACCGGCAGGATTGCAATATATTATGGTGCCGCCGATACAACCGTGGCGATGGCATTCGCACAGGTTGACGAACTGCTGGAACATATCAAAAGCAATTCGGAGCTTGTACAAGGCGATGCTGTCGAATACAAATAGATCTCCTTGAATAGGACCACGCCGCCCTCTTTGGGAGGTGCGGTCTTATTTTTTCACTAGTATCAATTTAGTCATGACATATCCGGTGATTCCTTTAGAAGTGGTAACCTTGGACCAATCGCCGGCCTTGGACACCAGGGTCAGGGAATCGCCCATGGCGGCCTTTGCCACTATGGTTGAGGTGGTATTGGGCTGCTTGCGGATGTTGAGTATCGCTGTATTAACGGTGGCTTTTCCTGTTGATACAGGCGTATTTTTATCAGTTCCAGCTGTTCCGCCGGTTTTACCGGTATTGGCTGTGTTGCCTGAAGTCACCTTGCCTGCTGCGATATCAGCTTTCAACGCGTTTAACTGATCCTGCAGAAGCTTATTGGACGATTCCTGGGCGGTAAGTTTGGTTGTCAGTTGCGTATTCTCTGTTTTAAGGGCATTGAGTTGTTCCTGGAGTTTCTGCATGCCTGCTGTCAATTGCGACACTGCTGCATCCACATAGCTCTTGCTGATGACGGGATCCTGGTCCGAGCCCGGTTCCCCGCCCGTTGATACTGCAAACACAATATTCAGGCTTAAAGATAACACAAGTAAAAATACGATTGTTACGGCAGTGATCTTAAGACTGCGTTTCATAAAGACCTCCTGTTTTTTCTTTAGTTCTATTTCTATATCTTCGATATGAAAAGTTTTCCTTATGATAATTATAACCCAATATTGGACTGGTTTGGTTACAGAATCCTTAAAAAAATGTGACAATTTGCAGCAAAAAGCAATCGTGAAGCAACCGACCGACGCTTGCAGACCCTTACTGAAGCAACTGAAGAAGCAGTTTCCACTGTTCCAGTTTTCTTTCCAATCCAATGGTGTATGCCGGACTCGTTGACGGCAGACCGTGATAGCTTTTGGAGCCAAACCGGTTATCTCCCGGTTTTTCCACAAAGCGTTTGTATAAGCGTTCTGCAGGCCCTCCATTAAAGCAAACCTTTTGCAGATTGGGAAAGCGCTCATACAGGGCTGTAAAATCATTGGGCACCGGGTTTTTGATATCGCTGTCGCTGCTTCCCTGCCTCTCGCAGGCCATAAGCACATCCCAGACAGCAATGTGCTGCCGCAGTACGAAAGCTATCCGCATTTCGTACTCCTCATCGGGTTTCCGCCCAAAAAGCCCATAGATGATACGCCAGAATGCATTCTGGTCATAACCGTAATACTGCTGCTTTTTAAGCGACATCACTCCCGGCATCGTCCCCAGAATCAGCACCTTGCATTGATCATCAACAATTGGCTCAAATGATTGGATCGGCATTCAATCCTCCGTTTATGGCTTTCCATATTTCATCCCTGCCTTGCTTCGTTTCTGAAGAGTATGGAATCAATACGGTGTCTTCCTTGGTTCCAAGCACATTCCTGATATCCTTAAGCCTGTTGATAACCTGACCGCGCGGTATTTTATCCGTTTTTGTCGCTACCAGCAGATGTTTCAAACCATGCTCCAGAATCCAGCCGTACATGACCTTATCCTCATCGCTCGGTGCATGCCGTATATCCACAAGCATGACGATCATCCCGAGTTCCCGCCTCAGATTGAGATAGGTCTCAATGATGTCGCTCCAAAAAATCTTCTTCCCCTTTGAGACTTTTGCATATCCGTAACCAGGCAAATCGACAAGATAAAGTACTTCATCAATATTGTAGAAATTTATTCCCCTTGTTTTACCTGGTTCAGAGGATACCCTTGCAAGGTTCCTTCTATTCAAAAGCGTATTGATGATGGTGGATTTCCCGACATTCGACCTGCCGACAAGCGCCACCTCCGGTATGTTCGCCGTTGGATACTGTTCAGGCTTTACAGCAGTCAGTTCATATCTTGCTTTATTCAGATCCACTTTTCCACTACCCTTTCCATGTACGCTGTAACCCCACATTAGTACTCGGAGTTTATATTGTACGATTCGAACTTTTTAAATGCACCAATATATATTATACTATTAATTGCGGTCGTACAAACATATTACTGCGGCTAAAATAGTATTTTGCCATTTTGATGCACGGGAAAGGCCGGATATGGAAGAAAAAAAGATCATTGCCCTCTCTGTTCAGAACCTGCTCGAGACTGCCCGGCAGTCGGGAGACCTTACTTCAGGAACAACCTCCTCTTCAAGGGCTGTCGAGGGTACAAAAGGGCACAGTGCAGTAAGGAAGGCGTTTAAAAGCATACTGCCTGAAGATGCAGTATATGAAGCCGAAGTCCCGGTTACTTTCCGTTTGGAAGGCGAAAGCACGATTTTGGAGGTGACAGGGCGGATTGACGGTGTGTTGAGGGATTCTTCCGGAATCACCCTTCATGAAATAAAGACAACAACACAAAACCTTGATCTGCTCGACCATGATTACAACCTTCAGCATTGGGCTCAGGCAAAATGCTATGGATATATGTTTGCTTGTAATTACGGTCTCGATTATGTGGCACTGCGCCTTACCTATTATCAATTGGATGAGAAGAAGGAAAAATCTTTTGTCGACTTGTACAGTCTGGACGCCCTTGGGGAGTTTTTCATCCCTCTGGTGAGCGAATGCCTTGCATGGCAGGAAATGATCCATGGCTGGAGCCTCTGCCGTGACAAATCCATCCGTATGCTTGATTTTCCGTATCCCGGCTACAGGCTTGGTCAGCAGGAATTTATGGATACTGTCACCAGTGCAATTGAAAAGGGTGATGTATTATTTGCACAAGCGCCCACGGGAACAGGCAAGACAATCGCTACGCTGTTTCCCGCCATCAGAGCCCTCGGTGAAGGCCTGATTCCGAAGGTCTTTTACCTGACGGCAAAAACGACAACGCGTGCGCTGGCGGAAAAGGCCCTGGATGATATGCGTGATGCCGGGCTTAGGATAAAATCGCTGACAATCACGGCCAAGGAAAAAATATGTTTTTGCGAAACTCCTCTATGTGAAAGCTGTGAGTATTCACAGAATTATTTCGGGAAAATCAAGAAAGCAATTGCTGAGGCATTGAATGAAGATTCCCTGGACAGATTCACGGTAGAAAAATGCGCCAGGCAGAATGTAGTCTGCCCCTTCGAGCTATCGCTCGATTTGTCTCTCTGGTGTGATGTAATCATTTGCGACTACAATTATCTGTTCGATCCCCGGGTTTATTTAAAAAGATTCTTTTCACAACACGGAGACTACTGCTTTCTGATTGATGAGGCACACAACCTGGTCGACAGGGCGAGGGACATGTTCTCCTCAGAGCTTTCCAGGAGAGAATTCTTTGAATTCAGACAGCTTGTTAAAACGGAAATACCGGGTGTATTCGAAAAGACAGACCGGATATACAAGTACTTTCTTGAAACAGCCAAAACCATTTCTTCCGAGAAGGAAGACGGCGGGAAAGAATTCTACTGCGTACGACGAGACCGCCCTGATGAGTTCGTTGAGCTTTTGGAAAGATTCACCGGATATCTGGATAACTGGCTGTCAAGGAACAATTCCGTTTCTTTTATGGAATCCCTTCTGGACATCTACTACAAGAGTCTTCATTTCATGAAAATAATGGAGCTCTATGATGATAAATATGTTGTAATCTATGATAAAAAATCCAGAGATTTTAAAATCAAGCTTTTCTGCATTGATCCGTCCAAGCTGCTCAAAGAAGCACTGGATAAGGGACGGTCTGTGATTCTGTTTTCCGCTACCCTTTCCCCGACCGGATATTTTACCTCAATGCTCGGAGGGGACAGGGATTCCAGGACGCTTGCACTCGCTTCGCCTTTCCCCGCTGAAAATCTTTGTGTATATGTTGACGACACCATTTCAACAAAGTTTAAGACAAGGCAGTTTACTTATGACAGAATTGCGCAGACCATACTTGATACCGTTACTGCCCGTTCCGGAAACTATATGGTCTTCTTTCCTTCCTTCGATTACCTGAACGAAGTGTATTACAGGTTCATGGGAATAAAAGCGGGGATCAGAACACTCTTTCAGATGCCTGGAATGTCGGAAGCAGCCAGGCAGGAATTCCTGAATGAGTTCGACAGTTTTGGCGAGTCAAGTCTGGTCGGCTTTGCAGTCATGGGTGGCGTCTTTGGAGAAGGCATCGACCTCACCGGCGACAAGCTCTCCGGGGCAGTGATTGTTGGAGTGGGCCTGCCTCAGATATGCAATGAAAAGAATATCATCCGAAGATATTTCGATGAAATTTATGGTGAAGGCTTTGAATATGCCTATACCTATCCCGGACTGAATCGTGTGCTGCAAGCTGCAGGCCGGGTTATCCGAACCGAAAATGACATGGGCGTCGTGATTCTGCTCGACGAACGGTTCTCCTACCCTGTTTACCGGGAGCTGATGCCTTCCGAATGGAACCCTGTTCCAAGGGCGTCCGGCGGCTGTACACTTAAAGATGTGCTGCAGGATTTTTGGGGCTGAGAAAGAAGCCCGGCAACTGGCTCGACAAACAGGTCGACTGTTATAGTCTTACTCTGCTCCTGTTTAAATCTCCAGATAAATCTTCAGTTTTACTATCATTATTTTCGGTTTTATTTTTTTCATTTTCTTCCTGCTTTAGATATTTCTCAAATTCAAACTGATTTCTGCAACGTATTTCTTCTGATTTGATAGTTGTTTCAGCATTGATCTTAGCAATCTCCAATTTGAATTTAATGATTTTATTTACAATAAACGGCGTAATAACCAACATAGTAAATCCCAGACACGCTACCACGGGGCCCCAATCTCCACCCATATTACAACCTCCAATTTATATTAGCGATGATTACCTTGTTCATTTTTTCTTTCGGAACTCCTTAAAGGTTTGCCGAAACATTCAGCCTGAAAATATAACGGTTGGGGTAAGGAAATTCTTCTTCAAATGACCCGATCACAATTTCCTAGCCAATTCGTTTGAAGATTTCCTTACCTGATAATATCATCTCTGGTTCTCCTTTTCTGTCTTGAGCTTGATCCTTCTCCCAAGAGATACTATACCAAAAGATGAGACTAAATACAAATTCATGTGAAGATTATTTAGGAATGTCTATGGTTAAAATGGATTGCCGATTTCAACAATATGATTATCCGGATCATATACCCTGAAGATCTTTTGCCATGGTAATTCAACAATTCCATGAAGAATCCGGATACCTTTTTCAACCATTTTTTGATACTCTAGTTCAAGATTTTCAGCTTCGAAGTAAATTATTACGTTATTCCGGCCCTGTTTCCCCTGTGCAATGTGTTTTGCTGTTTCGTTTTCCGGAAGTAATGCATTTGATTTATGTATGGAGAAATGTTCCTTAAAAGTCACCATATTATCCCAATCATGCAATATTTCCAGTCCGATAACTTCCATGTAAAACTTTTTTGATCTCTCAATATCTTCGACCAAAATAATTGTATCCACATGTTTCATTTCATCCATGTCCTTTCTTATAAATCGTGATATTTCCATGAACATTTATTCCTGAAAGATCTTTAAATATTGTTATCTCATTTAATGGGTACCTGATAGCTGCTAATATCAAATTAAAAAATTGACATATTGCATGAATCGTACCTTTCTCACGCCAGGGTAAGCTCTATGGGGCAGTGATCCGACCCCGGGACCTCCGGTCTGATTCCGGCGCCAAGCAAGCGGCCTTTCAAGCGTTCCGAAACGCAGAAATAATCCAGGCGCCATCCCACATTATTCTCACGGGCATTGAACATATAGGACCACCAGGTATAAGCGTCCTTCCTGTCCGGGTAAAAATAACGGAAGGTATCAATAAAGCCTGTCCCAAGCAATTCGCTGAACTTCCCTCTTTCTTCGTCGGTGAAACCTGCGTTTTTCCTGTTTGATGCCGCATTCCTGATATCTATTTCCTCATGGGCAACATTCATATCTCCGCACACAATGACAGGTTTGAGCGCATCGAGTTTGAGCAGATAGCATCTGAAGGCATCCTCCCAGGTCATTCTGTACTGCAGGCGCGCCAATTCCCTCTGTGAATTGGGTGTATAAACATTCACAAGATAAAAATCGTCAAATTCAAGAGTGAGCACCCTGCCCTCATTATCATGCTCTTCCATCCCGATCCCGCTTGTTTCAGCGAGCGGCTTCTGCCTGGTGAAGATGGCTGTACCGGAATAGCCCTTTTTTATGGCATAATTCCAATAGAGATGATAGCCCTCCAACTCCAGCTGCAATTGCCCTTTGGACAACTTTGTCTCCTGCAGGCAAATCATATCCGCATCGATATCTTTTACAAATTCCCTGAAACCTTTATCCAGACACGCCCGCAAACCATTCACATTCCATGAAATCATCCTCAGCATGACATCCATCCCTCAACTGGCGCAGTCATGCGCCTTTTCTCCTTATTGCAGCTATCGGCTGCAGATATGTATATTCTACCGTATTTTTCAGCTTTTGTGTACCACGGATCTTGTAAACGGAACAGGCGACTGCAAAAAGAATAAGGACACAGCCGGCAATTCTACAGAAACCGGTCGGTTTTTCTCCTGACAAAACACACGCTAAAATAGCTGCGGTTACAGGCTCCAGCGTATAAATAACGGTTGCTTTTTCAGGCCGTACATATTTGATTGCGCTGGACTGGATTAATATCGTCAACACTGAAATCGCCATACTCAATATCAGAATCGCATAACCTGTCCTGTTAATATTGCATGCAGCAATCTGTGGAGTCTCAAAAAGCAATGCCAGACATAAAAACACAATTGTACCTGCCACATGCTGCACAAAGGTGAATTGCACAGGGTCCGTTTTTCCCGTATAAATTTTCAGAGCCACCAGGTACAACGAAAAGAATACCGCATTACAGAGTGCAAACAAATCTCCGCGATGAAAGCTTAATCTTTCAAAATCACATGTTAGCAGAAGTAATCCTGTCAAAGCAGCAATGGCGCTTATAACAGCTCTGCTCCCAGGCATCTTCCTCCTGTGCACCGACATAAGCAACGGCGTAATAATTACCGACAACTGCACGATGAATGCTGTGTTCGAGCTTGATGTACCTTTTAGTGCAAGCATACAGAAAATATTGCTTAATATCCAAAAACAACCGACAATCATTCCAATAATGAATGTTTTACGATTCATGTCCAGGATTCTCCTGAAGAAAATGATGGAAATAGCGAAAAGTCCGCCTAAAGAAAATACAAACAATATTGTAAAGTACGGCAGGTATCCCAGAAGCATTTTTGACCATATGTACGAAGAACCCCAAAGGATAGCGTTCAGTAACAGAAAAGCAGAGGCATTCCGTTCCTTTATCATGTTCATGTACCTCCTTCTTTGTTACCATAATATTCAGAACTTTTGCAATATTTATTGCGAATCCTGCTTAATATGCAGCAAAATGTGCGATTTAAGGTGTGAATCAAGTGCGATTCAAACACACAGAAGGGATCTTGTCCTGAAATCATCTTCAAGACCCGAACTGCAACAGAAATTATGAAGGCACTGTCAGAAAGTTCTCCGCATATTTTATGCTATATGATTGTTAATCCAAAGGAACGAAACAATGGAGACTTTCGATTCCAATGAGGCAAAAAGAGGTTATCTGAAGGGTGATTTTGAATTCTTTCACCTGAAAGATATGAAAAACGTACAGTTCGAGTACCATTATCATGATTTCAGCAAAATAATAGTGTTCCTCTCCGGGAATGTTACCTATCTTGTTGAAGGGAAAGCATACCTGCTTAAGCCCTGGGACATCCTCTTCATTAGCGGCAGCGAAGTTCACAAGGCTTTGATAGATCCCTATGTCTTTTATGAACGAATCGTCCTATGGGTAAACCATGGTTTTTTGGAAAAGCATAGTGATGATTGCTGTCTGATGACCTGTTTCGATATGACTGCCGAAAAGAACTGCAATCTGCTGCGTCCGGACCCTATTTCTCAAAACGGATTGGAATATATGCTGGCAAGGCTTGAAGAGGCCTGCAGAAATGACGGCTTTGGTTCTGCGATATTAAAGAATGCTATTCTGCTGCAGCTGCTTGTAGAACTGACCAGGGAACGCCTTAGAATAGGAGCTCTCCATGAAGCCAGTGATATGTTCACCGACAGTAGTATTCAAAAACTTCTGGATTATATTAATGCGAATATCAGTGGAGATTTGTCCATAGAAGCACTGGCCGCCAGGTTCTACATGAGCAGATATTACCTGATGCATAAATTCAAACAACAAACCGGTTATTCCATACACAGTTATATCCAGCAAAAAAGGCTAATCAAAGCAGATGCTCTCATCCGTTCCGGTATGACGGCATCACAAGCAAGTGAACAGTGCGGTTTTAACGACTATTCCAGCTTTGCAAGAGCATTTAAGAAGATGTTCGGATCAACTCCGAGGGATCATTCAAAATAACAGTTTCCAACGTTACCTGCCCTTTAGCAGGTGCATAAGACGTTGAAGGACCGAATCTGTCTCCGGTTCTTTGTTCTCCTGATTTCGTGGTTCCGAAACCTGTGTTCCCTGTGCAAGAAGATGAATATCTTGCAGATTGTCATCTGCTTCATTCCTCTGTGATTCAGTGCCATTCATCGGAGATTCTTTATATAATGGCAATTCAATTAATGATTCTTTGTCCCTATTTTCTTTGTCCGTCTCGTTCTTATCCCCGGCTGGTTCCTCCCCGATTTCCTCATCGTCCTCAAACTCTTCTCCCCAATCCTCCGGATCCTCGTCTTCCGGTTGGGCCGCCAGGGCCTGCGCCGCAAGTTCATCCTCCGGAATCTCCGTTCCGGCGAGAACCCCCTGACTGGTTTCAAGAATCTCTTTTGCTTTATTCAGCAGGTGTGAAGGAACAAACAAATCTACACCGGAAGTAACTCCTCCCATATAAATTTTAAGGTAATCGCCTCCGTCTCCGTATTTTTTCAAAACAGGTATTTCTTCCGCATTGAGCAGTCCTTCGAGCATGTCTGCTTCAATACTGTTGTCTGTCGAGACCAGAAAGGCTTCCTTGTCAAAATTGTAGTTGGAGCCGGATTCACCTTCAGGCATCGATTCAGATTCGGTTTCGGTTTCGGTTTCGGTTTTGAATTCGGTTTTGAATTCGGTTTTGAATTCAATTTCAGTTTCATTTTCGGATTCGGTTCCAGTTTTGGTTCCAACTTCAAATTCAGATTCAGTTCTGATTGAAACAGAATTCTCTGATAATTCGCAACCACAATCGCTGCAGGTCTCAAATCCATCCCTGTATTCAATACCGCATTTTGGACACCAGGACATATCGATCCCCCCATTCAAAAAACATACTGTCAATTAACATTATAGCACATCATTTTAAAGAAAATGTTTCGGTTATAGAAACATTTTCTTATCCAAGTATAAAATTTCCCGAGAAAATTTATACTATTGCCGTGTTTCAACGAAGCTGGTCACAAGCTAAGCTTGCTGCTCGCCTGTGGATCCAGGGAGGAAGATATGTTCGCGGCTTGAAAACCAAATCGGCACCTGTCACCCGGGCTTTTTGCTGAAACAAAAGAGTTAGAGGCGGGGACATTTTTTGCCTTGTCATATTCCCATAGAAATATAACATCAGGAGAAGAACCTCCTCAAGGCTTCTCCTGCGAACTTCCCTTCATGTTTTGTGATTGTATTTGAGGAACATTCTTTCTTCTGTCCCTTCCGGCATCTCCTTCAACTGTCGTATGAAGAGTAACCAGTACCACCTCCGGTCTGTTGAACAGGCGCTGAGGAATTATGCTGTTGCCCAATCCTCTGCTTACCACCATCGATGTGTTCCCGTCCTTGTAAATGCCAGAGGTGAATTTGGGGAAGTAGCCCTGATCCGGTGCATATAGGCCTCCGATGAACGGAAGTCTGAACTGGCCTCCATGCGCATGTCCGCTGAATACAAGATCAATGCCGTAGCTGCTGTAAAGGTAAAATGCTTCCGGTCTGTGTGAAAGCAGCAGCTTGAAGCTGTCCCTGGGGAGCAGGGGGATTGTTGCAAGAAGCTCTTCTTCAATATATTCTGCGACATTGTTATGACTGCCTGTAGACTCCACATCATCGAAACCTGTCACATATATACTCTGATCTCCTATCGACAGTTCCCGGGAATCATTTCTCAGAATGACCGCTCCCGCTTCCCATATCTTCCCCTCAAGCACGGGAAATTTTCCGGACCACCACTCGTGATTTCCGGTGACATAATACACGGGGGCAATCTCCGCCGCTTTTTTAACAAGAGTCAGGGAAGATTTTTCATTGTAATGTCTGCCGTCTACAAGATCGCCTGTGATCACAATGATATCAGGCCTGGCTTCGGCAATGACCTTTACCAGCCTTTCCTGCTCCCTCCCAAAGGCTTTGCTGTGCAAATCGGATATCTGAACTATCCGGAATCCGTTAAAATTTCCAGGCAGCTTCTCAGAGGCGATATCCAGCTGTGTGAGGCCTATCCAGTTGTTCTGCAGATAAAGGAAAATAGCCGCAAAGGCTATTATTAATATACTAACCGTCAGTTTTCTTTTCACAAAATTCTCCTGTACTTATCATGCCTCTGGAGCCTTGCAGTATAGCAATATTTTAGTCTATTTTAAGGGAATACTCAATCCAATTTTTCAAAACATAAAATATCCTATATTAGTTATACTATAGGTACTATGTTCATTAAGGAGAGTTTTATGAAAGCTACTATTGAAAGAGATGGATGCATCGCATGTGAATTATGTCCCGAAACCTGCCCGGAAGTATTCAGGATGGCTGATGACGGCCTTGCGGAGGTTTATGTGGATGAAGTCCCCGAAGAAGTTGAAGATTCCGCAAAAGACGCTGAAGAAAACTGCCCGGTCTCCGTGATTACAGTGGAATAGGCCGGCAGTTTCATGTCAATCGGATATGCCTGTATCGTAATCGGAGTGCCCGGACTCAGCTTAAAATCCTGCACACTCAAATATGCAACCGATGAGAAGCTGAGACATGTTTCACTGCATAATCTTTGGGTTTTGAATGATGTGATCGATTATAATGTCAGTAATGAAATCCTGCTGTTCAGAATCAGTTCGGACATCATTCCTTTTGGTTCCCACCCTGCCAACAGGCAGGAATGGTGGAAGGATCACAGCGAACTGCTGTCTTCTATCGGATCAAAAATAAGAAACTCCGGCATGCGCGTATCCATGCACCCCGGACAATATACCATATTGAACTCCCCTGATCAAGGTGTGATAGAGCGTGCTGCAATTGATCTGAATTACCATGCGCGTTTTCTGGATGCCCTGAGTGTCGACAGTTCACACAAAATCATTCTTCATATCGGCGGTGCATACGGAAACAAGGAACAATCTGCGGACAGGTTTATTCAGAACTGCAACCGTCTGCCGGATTTCATAAAAAGAAGATTGGTCCTGGAAAATGATGAAAAGAGTTATAACATTGCCGATGTGTTGGCTATAGCCCATGAAGTTTCCTTACCTGCCGTATTTGACAATCTGCATCATACAATGAATTCGCCGGTTCCGGACCACGTAGACAAATCAACCGGTTCAGCCGATTACCAGTTAGAATTGTCCCATGTCACATGGATCAAGCGCTGCCAGAGTACCTGGAAGCCGCAGGATGGGAGACAGAAAATACATTATTCTCAACAAATGTCCGGCGGTAAGCCGGGTGCCCATTCAGTTACCATCGATCTCAGCGAATTCTGCCGTTTTTATTCCTCCATCATCGATCTGGAGGTTGATATCATGCTGGAGGTCAAGGATAAAAATCTTTCCGCACTTAAATGCATACGATCAGTGAAACAAATCTCCAATCAGGCACACCTGCCTTAATAGCAGCATGTCCTCCTCTTCTCTCTTCTCCTCTTCTCTCTCCTCTCTTCTCTCTCCTCTCTTCTCCTCTCTTCTCCTCTTCTCTCTCCTCTTCGGCCCCGGTCATAGACCCCATCAATATGAAAGTATCTTCCCATCCCTCATTTCGATGATTTTATCTGCACTGCCCAATATTGACCTGTCGTGTGTTACGACAATAACTGAAGTGGTATTTTTATGATTTTCCTGATTTCTGAGGATCCTTACCATTTCAAGCGCATTGGCATGATCAACCGATGCCGTCGGTTCATCCGCAAAGACCACTTCCGGACAGTTCATCAACGCTCTTGCGACAGCAACTCTCTGGCGCTGTCCTCCTGAGAGCTGGAAAGGCTTCTTTGCCGCAAGGTGCCTGATTCCGAGCCTCTCCAGCAGATCGAAGGCCCTTTCCCGCAATTCCCCGTCGTTTTTGTCCGGTACGACCAGCAGATTGTCCAGTATTGTCATATAGTCAATTAAAAAGTGCTTCTGAAAGATAAAGCCGAATCGTTCCCTTCTGATTTGATCTCTTTGGTCGGAGGTATAAGCCTCAATATCCGTATCGTCAAAATACACCGTACCCGAACTCGCCTTCCTTAACCCGGAAATCAGGTACAGAAGCGAGCTTTTCCCGCTTCCCGAAGGGCCGACGATTCCAATGAATTCTCCTGGTGTAATCGAAATGCTGATGTCCCGGAGGGCATAGGTTTCCTCTTCCTTGTTCCTGTCATAGACCAAGCGCAGATTCCTGCCTTCAATAACCATCTCAGCCCTCCCCTTCCAGAATTGCTATCGGATCAAGTCTTTTCAGCATCCGCCAAATGGGAATGACGCTGAAAAGGGAGGCAAAGAGAGGGATGCAGAATACCCTTAAAAGATATTGTGAATCCCATATGACAAGTATTTGTCCTGTTGGAGCAAACATGAAATAATCCAGCACAAGTGCACATAACAAGGCAAGAAGAATGCCGGTCAGAAAGCCGATCATGTTGATCCCGCTTACCTCTGCAAAAGCTTTGTTGATAATCCGCTGCCTTGTATAGCCGATCGCATTTAACAGACCGAACTCGGCGCGTCTCTGGTAGAAATAGATGTAGCAGAGGAAACCCGAACATAATGAAACGATAGTAATCACAATCATGTTGATCAGTGTCAGAATCGTTTTAATATTCCGGTCTGTTTCTTCCTGTTCGGTCGTCACGGAGTTCAACGTCCGCACATCCAGGCCCTGGTAAGGCAGGCAATCGATATATCGATTAAGTTCATTCAAACCGCTCTTTTTGGGGATCACGATCATTCCGTACAGATAGGGATCGTATTTGTAGGTATCGACCCATGTTTCAAGGGAATTAAAGGAAAGGACGCTGGAACCGTCTACGATTCCAACAATTTCATGTGAGCCGGGCAATACCTCCTTCTCATTCAGATCACTGCCGATACTGTCCCCGATATTCAGGCCCTTGTTTTTTGCGACAATTTTATGAAGCACGATTTCTTCGGTACCGGGTTTGGGAAGCCTTCCCTTGAACAATTTCAACCCGGCAGCCGACATCACGGCAGCCATATCTTTGGCATTCAACGAGAGTATTCTGGTTCCTGTCTCACCGAACATGTAGGTGATATTGGTATGTTGCATTACCCAGGGTATTACCTGTCCGGCTTGCGCTTGATTCTTTATGGATTTTACCAGCTCCGGGTCTATTCGTTTATACTTGTATAAAAAGCTTGAGAAATGCTTCTGAGGCTCCACATTAATGAGATATGCCGTGCGGAAGGAAGAGAAAATGAGCATCTGCACAGTATAAAGGAGAAATACGCTGAGGGATACGGCCAGAAAAACAGCCAGAAGTCTCTTCATATTGTTCCTGTAATAGTTGAAAATGGAAAGTGGCTTCACGTTCCTCCCCCTTAAAAGCAAATTCGTTCCTTGCGAATGAGCACTTTTTACTGATTACCCCCTATGACAGATCCATTTTCAGGATACACCAAATCGTAACTTTTTTCCATATTCTTTTTACTCCACTTCAATAGAAACTTCCATGTTATATCCCGGGTTTAACCCTTCATTGTGTTTTTCCAGGTCTATTTCAACGGGCACAACTGTTTCACCATTCTGCTGGATTGCCAAAGCTGAGATTGACGATACCTTTCCCCTGTATTCCAGACTTCTGTCGTACTCCGGAATAACATAAACTTTTGCTCCAGGTTTTACATCTTTAATGAATTGTTCATCCACATTGGCTTCAATAATAAACGAAGACGCATCCATAATACTAAACAATTTTCCACCCGCAGGAACGGTATCGCCAGGTTTGCAGTCCACACTGCAAACAACTCCGCTTGTTATGTCGGAAATAATTTCGTTTCCCTTAAGAATGGAGGGTGAGAGCTTTTGAACGGAATTCTGCAGTTCTTTCTCAAGTTCCGACAGATCCTGAAGAGCTGCATTGATATCCGTTTCAGCCTGCAATAACTCCATATGCAAAGTTTCACGCATACTTTCAAGATTTAGTTCGGCATCCTTGCATGCATATCCTGCAGCTTCGATACTGTTTTCATATTCAAGGAACTCCTTTCCGGTCAAGGCACCTGCATGATAAAGAGAAACTTTTGCAGCGTTTTCCGACAAAAGATCGTCATAGGTCTTTTGTGCCTTTTTCAAGGCATATTCCATCTTCAGGAGTTCCGGGTTGCTGTCTTTCGAAATCGACTCTTTTTTTTGGACATATACTTTCTGCTTCTCATCCGTTTCCGTCTTCAGTGAGCTAATCCGGTCCTCCAACAAGCGTACTGCATGTTTTGCTTCCTCCACATCAATGACAGCCAGTGTTTCACCACCGGATATGACTTGCCCCTCCATTACCTGCAGTTTTTCAATCTTTACAGGAAAGTCTACGGAGATATCCCTGGTAACACGTGCCTTTACCAGTCCAAAGGCCTGGACAGGCTGCTTTTCTTCCAATGTACCGTTAACCTGTGTGGAAGGAGCCTCCTGGCTGCTGCAGGCCACCAGCGCAAGAACAATCCATATCATGTTCCATAGCAGGATTCGTTTTCCTTTCATGATTCAAAACCTCCCGTCCCTCATGATTATGGTCCCGCCTGCAACAGATGCTGCTTCATGCGAGTGCGTCACCATTACGATTGTCAGGCCTCGTTCCCGATTTATTCTTTTAAACAGGTTCAATACTTCCTTTCCGGTATTCGAATCCAAATTGCCGGTAGGTTCGTCCGCAAGAAGGATATCCGGCTTGTTGATCAATGCTCTTGCAAGTGCCGTTCTCTGCTGTTCACCGCCGGAAAGTTCACCCGGCCTGTGGGTTCTCCTTTTTGCAAGCCCGGTGATATCCAGCATTTCCGCCAGCCTTTCCCTGTATTCCTCCTGCTTTCTGCCGTCAAGCATTGCAGGCAGCATAATGTTCTCTTCCACATTCAAGTTCGGGATCAGGTTGTAAAACTGAAAAACAAATCCGATGCACCTTCTTCGCATCACGCTTTCCTCAGAGTCAGCCATACGGGTGATGTCCCTGCCATTAATCAGAACAGTTCCGGAGGTCGGCTTGTCAAGTCCGCCAGTTATATATAAGAAAGTACTTTTCCCCGACCCGGACTGACCCATAATGGACAAAAATTCACCCCGCTCAATTTTCAGAGTAATGCCCTTCAGTACTTCTACTTCCACCGTTCCTGTTTTATAGGCCTTATAAAGATTAATGGCCTCAATTGCCGATGTCATTCAGCACCTCCTCTATTCCAGCTTAATTGCAGAAATGATATTCAGATTGGATGACTTGGACAGGATACCAGCCGATGCCGATACATAGGTGACAATACCGGCAATAAAACAGAGTGTGGTAATGCCAGGCGAAAAATAAACACTGCTTTCTATATTCAGCGCCTGGATAATCCGGGGCACAATCATCCATGTTATTCCCAACCCTGTCAATATGCCTAAGGCACTGCCGATGATTCCCTGAATAACAGCTTCCGTCAGAATCATCCCCTTCAGCTGCCTCCTGCTCATTCCACAGGATCTTAACAGTGCAAGCTGGCGCTTTCTTTGCAGAAAGCCGATGATCAGATTGTTCAATATCCCGAAGGTACCTGTTATCAGTGTAATCACTGTAAAGCCCTGCAGCATGAAAAACAGCTGGCTGTTGCTTTGCCGGTCCGCCTTCCTGGCCTCCTCTTTCAGTTCGATTTCAGGCTGCCTCTTTGAAAAAGCCGCCTTCAGGCTGTTCATCACAGATATCCCATTGTTTCTGTAATTGACCTTGTCCGCGTTATATGCAATGCCGTCTCCATCCTCATCCTTCTCTGCTTTTATATAAATCGGTCCATAAAAACGTTTCTGAACATCCATCCGAAAATTGTTCTCAGAAATAAGCGCGTAGCTCCAATACCCTTTAAGCATGGTATCAAAGAAGCCGATAACTTCATAGGTTCTTCTGACCAACACGCCATTGCCGGAAGAAAATTTTAGCACAAGTGAATCGCCTGTCTTTACATTCAAACGTAATTTAAGCAGATTGGAGAGCATTATTTTTCTGCCATGATCAAGCGACGCAAGGAGTTCCCTCTGATCGCCATCCGTCTTGAGTTTTTGGAAGAAAGAAAATTCCGCCGTATTGATTCCCTGTATGTGCCATATCGGCTCATCAGCCCCTTCAATACGTGTCATCCCGGTAGAATAATTGCCCAGTACGCCTTCAACGCCTTCCGTTTCGGCAATAAGCTTCAAGGTGGTTTTATCCGCATATGGCAGAGTCATTGTCATATCATACATGTTTCTATCGAAGATGATGGCTGAATCTCTTATCTGGCTCCAGTTCAGAGTACTTATCATATAGAGGCTTGAGATACCTATCATCAGCATGGAAATGCCGGAATATGCAATCCTGCTTTGCCGCAGCATCCTGACCGCCAGCGGAAGAAGACTGCCCGTCAGTGAAGCACAACAAACCTGTATGGATTGAAGAAAACGGTCCATTACCAAAGGTATGAGAAGACTCCCTGCCAGAAGCGTTGACACAATGCAGGCCGTATCAATCACAAGAGACGACTTTGCCGGAACAAATACAGGTAACGTAAAGGAGAGACAAATTAAAATGAACCCCGGCACTGCATTCCCTATAGCACGGATATCCGTCCTTTCATTCGTGCCAAGAATGACATCTTTTATAGATATACGCACAGTTTTTATGATAGAACTGACGGAGCCCGCCACCGCAAGCAGTATGGCAATCGCAAGCGTAGATGCGATCTGAACGGATGTAATGTCCATTTTGACCCCTGACCCGGATGCTCCGGCGGAGCCAGGAAGAACGGCAATACAATACAAAAGTCCTGTACCGAAGCAGCAGCCTGTTATCCCGCCGACGATTCCATATAGGAGACTCTCCACAAGCAGAATGAGGTCCGTCGTATGCTTCCCTGCTCCGATACTGCGGAATGTCCCGATGACAGGCAGCCTTTCAAGTACTATAATTTTGAAAGTGGTATGGATGATATAAATGCACATAAAGCTCAGGATAACCGTCACAAGGACAACAGGGGTAGCAATCCTGTCTGTCTGTCTTTTTATTTCCCATTCGGTAAAAGGTTCGCTGACGGAATATCTGCTGTAATCCCGCGAAAGCAGGAAAAGCATTCTCTCCAGTTTTGAAGGATCTGCAAGTTTGATGTAGATCAGGTCTGCTTTGCCTCTTGCACCGTACAATGAACTGAGCGTCTTGAGCGGAAGGATGGTTCGAAAACTACCGCCTGATTCTGCCAGCGCACCGGTCGGTTTGAAGATACCGCAAACAATGAACGGTTGCTTCGCCCCGTTTATTTCAAGAAGCATGGTACTTCCGCATACCAAATGGTATTTTTTTGCTGTGTCGGAGCTGATGACCGTTTTCATTCCTTTAAAAGGATAAAGATTTTTTTCCGATTCCAACGTGTACGGTGTTAATTTCTGAAGCTCGTTAATGTCAATCCCCCTGAGAACAGTACCTGCTTTTTCCGCTTTGTCTGCACTGCTGCCGCTCCCATCAGCCTCTGTTTTCGTCTCAGGCGCATTAACCGAAATATAAGTACCATAACCGGACATTTCACCGATGATATATTCAGTATCCTTCCCGTACCTTTCAGCCTTGTTGATATACAGAAAGCGCGACGGCGATCCCTCCCCGCTCCGGATTATAATGTCCGAATACCCGTAGCTTTGCCTGAATGCAGCCATCTGCATGTTTACAAGAGTACCTGATATGGAAACGGAAGCAAAGAACATCGCAGAGGATATCATGATTGCGGAAATGATCAATGCCGTACGGAGTCTTCTCTCCAGAATACTCCTGATAATGTATCTCAGAATGGTCTTCACTGTTCCAACTGCCTTCGATAATCATTGATTGTATCCTCAATCCTGGTAAGCAGTAAGGCTATTTTTAATTCGCCATTGTCATCAGCAACCATAATCCGGTAATCCCCGGAATCGTAGCCTTCTGTTTTTGTTTCCGGTACAAGAGTTTTCCGCTTGCACAAAACCCTGAAACCGTATGCCTTTTTAAATTTAGCGCCCATGTATTCATACTTCTTGAATTTATCCACCTTTTTGTCAATTTCAAAGCTTTCCAGCATCGAAAGCTTCGCTGCAGTACTCTGCCATTCCACATACTGTTCCTTGCTGATATTCTCCTGATCATAGCCTGTCAACATGGAATAAGCCGACTCATAATCACCGTCCTGTATGCTTTTAACATACTCTTCAAGCACCTTCTTCGAATCCGAACTCCCTCCGCTGCAACCTGCGAATAAAAATACCAGACAAAAAGCCATGCCCAGTGCAATTATTTTATTCATGATAAAATCCACCTCCTGTAGTAACAAAGTCTATTTGCCGGAAGATTGCATTTCCAGTTCAAATTGATCTATAGTTGATTTCGCACTATCAGACGTTACTCTGTCAAAAATTTTCCATTGACCTTTTTCGTATACAATATAGATCTTCCCCGGTCTTTCAGTAACTTCATTTTTAATCAGATCTTTGACCTTTACACTTCCTGACAATTGAATCGCCTTCCGGTACCTGACACCTTCAAGCTTTGGATTCCTGTATTTCTTTACTGTATCAAAGCTAAACTTTTTTACCTCAATACATTTTGCCGATACAGCCCTCCATTCTTTATACAGTTCAAGGCTTATATCCTTTTTATTATGCTCAGATAGTTCGGTATAAGCCTCCACATAATTGTCCCTGCTATTTACACTGTACTGATTGAAAACTTCCTTTGCATTTTTAACATCAACTCCCGTAACATAGCTTTGGAAGAACTGATACGTAAATATTGCTCCCATAACCACAACCAGTATTACAAGGATAATAATAAGTTTCCTCATGAAAAATCCCCCTTCAACAACATCATAAAGAAAACAGGAGCCTAGTTACAGTGTCCGGTGTCATAAACACCATAACCGTTCAAGTGACTCCTGTCATATGACAATGCTTTTCCTTTATGAACTTCTCTTTATTCTACTTGAAATAATCTCTTTATCCGATTCCGTACTTCTTCAGGAACAACACGGCATTCGTCCTGTCGTTCACTCCGATTTTGGCATAGATAGCACTGATATAATTTCTTGCTGTTCCTTCCGATATAAACAGTGCGGAAGAAATTTGCCGGTTGGTGAACCCTTGAGCCAGCATTCCGGCAATTTCTATTTCACGGTCGGAAAAGCCCAATTCCTCCTGTGAAGACTCTTCCTTTTTTTGCGCCGTAATTTTCGACAATCCCTGTGCCAGTTTGGAGGCAACGGCCGGAGGCATGATCATCTTCCCATTTCTGGCATCCCTGATTGCTTCGGTGAGCTTGTCTATTTCCGTATCCTTGAGCATATAGCCGCTTGCTCCGGATGCAAGTGCCTCAATGATATACTCCTCATCATTGAAGGTCGTCAACATGATGATCTTTGAATCCGGGCACTTCCCGCGGATAATCCGTACACTCTCTACCCCATTCATCTCAGGCATCCTGATGTCCATCAGGATCACATCCGGTTGGAGAATCTCGGCCATTTCCACTGCCTCCAGGCCATTAGACGCCGTAGCTGCCACCTTCATATCCCCCTCGGTTTCCAGGATACTTTTCAGGCCGTCACGCATCAATGGCTGATCATCTGCAATCAAAATTCTGATTTTTCCCATTTACTGTCTCCTCTGCTACAGGTATGCTGATTTTTATACTGAAGCCTTCGTCAAGTCTGGAATCAAAGACAAGTGTCCCACCCAGTTCGCAAATCCTTTCATTCATGCTCGTCAGGCCAAACCCCCGGATAATCCTGTCCGTCCCCTTCCCGTTATCCTGGAGGAAAAAATAGATGTATCCTTTCTCCTGTCGTAATTGAAAGACAAAAGCCGTACTGCCGCCATGCCGGATACCGTTGGTAAGCCCTTCCTGCAAGGCTCTGTACAGAGCCTTTTTTTGAGCCGGATTAAGCTCTGGAAGCCCAGAGATATCACTTCTCACATGAATATCCCCATGCCTGGTTATTTCACTGATCAACAATTTTATTGAAGGAACAAAGTCCATAAAATCCATGCCTGCCCGAAGCGTACTTACAGACTCTCTGATGTCGTTCAATCCCTTCCTTACCTGTCCTTTGGCAAGTGAGAATTTTTCAAGCGCCTGTTCCCGGTCAGTTCCGAGAAGCCGCTCACCTGCTTCCATTTCAAGCAGAACGGATGTCAGCGTATGTCCAACAGTATCGTGTATCTCCCTGGCAATCCGGTTTCTTTCCTGCAGAACTGTTACTTCCTCCAGTTCTTCCGAGTACTGTTTCAACTTCAAATAAGCGTTTTCCAACTGCTTTGACTTTGTTTTCAGTTCGAACATGATTCCGCTGAGTTTTTCCCTTTGCCGGATCTCATATTTCGCTATAAACAGGATCGCATTGACGGCAAGAAAGGCAAGCAGTTCAAAAGTAATATCGGAAACGAGGCCCGCCGTAAGTTGATCCGTTCCAATCAGCCTTCCGGTTGTTGAGACAATGAAACACAGGACTGAGACGAGTCCGCCGAAAACAGCCGAATAGGCAAAGTAGGCAT
The DNA here is from genome assembly GCA_023399355.1 of Bacillota bacterium. Lineage (GTDB taxonomy): Bacteria > Bacillota > Clostridia > Acetivibrionales > DTU013 > UBA1305. Next base: position 13,414 of record JAEWQC010000052.1, on the reverse strand, counting down.
CTCCGATCACTATGAAATAATACATGTGAGAAATGGCGCCACGGTCGATTCGAGTGATCAGGAAAATAAGTATTATATCCATCAGAAGCAAAACTTTTCCCAAGGTGCTTTTCACCTGTCCGCCATACACAATAGCATTCCGCAATGTAAAGGAAGCCAGCAGCAGACCTGATAGCAAAAAAGTCATCCATAAATCCTGAAGGTTCTGCAGCAGCAAAGCCGCCAGAATCACAAAAAATACGGAATAGAAAATGATTGTGATAAGCCTCTCGTTTTTTTCTTCCATTCATCTCTCCAGAAAATATATGAAATTGTTTACAAAATAACTATAACATGTTTTTACAAAATTCAAAAACCTATTATTGCAAGCTTCTCAAAATGCAGTTACCTACACGTCGTATTCCCCAGGGAAACTACTTATTTTCCGGAGAAAGCACTCATTAATAACTCAACTTTCCCACCCATTAATTCAAGAGTGCTTTGAGGAGCTGTTGCCGACAAGATGAGGCGTGATCTTATGCCGCCGTCGGCAGCCTGCTTAAGGAGACAAGCGACCAAAGCACTGCGGGAAAGTTGAGTTATTAATATTTGGAATTTTGAATAGCAGAATAAGAAACATCAATCCCAAGAAGAGATGATATGTTCAACCAACTTTCCAATTAGTTCAGAAAAAAAATAAAAGGCTGCTACAAAAGCATCTGCTTCTGTAACAGCCCCTGAATGAATAGAAAAGAACGTAACGATCTACCTTGCACCACTACAGATAACTTATTACCCAGCCACGATCTTCCGACCATGACCAAGCAGTTCATAACCCGCAATGATGGTTTGTTCGACCATGCAAGATACTTACACAGCCCTATGCAACCTTTCGGCTGCATAAAACCACTACAGCACCTTGCAGGATCTTAGCTCGACCCTGTGCAATAAGTTGGGATCCTATCACAATCAAAGATTGCACGACCATAATAGAACCTTTCCCCACTGCATAAAATCTTCCCTCCGACTGCATACAAGCCTTTCGACCCGTATACAATCTTTGGCCGGCCCGTATACGCCCCTTGGAGAACATATACAAGTCTTGGCTCAACCGCTACGTTCCTTACGATATTAATGTGTCCCGACACAAAGATTTAATACCTCACAATATCTGCTAATTTTTTTAGTAAGACTATTGTTTCATTTAACTATCTTCAGTTCACGCATTACGATCCTGTCCAGGATTTCTGCAGCCTTAACGATTACGTTTCTGCATTTCAATTCTTCAGTTCTGTGCGCTTGCTTCAATGGGGCGCAATCTATAGAGCCCATTTCCTTTTTATACTCCTTGAACAGTTCAATCGTCAGTTCCTTGATCTTTGTGCTCTCATGCGCCCTCTCTCTGACGGACAATTTACCCAGAACCATGATAGCAGCAGTCAGGGCGCCGCATTTGTCCTCAATAGCCATTCCTCCACCAAAACCTGCAGCAAGCTTAAGCGCCTCTTTGTCCAAATTCATTTTATATGCAATGTTTGCACCCTGTAATATTTTCTCCGCGCAATTAAAATCCTCTTTTTCCCCAAAACCCTCTTTTAATAAATCAGCCAGCATATCCTCACCTCAATGTAATTTTTTTTGCTGTTCCTTTTATCCCAAGTCCGTTTGTGATGAACAATTTACGCCTTTTATTTTATGAGTAAAAGGTAGTATATCAGTATTTCTTCCCTGTTGTCAATATGAAACCGTCCAGTCTGTTTAAATGGAGCATGAAAAGAAACAAAACCCACCATGTCGGCTTTATGGGCTCATGGCGGGTTCGCAAGGTCAGTCCTGTATGATTCTGAATAAATGTTTACTTCGGTTTCTTAGGCTGTTTTGGCTTTTTGGTTTCCTTTTTTATATTTTTGTCCGCCATTTCAAATCCCCCCTTATTGCATAGAAATTATATAATGTATAGTTCGATATTTTTCATTAAAATCCTGCAAATAATCAATTACTTATTCTTATTTTGGCAGCCCCTGTTACTGCTATTCTTTTTGCGCACCAGTGAAATACCGCCAAAACCGCTGATAATCGCAATATAGAAACCGAAGTCGTACCACCAGCCGGTATTCATCGTCTCATAGACCCTTATACTTTTGTTAAACAATCCAATAATAAGAGAAACAGGTGCGATCCAGCCGTGCCAGATCCCCCAGAAAAACCCTGCCGGCCTGGCGGTCGTATATGTTCCATCTCCCGGAACACAACCCGTCAGCATAAACAGCATCACAACTGAGACCAACCCCAATAGTAGAATTCTCTTTTTCATAAACTTCCTCCCAATATAACTTTTTCAATAATATTCAGCCGCCATCGTATCTATTCCTTTTCTTGACGTCATATAAATATACGATAAACCATAGAAAAAGTATGAGATTATTTAAACGTCATATCCAACTTCTATCATGACGCCGAACATTCTATATCCCAATGATACGTATAAGGATATCGCCTTCCTGTTATCGCCTGATACGCTCAGTGTGGCTATAGACTTACCCCGGTCTTTCAAATATTTCAAAGCCCCGGTAATCAAATATTTTGCAACACCCCTGCCGTTCCACCCGGGGAGGACAAAAATGTTCTCCGTAGCACTTCTTTCCTCTGAAATCATCCATGTCATCACATTAGCAATGAACCGTCCCTCGCAAAAAGCCGCGAATTGTACCCATTCAGGTGCACCGGTATACCATCTCAGAAGGTTCATGCTCCATATTACTCCATCGAAAGCAATGGACTCGGCTTCATGGTACTGTCGCAAATCTTCCTCTGTATTCAGTGCGCGGATAACTGTCTCCACACCTTCGGGCTTTGGAACATCAGGTATTTCCTGCGTCAGGTCATAGCATAACACCAAACTGTTGGAATAAGCAAGAAAGCCTTTTGAAAGGAAAAAATCCATTTGCTTATTTTCATTAGAATTCAGCCATGTGATTACCCGTATTTTCCTGTCAGGGTACTGAATTTTGATTTCTTCCGCTCTTTTCAACAAACAGGCCAGTAATGCCGCCTTCAGGTTACTCATTGACGAAAAGCACGGATTCAACGATATCCCCGCCTTAAGCTTGCATGCAAATTCAGGAGCCAGGTCAGTCTTATCAATCAGATTCCAGCTGTCATGCGGCTCAAGATGACCCACTCCCAAAATCTCATCCTTAAAATTTACAGCACAAAAAATGTTTTCAGGAACAAAATCAGGATTGTATAGATAGGATAATTCCAGAAGCTCATCAAATTCACCAATTTTTACAGCGTCATGCTTCTGGTAATTCCTGATCTGAAACTCTGAATTTTGGATTGCGTCCATCCCTTAGCGCCCCTTCCTTATGCACTTAGTGAAATTATAGCACCTCCAGCTTAAGGAACCAAGGCTAATAATTGCTATACTCATTTTTTCATTCAACAGGAGCGACGGTATGTTTTGCTAAATAACGCTGTGTCCAGGGACATTTCAAGATGCACAGTCCGCAAATCGTCTCATGCAGCCCGATTTTACCGCTTCTCCCAAGAGCCGTACGTCTGCAGTCAAAAGCATGAAAGAATTCATCTCTGTCCGTTCCAACGGTCCAGACCTTTCCCGATATTGCCTCACCCGGGCAGCAGCTTTTACAGATGGTGCATTCTCCGCACCTGGAGCTGTTCACTGGTGTACCGGTTTTCAACTCGGCATTCGTAAGCACACTGCTTATACGCAGCGCGGAACCATATTCCGCTGTGACCAGCAGCGCGCTTTTGCCGATCCATCCGATTCCTGCCCTGGTGGCAATTGTTTTATGCGGCAGCTCCGACCGATGCGTACTGTCATCCACAACAACCACCTTCCGTGTTTTCGCCAATGCTGCATAGCCGTTATCCTTCAGGAGTTTTTCCGTATATTTGCCAAGCTCATCCAACAAGGAATTTAACCGTTTATACTCATTATAATACTCCATTGTAGGGCCGTCCTGAATTCCTATGACAATCGCAGGGTTCAAGGCAACCCCGAAAACAATTCCCCTCGGAAAGCCGTTCCCCGCTTCCTCCGAAATACTCGACAGGTCTGCAAATCCCACCACAGACGCCCCTTTTTCAATAAGCTTCTTTTTTATGTAATCTCCCACAGTCATTCTGAACATCCCCTCCTAATCAAAAATACTGCCAAAACCTTTCCTTCCTCCGAAATCACCTGCTCACTCAACTTTTATCCCTCATCAACACCAAAGGCCTGCTACTTCTCCCCAAAGGAAAATAGTACGGACTGTCTGACATGAATACCGTCACCCTTTTTCATTTTATTCAGGTCTTTTTAGGACCTCAGCCTTTTACTGCTCAATCATTTCCGGCTCCCGCTTCTTCAAATAAAGCCGGGAGCCCTGTGGCCACTGCCGGTTCCCACATTCCACTGTTCTCCAAAGTAAGCGAACGCTCCGATTCGCTCCCAAAATATAAAAAACCCGCAGAATCATTCGTCAGAGTGACTCCGCAGGGTATCAAAATCTGCGTGTAGGACATCCGATGTCCCTATGCTGCTTGCAGTCAAGTGCTAAACATACTCACTTTCCAGGTATTATTGCACATATTTTCCACACTGTCAATAGGAATCCCGTAAATACGGTTAATTTCCCGCTCGCTGCTGATAACGCAGGATTTTCCGACAGAATCACTGCGTCCAAACAATTGTTGAACACTCCTACCCTAATATCAATTTCAACCACCATGGCCGTTTGATCTCAACAGCATTATAATTGCACAATTCATGGCAGCAGAAGCATCGGATACATTTGTCAAGATTCATTACCGGCTTGCCGTCAACCATTTCAATCGCCAACGGCGGGCAACCTTTGGCACACTGGCCACAGCCCTTGCAGTCCTTATACTTGAAACTCGGCTTCGCCTTCATCACCCGGTTGAGCCTTTTGGATATAAATCGCGGCATCAGCAGATTGTAAAAGTTGAAGGACAGTTTCAAGGTCGGTATTTTAAAGTCGTTGACAAGAATCTCCTCCAAACGTTCACCCATTACTTCGATATCTGCTATTTCGCCGCTGCACAAATTTCTGTCCATTGACCTTTTAACAGTAGGAATCTGTTTCGGCTTCAACCCGATGATATTTGCAGCAATCACATCCAATTCGTACGGGTTTTCTCCTGATATAATAAGTCCCACCTGTTTGGGCGAGCCATTTGTCGGGCCATAGCCCTGCATGCCGATCACCGCATCCATTACAGTAAGCACCGGTCTCACAAAGCTGCAAATATCTATCAGTACATCGGCAAAATCACCAGTATCTTCAAATCTCAGATGGTATTCCGGCTTATATCTGCCGGGAATCACGCCGAAAAGATTCTTGACGGCACCGCTGTAAACCGTCATTGCATGGGTCTTTATTTTAGGGATGTTGATGACCTTGTCGACTTCCAGTACAGGACTGATTGTTTTAATCGATTTCATCAGCTTGCCGTCAGGGTATGGTACATCTACCGCATCGGTGTTGTAGTTCAGTTCTGCACCGCTTAATTCTGCCGCCTCTTTCATTCCACAGATATCATAGACAGACTCCAGCGTGCTTCGGGTATAATAGTGATATCCGCCCGGACTGTCGCCGATAATGGGATGGGCGCCTGCTTCCAACACAAGCTCTGCCAGCGCTCTTGCAACCGACGGATGTGTAGTGGTCACCTTCTCCGGCTTTCTTTTGATCAGGAGATTCACCTTGAGCAACACCTTTTCGCCGGGAGAAACAAACGAAGAGATACCTCCGAGTAAATCAAGGGAAGCCTTAACAGCACTTTTCACCTTTTCGAATTCATAATTCTCACATTTTACAACTGATACTTTACTCATCTTTAACCTCGAACCAAAAATAAATATACTCTGGTGAACTACATCGCCAGTTGCCCTAAATAAACAAAGGCCATCCAAATCCAACTTCAATAGATCATATCAACAATAAAACCCGTCAGAACTGCAAAGATCATGTTAAATACCAGATACAGCAAGAAATTCCGCATTCCGAGGATTATTTTAACCGCACCAAGGTTTGTTATTTTTGTTGCAGGACCCGAAAGCATGAAAGCTATCGCAGAGCCGGGACTCATACCTGCATTGAGCCATGCCCGGAGAAGCGGGATTGTTCCGCCGCCGCAAACATAGACAGGCACTCCGAGCGATGCTGCAATCAGTACCCCCGTTCGACTTTTGTTTCCGAATAGTGCAGTGATGAAATCCGTTGTAATATAGCGTTGAAACAGTGCTGCCAGCAAAATGCCCGTAAGAAAGTACGGTGCGGTTTTCTGGATCGATCTGTTCAGGTCACTTGGAAGCCTTTTCATAGGACTCTGCCTGCTATTCCTTTTCTCTTTATCTTCAAATATTTCATACTTAAAAATCTGCCTGCTTCCATATAAGAACCTTACAAGGAGTCCTGCCGCAATGCCGGCAGTCAGACATGCTGCAAGCCTTGCCAATGCGATTGGAGCACCAAGCGCAAAGGAGAAAATGAAAAGGTTCGGATTGATCAATACCGAACTTATCATAAATGAAACGAGAAGATGTTGTGGAACGCCTTTTCGCCCAAGTGATGCAATCAGCGGCACCGTCCCGTACATGCATATCGGGGATGCCGCTCCCAGCAAAGCGGCAGGGATGACCGCCAGAATGCCGAGACTCCCTGATCCCTGTTTACCTGCCAGTGCCGTTATTTTAGGCGACAGGAATACGGATATCAGAGAACCGGTTATCGTTCCGGCAACCCAGTATGGGAAGATTATCTTAAATTGAAATACAACCCAATATGCCAATATGGTCAACTCATTCAGCAAATCCACGTCTCACCGGCACCCTCTATCCTATCAATTTCCCACTGTATGGGACACACTTCCGATTACCATCCGGCATGATTCCTTGTGAACTGTCATCATACCGGAGGTTGTCAGAATGCCCCCTCAAACTTCATTTTAATCTTGTCAAGAACTGCACCGACTACCTTGATGCTGCTCAGATCCGATATCCCCAGCTTTTCATCGCCAGCCAGCTTTACATGTGGGATATCCTCAACTTTGAAGCCCATGAAGGTCAATGCGACGGTATCAAGCGCCACAGGATCCTTTCCGGCAAAAATGATACCAGATTCAACGCGAGTGTTATTCAGCGGTCCATAGCCCTCGCCCCCCACAATACCTTCTATCAGGGAAAAATCAGGCTTTCTGATTTTATTGATGTCGACAATCGATTCCTTCAGTCCAAGATTATGAAGGCCGTCCTTCGACCCGACGCCATAGATCCGGCCCGGAGGAACGCCGATCGAGTTCTTCAGGCTCAAGGAAACTACTGCATCAGGCTGGAAATGTGTTTTCAGTTTGGCTACAGTAATAACCACATCAGCATCCATATATATTTTAGGAATAAATAATGCTTTTCCCGTCATGCTCTTGTCAGGCTTCAGCTCGTAGCAGTCCTCTTCATTCAAGGCATTGAGATTGAGCAGTTCTACTCCCTGAATCGTATCGTATTTGTTTAATCGTAAATAGGGCTTTGAAAATGCATCTCCTGCAATCGTACCTTCTGCAATGATAATTCTTGAAGCTCCAAGTTCTTTTACCATGTCAACAATTTTCTGAACAGCCCGGTAATCTGTTGTCCTGGGCGAGCCTGCCGCATCAATGGTACAAATATTAGGTTTTATTAAAACCAGATCGCCCTTTTTAACAATTCCCTGCAGACCACCGGCATTCTTGACTGCCTCATCCGTAACTTTGGCATAATCTTCACCCTGACCGATTCCTACAACCGGTTTCGGATCAGGTGCTGCGACGGACCTTGCCATAATCTCCTTAACGTGAGCCATTTTGTCAACTACATTTCCGCTGCCTGCCACTACTGCTTCCACGCTGCTTGCCTCTGCTGCCGCCCCGCCTGCTGTTGTTCGGGCTTCCCCGCTGGCCGTTGCTTCCGTATTCGCAGTATCAGCTGTAGTCACTGCTGCTACAGACTTAGTGCCGTCTATCCTTGCCGTTTGTTTGGTCGACATGATGTACCCAACGACTGCTGCTGCACAAAGCGAAAGAATTATGCCATAAATCATAATGCTTTTAAAATTTTTCATTTCAATTCCTCCTTAATCCTCTCATTCTAGCACTTTCCAGTGAATTTCAAATGCTGCTTTGCACTTTCTATGATCATTCTATATGAAAGCTGGAATTGCCAGTATTACAGCTAATGCAAAATAATAGCCAAAATAGAGGATCAAGCCTTTTAATTTTAAAATCGATATAAGCCCGGATAAAATAACCAGATTCATTAACATATAGACGATCGAAAATGTAATCAAAAAAAATGGATTGGAGACATCCTGCCCGCCAAAAAAATCCGGTATGGCTCTGGTGACAGGGTTGGAATAAAAGGCGTTCACAACAGCACTCAGTATGAATCTTCGGAACACAGTATCTGCGGCACTCCCCACTACTAAAAATAAACCGAGTTTTTTAACACTGTCATCTGCAAACCCAATTGCCAATTTGAATTTTGACGGACTATCCGGAAAAACAGGCATATGTTTCAGCCTTATTATTTTATCTTCTGAATTATTTATCAAAGTCAGTAAAATTCCTGCCAGCAAGCCCGCAATGAATGCGAAAACAACCTGCCTGAACCCGGTTCTCCACACAAAAGCCGGATCATTACAGGGAACAAGCATATTGAATGCAACATTGGAAACCAGAAGGGCACAAGCCGCATACCCCTTGAAGCCCACAGCCAGTATGGCTGCAATGAGCGGAATAACGCCGTAGATACCCAACGGCAGGAGAATTCCGCACAAGGAAAATATGATTGCGACAAGAATCCTTGACCTTTGCCTATTGTCAAACGAAGCCGCTTTCCCTTTGAAAATCATCAAAACCACAACAGCCAGAATGCATCCTGAGACAAGCTGTATCAAGTTAAAAACAACAGTTCCTGCGATGTTATATAGTAATGTGGACATGTTGCACCTCCCACACTACTATATAACAAATACTCCCCAATACAGGAGTAGACATATTACGGTGCTTTTGCGTGTTTTTTTCGGAATTTGTGTAACAGCATAAAAGTTTTAGGCCAAACTCCTTTTAGCCGAATAAAAACTGAATGCAATCTGTTCGAATACACTGAATATCCCTGTTGCAATCCAATAAATCCCTATTGCAACAGGAGTCTTTGCAAGGAACAGCAGATTCATGCCCATTGTAAGTATCATCTGTCCCCTGGTGGGTTTGGGAAGATTCATGTTTTTCAGAATCCCCGTCGCCAGCAGGATATTGGGGAGCAGCTGGATCAGAGCGGATATAACCGGTATTATGAAGTACACATCCGGCAGGTTCAGGTTGGCCACCCATGGGACAATCACGCTCCCCACCTCCGGCATTGTTCTGAATACTCTGTACAGCGAATACATGATCGGAATCTGAATAAGTGTAACCAGACAGCCCAGCATATTCTTCGCACTCTCTTTTGAGACTTTGGCCAGTTCAGCATCGAGTTTAGCCTTATCATTTCTATGTTCTTCTTTCAGTTCCTCTATCTTCTTTGAAAGAACCTGTTGTTTCCCAATATTGATCCTCTGCTTAAAAGACATTGGAGCAAGGCACATCCTCACAATTACAGTAATTGCGATGATTGTCAATCCCCAGTCGCCTATCATCAAATTCAGAGCATTCAACAGCTCCTTCATGAGCATAAAAATAGCGTTCATTACTTTCATCTCCTCATTTTGCATAATGAAATTCTTTGTTATGGAATGAATGAATGACAACTGTTTTCAGCTAAATAAATAGAACCGCCAGATCTGATACATGTGATAACTCACGTACTCTTCAATCGTAAGTTCCTTTGAATAGGATAAGTTGGTTTTGACTTCCGAATACTGTATCTCTTCTGATAAAAGATATCCGGAAAACTTAAGTGAATGAACGATAGGATATGTAAGCGAAATGACAATCACTGCGAATAAAATCAATTGCAGCGCATGTAGTAATTCAACCTGCATCCATCATTCACCCCCTTTTTACAGTAAATTACGGTCAAAATTGCAAAAAAGTCTGTTTAAGCAAATTAGTATTATGAAAAATATTAATACTATGAAAACAATTTTATTTTCAATGTTTATATTGACTTCTATATGGCAAAAATTAATCATACAATTGATTTAAATGGGACGAAAGGAGAGTTATCATGTACGAAAATCTTAGTTATGAGCAATTGAAAGAACTGCCGGGCGAGCAGAAGAAAAATGCTCTTCTGCAATTGAAGCAAAAGTATCCGCACTACAAGGAAATGGCTGAAAAAATCGGAGGAACTCCAACTGCTTTATCAAATCTTTATTTGAGGATTGTAGAAGGGAAAAAGTTCGGCCGAAAGAAAAAAGAAGCTGCAGAGCCTCCAAAAGCTGTAGAACCTCTTGTAGCAGAAACTTCCGCTGAAGCTCCGGTCAAGCTGAGACGTACCCGGCGCAAATCCATTATTGTTCCTGATTCCCAACCGGTCACAACGATAGGCGAGCAGAGAGAACTCCTTGTAATTCCTGCGAAAAAGCCCATTAACTTTACCATCAATTTGGGAATCGAAGAGTCAGGAAATGAAGCAAAAAGCAGAATTGAAGGCATTGTAGGCTCTTTGCTAAAAGAGAAAATCTACAACATTAAAATGAGTATTGAGGAAGTGTAAACTTCCTCAATACTCATTTTTTCGCAAGCAAATCAGTAAATCATCGTCCGTTTCTATCAAGTTCTTATCAAATTCTCATCAAGTCCTTTTCAATTCCTTACCAAGTCCCCATCAGCTTCTCATCAAGTTCTTACCAAGTCCCCATCAGCTTCTCATCAAGTCCATGTAAGGTTTTTATCCAATGATTCTGATATTTTCCCGCTGTTCATCATTTATTCCAACCTTCCTTCTTTGAACCACCTAAGCAAGGTAACAACTCCCGCAAAAACAGAATACAATAAAAGCATAATGCATTTCACAGTTATCAGAGAAGTCCGATTTTTATTTAAAGGGGAAGAACAAAGTGAGAATAATGACAATCATCGGTACCCGGCCGGAAATCATCAGGTTAAGTCTCATTATCCGGAAGCTTGATAATAATGCGGAACACCTCCTTGTGCACACAGGGCAAAATTATACGGAGAGTCTGAACGATATTTTCTTCAAAGAACTGGAGATCAGAGCCCCGGACTATTCTCTCGGAGCCAAATCAAATTTATTCGGAGAGCAGCTCTCTATCATTTTAAAGAAAATAGAAAAACTTCTTCTTCGCGAAAGACCCGATAAAGTATTGATACTCGGTGATACAAACAGTGGCCTGAGCGCTGTCACAAGTGAGAGGATGGGCATTCCCGTATATCATATGGAAGCCGGTAACCGTTGCTTTGACACTAAAGTGCCTGAGGAAATAAACAGAAAAATCATAGATGCCATTTCGTCACATGCCCTGCCTTATACGCCTGGAAGCAGAGAGAATCTGCTAAAGGAAGGCATCCCTAAAAAACGCATATTTGTATCGGGCAACCCTATTTACGAGGTCTTGAATTCCTATATGGACAAAATTGAGGACAGCCTCATTCTTGATAAACTATGCCTCAAAGAAAAGGAGTATTTTCTTGTAACTGCACATAGAGCTGAAAATGTAGATGTAAAACCACGGCTCGAACAAATCGTAAAAGGAATTGGGAAAATAGAAGACCTTTATCATTTGCCCGTGATCATCAGTGTTCATCCAAGGACAAAAAACAAACTGGAACAATTCGGTCTGCTTTTTGGCAGTTTGAACATCCGGTTGTCGGAACCTTTTGGCTTTTTTGACTTTGTAAAACTTGAAAAAAATGCGAAATGCGTATTAACCGACAGCGGAACCGTTCAGGAGGAATGCTGCATCCTGAATGTACCCGCAATAACAGTCAGGGACACGACGGAACGGCCTGAGACCCTTGAATGCGGAAGCAACATTTTATCCGGCGTTGATCAGGACAAAATGCTGAAATGCACACAAATCATGCTGTCCTCACAAGACAAATGGAATTATCCGGAGGGATACACCGACTCAAACGTATCGGATAAGGTGGTAAAATTTATTTTAGGTACAAATTAACCAAAACGAATCATTAAGTTTTACCCGGCAATCTGCAAAATGTTTACATAATATCACTTCTCCCGAAGTGCTTCATATACTATAGCAAAGAATTCAAATCGTTAATGGAGACTGCAATGAGTAACGCAAAATCTGCAATGTACGAAAATAAAACCATTCTGGTTACAGGCGGAACAGGTTCATGGGGAAATGAATTAACCCGACAACTGCTCGATAATGGGGCTGGAGAGGTGCGTATCTTCTCACGAAATGAATTATCCCAGGTGACGATGCAAAGAAAGTTCAACGAAAACAGGCTTAACTTTATCATCGGAGATGTCAGAGATCAGGAATCCATAGAAACTGCGGCGCAAGGGGTTGATTACATTTTCCACCTTGCAGCCTTGAAACATGTGCCCATTTGTGAGGAGCAGCCTCAGGAGGCGGTGAAAACCAATATTTTAGGAACCAGGAATGTAATCACTGCTGCGATAAAGAACCATGTGAAAAAGGTAGTAGACGTCTCTTCCGATAAAGCAGTTGAACCCTTGAATCTTTACGGCATGACTAAATCGGTCGGAGAGAGGCTGATAATACAAGCAAATAACATGCCGGGCGATACAAGCTTTGTATGCATCAGGGCAGGAAATGTACTTGGTACTAATGGCAGTGTTGTCCCCTATTTTATTGATCAGATCAAAAGGTTCAACAAAATCTCCATAACCGATGAAAAAATGACACGGTTCTTTTTGACATTGCCGGAAGCTATTCAGCTGATTTTTAAAGCTGTAGAAAGCAGTTTCGGTGGAGAGACCTTTGTCATGAAGATGCCGTCGTGCAGGATTATTGATATGGCAAAAGTATTAATTCGTAAATATGGAAATGAAAGCACTGAGATTCTAGTGACCGGATTAAGACCGGGAGAAAAAATAAATGAAGTCCTTTTATCACAATACGAGTCAGAAAATGCTTTTTATTATGGTGAAGATTATTTATTAATCCTCCCGACTATAAAAATAAAAGGCTTGCATGAACACTACGATCATTGCAGATTTCTTGCAAAAGTGGATTTCAAAGAATATTCATCCGGAGATGCTCTGATGGAACCTTCACAAATAACAACTCTGTTAAAAAAGGGCAGGTTCATATGAGGTTGAAAGTTTTGGTCCTTGGCTCATCAGGAATGGTAGGCCATGCAGTTACTTTGCATCTTGAAGAAAACACAAATTTTGAAGTATTTAACCTCGCACATAAAAGATTTTTGAATGAGAGAACAACATTGTTGGATGTTACCAGCCTGGAACAATTGA
>JAEWQC010000002.1 GCA_023399355.1 Bacillota bacterium | reverse complement strand
GAGTAGGGAAGAACTCACAGGAAGGCACCTGTTTAAGGGCGGCAGCATGGAAGATATAATCAACACCGGTCATTGCATTATCGATGCTCCTTTTATCACGCACATCACCGATATAGAATTTCACTTTAGGACTTTGCAGCCTGTGCCGCATATCATCCTGTTTCTTTTCATCACGGGAGAAAATTCGAATTTCTTTGATATCGGTCTCGAGAAAACGATCTAGTACGGCATTGCCGAATGAGCCGGTACCACCGGTGATGAGGAGGGTTTTATTGTTGAACATTTTATTTTAATTCCTTTTTTAATTTTGAAAGTATAATTTTGTCTGGCTTTTGCGAAAAAAGACTAAGCGTTTTTGGATTTAATAATGTATCTGTTTGCATATTCCACCATTGCAAACTTAGAAGTTCCTTAATTATGTCTTCTGTGAATCGATACTTAATTATCCTTGCTGGAACACCTGCTACTATAGCATATGGAGGTACATCCTTAGTTACAATAGAATGTGCACCAATTATCGAACCATTGCTAATTGTCACACCACCAAGTATTGTAGAATTCATGCCAATCCACACATCATTTTCAATTATAACAGGTTTTGAGTTATCATTAAATGTTTGAACTTGAGTAAAAGTACTTCCTGTTCCGTTTAGAGGTCGATAAAAGATGGGAGATGTAGATACTAAATCAGTTGGATGAATAGGTGCACCTATATTAATATTTTTCGAAATAGAGCAAAACTTACCAATTGTTGCATTCAGAAGATTGCAATTAGGACCAACAAACGAATAAGCATCAACTTTTGAATTTCTTAAAAATACGAATCTATTAATTTTACTTTTCTCGTGAATAGAGCAATTTTTATCAAATAATGCAAAAAATGAAACTTTCCCAAATAATTTTAGTTTCAAAGCTAAACAGGTCAGAAAACTATGAAAGAGTATTGCCATTTCTTGATTTCATTGCATAATTAATTGCTTCTACAATAGAAGATGTCATTTGATCGGGAGTCCTATATTTATCATAGTGATTTTTTGCATTTAAGGACATTTCCAGTACTTTATTTTTATTTTCAGTAAGCCATTTCATTACGTTGCATAATTCATCAACTCCCCCTCTATAAATAAAACCATTTTCCTGATCTTTAATATTAAAAATCTCACCTCCTGTTATTGCATCACTTTCAGTAATGTAGATTGTGGAATTGCCCATACTTGTCAATACGGAAAGTCCTGCTTGATTTGGAGAAATACACGCGATAGCATTGTAAAAGTATTTTGATAATTCTTCAGGATCGAAAATTGAACCATGTAATTTAATTAGATTTTCAAGTCCATTTGCAATGATAAAGTCCTTTATATTATTGAGCTCAGGTCCATCACCTACAATATCTAAACAGGGTATGTCATTCTTTTGCTCCATCAATTTACAATAAGCTTCTAATAAGATATCAATTCCCTTTTGAGGATATAATGTCCCAACGAAAAGAAAATTGTTCGCTGCCTTTGTTATTATCGAGTTAGAAGTAACTATTGTTGTATTATGAGCAACAAACATTTTACTTTTAATTATTCCTGCATTTAAGTGTCTTTGAATAGGATAATCAGAATAAAATATAAGTGAATCAGACATTCGACCGAAAAAGTGCCGCACAAAATTCCATTTCTTTTTTGAATCAAATCTATTATGATAAGAGGCTGTTACTCCTATACCCCAGAAGGAAATTGAATACTGTCTATTTGGAATTAATGCAAGTAACATTAGTTCAATCCATCTAATGTCATATAGACCAACAACCGCGTCATAGTGTTTTGCAATTTTATGTAATCTAGTTTGATGAATAAAAAATGGACCTATAGTTTTTCCAGGCAAGAACATTGTTTTAAACTTATATTTTTTCCCAATAAAGCTTGGGTCATTATATGCCACTGTAAGATCAAATTTTTGATTAAGTAACTCAAAAATTCGTTCTCTATAAGGCCAGATTTTATTATATATAATAAGTAGCTTCTTCATGTCAACTGATTTAACAGAATTTCAATAATCCTATGTGATGTTTTGCCATCCCATAATTCTGGTGTTAAACCTTTCTTCCATTTGCCTGCAAAAAGCTTTTCCATGGCAGGTTTAATTGCACTGGGATCTGTTCCAAGCAGTTCGTTTGTTCCCTGAGTTATAGTTTCTGGTCTTTCAGTATTATCCCTAAGGGTCATACATGGTATTCCCATTACAGTCGTTTCCTCGGTAATACCCCCTGAATCAGTAATGACAGCTTTAGAGTGTTCAACTAAATAATTAAATTCAAGATATCCAAGTGGTTCAATAATGTACAATCTTTCAGTAGAAACACCTAGCTGGGAAAGTATTTTGGCTGTTCGTGGATGAACTGGAAAAATAAGTGGCAGATCTCTAGAGTTATTAATAATTTCATCCAACAAACATTTAAGTTTAGATTCTTGGTCTACATTGTTTGGTCGGTGAAGAGTAAGAATAAAATAATTTTTTTCTTTTAATCCAATTTTATCCCAAATATGTGGAGGCTTAAAGTTCGGTCTTTGCTTGATCAAAGTATCAATCATTGTGTTTCCAACAAAAAAAATCTGCTCATCTTTTATTCCCATTCTCTTAAGATTATCATTTGCTGTGATGCTAGTAGTAAAAAAGTAATTAGTTATACTATCTGTAACCATTCTGTTAATCTCTTCTGGCATAGTCCAATCATTTGAACGTATACCCCCTTCAACATGTGCAACTTTTACGTGCATTTTTTGGGCAGTAATGGCACAAGCCATAGTTGAAGTTACATCACCAACTACAAGGCACAAATCAGGCTTCTCTTTCAATAATACTTTTTCATAACCAATCATTATAGCAGAAGTTTGTTCTGCTTGTGTTCCACTACCGGCTCCTAAATTCACATTTGGTTGAGGAATGCCAAGTTCTGCAAAGAAGCTACCACTCATATTTTGATCATAGTGCTGTCCTGTATGAATAAGTCGGTAATCTATTTGATTACCATCTTTTTGAGCTCGATGTATTGCATCAATGATTGGTGCAATCTTCATAAAATTTGGTCGTGCACCAGCTATTAAATCAATAAGCATATTTATTATATTTGTTTGCTATTCTAAGAATCATCTTAAATTAGATCCTATAAAATTATTTTTTAATCACTCTGTTACCAATTTCAATTACATTATGTATAACTTCTTCCTTATTTAAAATTAAATATGGCAGGATAATGTAATTCATGAACGGGAATGGACTGTTATACCATCTGAAGAACATTGAAGCAATAAAAGAAATTGCTAAATAAAGAATCATCATGATTTTATTGTTTTTATTCCAATTACCTGTAAATAATTCTCGTATTAGATAATACCATAAAAATAGATATAAGGTAACACCTAATATACCAAAACTTCCTAACATATCAATCCAGTCATTGTGTGCTACGTTTCCGGTAATTTGGAAAGATGAATTATAACCAAACCCAAATATTAATGTCATGATATCATTTGATGTATACCAAGCATCAAAGTGATTTCCAATTATCCAATCTCTTCCAGACGCATCTCCATCTATCATTAAATCAATTCTTTGACTTAAAAATTCATTTTGAGAATAAATATTATAAGTTGCATAAGACATAACAGACAAGAAGATTATTGGAAATATAAATGCCTGAATTTTATATTTATACTTGGAAATAAAAATAACTTGATAAATAAATATTAATATAGCGATACTTCCACATAAAATTGCTGCACGCTTGTTACTCTCTACCATAAAAAACCATATGATTAGTAACGATGATAGAGTTAAGAATTTTTTATTAAAAAAGAATGCAAAGGGAAGCAAACCAATTAGAATATAAATACTATTATCTACAACATCGTCCCGCATTTTAACAATTTGAGTAGTTCTGATGGAAACTATAAATTGATAACTCAGTAATGGCAATGCCATGATAAAGAAAAAAATTAACATTTTCTTAGTTAAAATTCCTTTTTTGGCAAAATAGTAAAATGCAAAGAATGGTAAAAAGTTAAGTATTAATCCTTTAAAAATTGCAAGATCTTGCTCATAATCAGCAGTTAAAAAAAAGTTAATAGTATTAATTATAAAAAAACCAAGCCAGATTATTACGATTCTTCTGTTTAACCATTTCTTAATTAGTACAACAAAGAAATACCATAAAGAAATTGCCATCATTAATAGAAACATAGTTGGTCCAAAGTTACTTCCTTCACCAAAAATTACTTTCTGTGAATGATAGAAAACACTCAGAACAATAAGCAAATAACAGTTGAATTTTTCTATGAGTTTAACACTTAACATATTACTCTATTTGCGAAAAGAGATCAGGATTGCTTTATTTGCGTATTAATGAAATGCAAAATATTAGATGCTCTTTGAGAGATGCTTAAATTTAATGCGGTGCCATGTGAGGCCTCCCCCATTCTTGTCCGTAAAGAAGCATCATTTTTTACTTTCATTATTGCTTCAGCAATTTCAGATATATTTAGAGGATCAATCAATAATGAATTATCCTCATTGAGAATATCGTGGTTAAAATCAAGATTGGAGGATATTATTGGCAGTCCGCAAGCCATTGCTTCAACTATAGCATTGCTGCAACCTTCATTAAGTGTAGGTAAAACAAATACATCAGCACAATTTAAATAATCAACCATTAGATCATGATTAATTTTACCTAAAAATAAAATTTTTGGATAAACAGGTAAAACATTACCCTCACCAATAAATATAGCTTTAATTTCCGGATTATCTAAACTGCATAAAGCCTCAGATAATCTTTTGGCTCCTTTCCGATGGTTGAACCATCCTACAAAGATTACGATAAAGTCCAAAAGTGGTATTCCTAATCTTCTTCTACACTCTACTTTATCTTTCTTATAGAATTTATTGAGATCGATGGAATTGGGGAATATAACAGTTTTCTCTTTATTTGTTAATCCATTTTTTATACTTTCTTCCCGATTTTTCGTTGACACAGACACAACTCCACTAATGTAATTAACAAAGTCATGTTTCTTACTATCATTTTTAAAGAGTTGAGGAATTTTACTTTCACCATTGGCTACTATTAAGGGTAATTTTTTAGATTTGGCAAATGAGTAACCGGCTATAGCTGAACTCCAAAAATGACAATATATCACATCAATATGGCCATTAATTTTTGCCAGGGCAAATCTAACTGCATGTCTAAATGCCAGACTACTTAAATTAAAACCCGCGACTGTTATATTTGAAAAAGAAATATACTTGGGACGATAAATTGAAATCAAGCCATGTTCTGATATCTTTTTTGGAATAGAAGATTTATGAATAAGTGCATTTGTGATACTAAATGGAGCTATAACAATACATTCATTACCTAAACTAGCAAATTGAAATACTAGTTGCTCTACAAATGTAAAGACTGAACGATTCTTATCAGGATAGTCTTGAGTTATTATAACTATTCTCATTAAAGTATGCGATTAGGGAAGTGATATGTGTTTCAAGTAATCTTTACTATTAAGGTTTCAGCGAATCAATGAATTCTGCAATAATTGCTTTGTTATTAATTGAACTTTTATGGAATTCATTAACCACAACTGAATTATTGCAAAAACTATACGCTTGATCTAAGTGCTTTTCCTGAAGATCATTGATTTTTATACAACAAGCCTGACGATTAATCTGCTCATAAAAGCGGAAGGTCTTAGAATGTTTCGGTAATGAAATTACCGGCACTCCCAAAGCATAACCAACAATCCCCATGTGAAGCTTTGACGTAATAATTAAATCCATATCACTAATATCATCTATTGTTTGATTAGGAGATTGATATTTTATGATATTGTATGCAATTCCCTGTTTCTTAAATGCTTCTAATAATGGATTACCTATTCCTTCTTTAAATTGATTATAATTATCTTCAATAAATGATATTAAGTACTTATTTTTAATTCTCTCGATAAAGTTTACGATTGCATCAAGTTTTTTATATTGATTAAGAAAACTACCAGAAAGGTGTATTCCTAATTTTTTATTTTTATTTGACTGTCGTGAATAAGTTCGTTTTAAGGATAATGCCACATCAAAGTTTATACTTATTTTACTTGAGGAAACACCCCAATCTATTAAATATTTCTTTGATATTTCGTCTCTCACAGATATGCAATAAGCATTCTGAAATAAACGTATAACTTTTTTTCTTAAGAAATAATTTGATAAGGGACCTACGCCTACACCGACTATTATATATGGAATATTATTGCGAAATAATTTTTCAGTCCATGCAAGATGTCGGTTGTAATTCCTGATGCTCCATTTTAATATATTTATAAAATTAGACGGTGGCTCACCAAAGTACCCACCAGGTCCAAATATTAATCCATCGAAATCTTTTGGGTCGATTCTATTTAAATCAAATTTTTGATTTTGAGAAGTAATCTCATTGAATTCTAATTCGCTAGTTATATAAGGAAGTGTTATTGTACCCTCTGGATCTAATTCTTTTATCCAATCATAAACTAGTTTTAGAATTAATGTATCTCCAAAATTCCTTCCAAAGTAAGATCCATGTAAAGCAATTTTCATTTTTTCAACATTCTAATTAAATAAATTTCATTTTTGAAAAGGCCATTTTTTAATGCAAATAAAAAAATCACTCCCATTAAGATAATGTAGAGTATAAAAAATGTCCAATTAATACTTAGTATTACGAGTGCTATAAGCAATAGTGTTCCAAGAGTTAAGGGTTTCACATAAGGTGTGATGAATGCATTAAAGTTTAATCCTAAATGTTTAGAACAATAAAAGTTTGAAATCGCAAAATTAAGTACCAATGCTATTAAAACACCTATTGAAGCTCCATTAATTCCCCAGAAAGATCCTAAAAAAGTTCCTGCAAGAATAAAACATAGATAACTAACTTCAATCATCGATCTTATTTTTACCAATCCCATAGCATTCATAATAGGCGTAGTCGATTTGTAACCTAGCTTAAAAACTAAACTCAATGCAAGAATTCTTAATGGGAAGATCGTAGAATCCCAACCAGGCCCAAGAAGAATGTGTACTATTTGAGATGAGTAAAAAGCCACAATTACTGATACAAACAAGCTCAAATAGCTTAATAAAATATTCGAAATAGTATAATACTTAATAATATTTTCCTTTTCATTTTGTATTTTAGCAAATAATGGGAAAAATATTTTCTGAATTGTACCTCCTAATAGATTAGCAGGTGAGGACATCATTTGATAAGCTCTGGTATAGTATCCAAGTGATTGTACCCCTAATACTTTGCCAATGATAAAATAATCTCCATTATTGGCGAAATAATTTGCAATCCTTCCAATAGTAAAAAAAAAGCCATAATTGAATAGTTTCTTAACACTGGCTTTATAGATATATGGCAAATGTAAGCCATACTTAAGTAAGTAGAATGTGAGCGTACTAACCGATTGGAACATATAACCGATCACTAAAGCCCAGATTCCGTAGTCTAAGTATGCTAAAAGAATGGTAATTAATGAAGTCCCAATGAAATAACTAATAAAGGCAGTAATTGCAATAAATTTAAAATCTAGATTCTTTTGTGCGATAGCATTTTGTACAACAATTATGGAATCAATAATAAAAATCAAACAAATGACTTTTAATGGCAAATTTATGGTGCTATCATTAAAGTATATAGCAATTTGCTTTGATAAAAAGAAAAATGTCAGACTAAAAAATAAAGCAAATAAAATAGATATAGCCAGGACAGTTTGATAGTCCCTTGATATTAAATTAGATTTCTGAATTAATGCAGCTCCAAGGCCAAATTCACTAATAATTTTCGAGAATCCCACAATCATAACTAATATGCCCATTGTGCCAAAATGCTGGGCTATAAGTATTCTACTTAATATTGCAATAGTTCCTATTTGAATGACAGCAGATAGTATCTTTAGACCAAAAGTCCAGAAGAATCCATTTACAACTACATCCTTTGTAGTATG
The DNA here is from genome assembly GCA_023399355.1 of Bacillota bacterium. Classification (GTDB taxonomy): domain Bacteria; phylum Bacillota; class Clostridia; order Acetivibrionales; family DTU013; genus UBA1305. The sequence continues at coordinate 2,676 of JAEWQC010000002.1, read as the reverse complement.
AGTCATTAATTATTGCAAATTTTATTTAAAAAATATTGTTTATACCATTCGGAAAATTCTGATAAACCATCAACTAGACTTGTAGAACAATGATAGTTAACCGCATTCGTGAGTTTGTTAGTATCAGCATAAGTTTGATAAACATCCCCCGGTTGCATTTCTTTGAAATTAATAATAGGATCCTTACTGAAGCATTTAGATATAGCCTCTATAAAAGTCATTAAATCAATAGATTGCGAGTTCCCTATATTAAATATTTCGTATGGTAAGTGTTCCTCTTTGTGAATGATACCTAAAATCCCCTGAATAATATCTTTAATATATGTAAAATCTCTTTTAAGGTTTCCATAATTAAAAACATTAATCGGTTTCGAACTGCTGATTTTATCAGCAAAAATGGAAGGAGCCATATCTGGTCTCCCCCATGGACCATAAACTGTAAAAAATCTTAATCCGGTAGTCTTGAGTTGATAAAGATGTGAATATGTGTATGCCATCAACTCATTAGAAATCTTAGTTGCTGCATATAAACTTACTGGTTTACTAACAACATCTTCCTCAGAAAATGGGACTTTATCACTATTTCCATAAACACTGCTACTGCTTGCATAAATCAAATGCTGAATCTGATTATGTCTGCAAGCTTCAAGAATATTGAGAAACCCAACAATGTTACTTTGAATGTATGAGTATGGATTTTCAATTGAATATCGCACACCTGCCTGTGCAGCCAGATTGCAAACTACTTCAAATTGTTCCTCAGTGAAGATCCTTTGAATGTTATCATTGTCTTCAAGATTTAACTTAATGAACCTATAATTCGGATACTTTTTACTAATTGCAAAACCATTATACTCAATTTCATTTTCTGCTATTCCGGCCTCAACTAATCGCGCATACTTAAGTCTGACATCATAATAGTCATTGATATTATCGAGTCCAACAATATCATGTCCTTCATTAGCCAATGCATTAGCAAGATGAAATCCAATAAAACCAGCAGTTCCGGTAACTAATATCTTCATTCAGAAATGATTTAATGTTTTGGTTTACTTTCCTTCTTCAACCTCTGCACATGCCCTCTCCCCAACGCTTTTACCTCACATCCGAGCCTGAAATATTCACGGATGTGATCGTCCGAAAGGATACCGAAACAGTCGATGATTGCCAGTGGTTTTCCGGCCCATTTAACTATGTCCTGTGGATTCAATGACAAATAGTCTTTGTGGGGGACTGCCAGTATGAGGGCTTCGGCGCCTTTGAGCATCGCCGGAAGGTCTTTTTCTACTTTGAGGTCTTTGAGGCCTTCCTGATTCCTGAAGAAGCGTGCCCATGATTGCCCCGGTGCGGGATAGGTGTCTTGCGACTCAAATTCGTACCAGTGTTCCACATACGGGTCGTGAACCCGCACTTCGGCACCCATCTGCGTAAGCTTGCGTACAACCATTTCACTTCCGCTATAGCGTGTGTCGCCAACATCCTGACGGTAACTGGCGCCGCATAACACCACGTCCGATCCTGCAATGTACCGTCCCATGTTTCTTAATGCATCGCGCACCAGCTCAGCCACATGAAGCGAACGGGTGTCGTTGGTATCGATGGCTGTGGGGGTGATCTTAAAGAGGTCGTCGCCGTCCTCAAAACCCAGTATATGCCGGTATGCCCAGTAGCCCAGTCCTCCGTCCTTGGGCAGGCAATAACCACCTACTCCCGGTCCGGGGAATATCATGTTGCTGTGTGTAGGTCGCATTTTAATGGCATTTACTACCTTTATCAGGTCAACGCCGTTGCGCTCGGCAAATAGGCTCCATTCGTTGAGGAATGCGAGTATGGTGGCCCGATATGAGTTTTCGATGATCTTGGTGGTTTCCGATTCAATCGGACGGTCCATTACTGTTAGCGGGAACTTTTCGGTGTTCAGGACTTCACGCAGGAACTTTTCGACGCGCTGGCGTGCTTCGGCGTTACAGCCCGAGCAAACCCTCCAGAAGTCGCGGATGCTTGCCACGTAATCCTTACCGGGCATCACCCGTTCGAAGCTATGTGCCAGCAATGGTTCGGAGGGAATTCCGCGTGCAGCAAAAGCCTTTTTCATGATAGGCCATGCTACGAACTCGGTAGTGCCGGGAGCAACGGTTGTTTCGATAAGCGTGAGACAGTGCGGCTGTACTTTTTCTCCGATGGTTCGGATGGTAGCTTCCAGTGCTGCCATGTCGGCATCGCCGGTACGCATGTTGCCCAGGTCCTGTTTAACGAAATCGCACTGTACATCCACCACCACATAGTCGGCCAGTGCCAGACAGTCGCTGTTGTAGGTAGCAACCATGGTCTTTTCCTGCTTTACACAGCGGCTGATCAGTTCATCCACTTCAGGGTCTTCAGCTTTGATGGGTGATTCGCCACGATCGATCAAAGGAATCTTCCAGTAGCTGCGTGTACTTGGACGCTGGCAGACGATCACGAACTTTGAATATTTGCCATTCTTATCTTTAGTATCGGCCACAACAGCAGCCATCACGGCACCCACGAATCCGGCACCCATTACAACTACTATTTCCTGGCCTCTGGCCCTTGCTTCGCCGGTGAGGGCGGTGAGGCGCTGCATTTCAATGGCGTAATCTTCTTTTTCAGGTAGCGGGAATTTTTCGCCCGAGGGACTGATGCTGTAGTTATGGA
>JAEWQC010000309.1 GCA_023399355.1 Bacillota bacterium | reverse complement strand
ATATGTTTGATGATGAGAAAGTTTTGAATTCCTCCTATTTTATAATGTTTATGTTACCCTTTATTCTATGCATCAGGAAAAAAGCACTAAAAGTTATAGGAATAATTACAACTGTTCTGATAGTTTTTTATTCATTTAAAAGAACTGGAGCAATAGCTGTTGTGATGGCACTATTAGCATATGCATATGTCGCTTTAATTGAAGGGAAAACTATATGGAAAAAAACTCTCTTTGTTATTGGAATTGGATTGACTGTATACTATTCAATTTCCATAGCTTCATCCTCTGAAAATTTTTTAGTTTTAAGGTTGCAAAATATTATGGATGATCAAGGTTCCAACCGAATCGAGATATGGAGAACAACATGGAATATGTTTATACAATCAAATGTTTCTCAAATACTTTTCGGGCATGGTTTTGATATGGTCATGAAAAATTCGCCACTGAAGCTTTCAGCGCACAATGATTTCCTCGAGGTGCTATATGACTATGGTATAGTTGTATTCATTTTATATTTAATCTTGCTTACAAAACTAATTCGGTTAGTATTTCAATTGAAAAAAGAAAGATCAGAATATGCAGCACCAATGGCTGCATCTGTCACTCTTTTCCTAATAAGTTCTTTAAGCTCACATATAGTCATATATACACATTACTTAATAATGTTCTCAATGTTCTGGGGATTAGTTTTAGGTAATACAAAATCCAAAAAAATAACAACCTGAACAAAGAGGTGAATATTTATCTTTCAGAGAGAAGTATTGGAAAGGAACAGAACATTTTGCAGATCAAATTATTTTATAGTATTAAACGATGACGCTGTTTTTCATGTTAAAATACAATAAAAATGATTTCCCAATATAAGAAGCAGCCCGCTTTGTTTTTTTAATGAAATATTGACATCATTATATCATTCAATGAATTTAAAAGAAATAATAAAAAATAATCAATTTTTAAGTAAATTATTTTGGAGATATCATTATAAATCTTTATTTAAAAGACCTTTAAAAATTAACATCAAAGGTATAAATAATAAAATGACCAAATTGAATTCTTCAATTCTTATAGGGTGCTACATCGATATCAAAGGCAGCAATAATAAAATATTTATTGGAGAACATGCAAGGTTAAGGAATGTTATAATTCGAATAAGAGGTAACAATAATAATATCCTAATTTCCGAAAAAGTTGTATTTAATAGGACAGGTATGTTATGGGTGGAAGATGACTATTGTACTATTTCAATAGGTGCCAATACAACTTTTGAAGATGTCCATTTAGCAGCAACAGAGACAAATTCGAAAATCTTTATTGGTGAAGATTGTATGTTTGCATATGATATAGACATTAGAACTGGTGATAGTCATTCTGTATATAATATAGAAACAAAAAAAAGAATCAATTTTGCAAAAAGTATTATAATAGCGAATCATGTTTGGGTTGCATCACATGTGACAGTTTTAAAAGGAGTCGAAATCGCAAGTAATAATATCATAGCAACACGGTCACTAGTTACAAAAAGCTATACTTCACAATATACTATTATCGGTGGAAACCCTAGTAAAGTAATTAAAGAAGGAGTGAATTGGACTAGAGAGAGAATTCTTAACACTAGTGTCCACTAAAAATATTTTTGATCTAATTATAAATCAGTGTATAAGTGTCTTACAATGAAGTACCACTTTAGTCCGGTATTACTGGACTACTTTCACTGGAATGATCAGTTAAGCATTTTATACTTAAATAAAGAAAAATGAAGATTGGAATTTTAACATACCATGCAGCATGTAATTTTGGAGCTAATTTACAAGTGCACTCAACATTTGAATACTTAAAAAAAGCTGGACATGAACCTGTCATTATAAACTGGTTTAGTAAGGAATTTGAAAATTACTATAAGAAAACAACTCCACAAGCACAGTATGATGTGCATGAAAATTATCGTACACTTTACTTTGATTTAACTGAGAGATGTTACGATACAACAAGCATTGCTCGCGAAATTATTAATAACAATTTAGAAGGAATAATTATTGGAAGTGATGCTGTCCTTCAACATCATTCACTCTTTGCTCGAATTATCTTTCCAACAAAAAAAATAATTTCTATTAAACCTATTACCAAAGATAGGCTTTACCCCAATCCATTTTGGGGAGATTTTTATCCTCACCTTAATAAAGAAATTCCAATGGCACTAATATCTGCATCCTCTCAAAACTCAGATTTTAAATTGATAAGCCATAAGATTAAGAAAGAAATGAAAAATTCTTTATCTTTATTTTCATATATTTCAGTAAGGGATGAATGGACACAAAAAATGGTAAGGAATATATTTAACAAAAAGCTAACGCCTGAAATTACGCCCGATCCTGTTTTTGGATTTAATTATAGTATAAAAAGTCCATTAGAAAAAGTAGAAATCCTTGATAAATACAACCTCCCAGAAAACTATTTATTATTTAGTTTTTATAATTCCAAGAGTGTAACTCAGAATTGGCTATCAGAATTTAAAATCATAGCATCTAAAAATAACTACACATGCGTAGCAATGGCAATGCCAAATGGCATCAAATTTCAACATCCTTTTGATAAAATTATTGACATTCCTCTAAGTCCAATCGACTGGTATCAACTAATTAAATATTCTTCTGGTTATATAGGAAATAACATGCATCCAATAGTAGTATGTCTCCACAATGCAATCCCTTGCTTTAGCTTTGATAACTATGGAATCGTAAAACTGCGAGCAATTACAAATCAAAAAAGCAGTAAAATCTATCACATTTTAAAGGAATTTGACCTCTTAGATATCAGGGTAACGGACACAGGTGTCAGAAGTACTGATATAACTGCAGAATCAGTTTTTAGTAGAATTATGAACTTCCCAAAAGAAAGAGTAGCTAAGCAAAGTTTGATTTACGTTGATAAGTATAAATCTATGATGAATAAAGTACTCCAAGCTTTTTCATGATGATTAATCAAAGTAATTTCAAAATACTTTTTATAGCTAATGGGCATACTGGTAGTACACTACCACTAGCTAAGCAATTCCTTAGATGGGGTTACCACGTGGATTATTGTATAGTAACGGGTAATGCACCTTTAGAGTTTGAAGCTCTGAATGTCAAATTAAGTTATAGTAAATCTGGCCTTTTTGAAATTGAGATGTCAGAAGCAAAGGAATTGTTTACTTATATGAACAATCCGAATTTCAGACTATTTAGAATTTGTCAACCTCGTCCTTTTTTAAAAGTTCCCATTTTTAGGTCAATAAAGAGGATGTTAATAAAACATTTCTATAGGAATGTTTGTAATACATTAAAAACAAATAACTATACTACAATTAACCTTATAGGGCGATATGACTCATTTTTCTTCATATATTTTTTACAGTTTATAAAACACACAACAATTTTAACTTCATTACATGAAGTGTGCCATCACTATGAACCAGATTTCAATAAACCTAGCAAATTATTGGATTATTTAATTAAAAATGAAAAACCAATTATCGTACATTCTTTAAAATCTCTTAACGATGTACTAAAATTTAAAGGTATAAATAAAAAAAACGTCGATTGTATAAATTTCGGACTTTTTGACACTTATAGCTATATACACGAAGACATTGATATTATTGTACCAAATAGATACTTCTTATTCTTGGGATATTTGAAACCTTATAAGGGTTTAAATGTACTGTATAATGCAGTCTCATATCATAAATCTAGTTTTATCAATTGCAAAATTGTTGTGGCAGGTGCTGGTAATAATGAAGTTCTTGAAAAAATGAAAAACGATGATACTTTCATTATTTATAACCGATTTATAAAAAATGAAGAATTAGTCACACTCATTAAAAAATCGCTTGCAGTAATATGCCCTTATGTTTCAATCTCACAAAGTGGTATCGTACAAACATGTTTTGTCTTTAATAAGCCAGTTATTGCATCCAAGCTTGGTTCATTTACAGAGTTGATTGATGATGGAAAATTCGGTTATTTAATAAATGTAAATGATTCAGAAGATCTATTTGAAAAAATGAATAGGTTTATAGAGAATAAGGAATTGGCATCTTCAATGGAAACCATTATAACAAATTTCCTCCAATATAAACCTGAATACTCCTGGGATACTATTGTTCAACAATACATTTTGCTCCCTCAAAAAAGGACATAGTATTCACAAGATAATTAATACTCTTAAAATGGAAAGACTTGCTGTATTATTAACTTGTTATAACAGAAAAGAGAAAACAATTAAGTGCTTGAAATATCTCTTTGAGGCATATAGCAAACACAGAAATTTATTTGAACTCTCCATTTTTCTCACTGATGACAAAAGTACAGACGGCACTGCATGTGCTATCAGAGAAAATTTTCAGCATGATAATGTTTTTATCAGTTATGGTGACGGAAATTTATTTTGGTGTGGTGGTATGAGAAATTCTTACAATGCAGCAATTAAAGGG
>JAEWQC010000249.1 GCA_023399355.1 Bacillota bacterium | reverse complement strand
CTCGAGATACCTAAAATCAATATCTGTTTTATGATGATATTCACAATCGATATACGAAGTGATTTCCTTCAGCTTGTCATAGATATAGGTGGCTGCGTCCAAAGCCGCAGTATAATCAGACTCCTGTGTATTAAGCCTGTTTGCTGTTTCCAGCAGGATATTGTAAGCGGAGGATTCATTATCACTGTAGAGGCTGCAGATTGTTTCTTCCAGAGCACAAAATACCTTCTGAAGCTTTGAAAGAATATGGTCAAGACAAAGGGCGGCGTCTTTGATATGACTGGCAGTAATATACTGATCGGATCCGAAGAAAGATTTCCTCAAATCAGCCGGTAAGCCATATAAATGTGTAAAATATGTAATTTTATCCTGAATTCCGGATGTGGCCGGAAACAACTCGGCGGCGTCGATAAATTGATTTTCAATGAATGCTTTGCTGAAGTTCAAGGGGACCAGTACACCTTTCTCCTTCAGGATGGATAAGCTGGACAACCCGTTTTCCGAAAAGCCACCCCGTACTGCTTCAAGACCTTGCTCCTGTGAAAGAGCGCATTGGAAGGCACATATGTTCCTATAGATGGAATCCAGGTAATGCCTGTATGCATCGGCCTTCAGTAAAGCTGTATTTGAACTGCAAATGAGGTTGCTTAGTGAATTGATGATATATGCGCCATAATCCTTCTGGCTGTGGATGAACGCCCAAATATTCTGTTCACCTTCAATACCGTAGCCAAACAGACTGCAATCGGCTGCAGATGCTATGCTAAGGCTGCTCTTACAGCTGGTAATGATGTCGTTGACGCTGATGAATATATTCTGTTCCAGGTCAAATAGCCTATAGCTGCTGTACTTCAGTTCATCAAAGGACAGGGGCGGCTTCTTGTGCAAGGGGGTGATGAAAACATCCAATTTCCCCTGCAAAAGTAAGTTGACTGATACGGGTCTACTTCCTTCCAGTGCCAGCATTTCGTTTTTTACAACTGTAAAAGCACCGTTCTTTTGTATAATTGAAGTCATTCATTTACCCACCTGTTTACTGTATTTGTGATACTTTTAATGCCCGATGGCTATATATCTTAAAATTATACACAATTTTTACAAATCAGGGAACAGGTATTTAGTACTATATGGGTAATTTATATTCGTTTCCTATTGCCGTACCAAATATAAAACCCGGGAATCCCGGGTTATTCTTCAACTTTAGCTATATCAGCCAGTGATAAGCCTTTATTTCTTTCCTCCGCCCACCGGATCGACCAGTCGTTTTCAAATAGTAAAACAAATCTGCCTTCACTGTCCTCTGCAATCATCGTGGTGCTTGTCAGATTCAGCATTTTGGGATCATCCACTTCTGAAACCGGCCATCTCGCAAATTTATAGGATAGGTGCTGTATTCTGAGATCGACGCCGTATTCGTGCTTCAGTCTGTGCTCAAGGACTTCGAACTGCAGTGCACCGACAGCGCCTACAATAACAGCCTCCATACCGGAATCGGGTTGCTTGAAGACCTGAATGGCACCTTCTTCGGATAGTTGGTTGATGCCTTTTACGAACTGCTTCCTCTTCATGGAGTCGGCAGGCAATATGCGTGCAAAATGTTCCGCCGGGAAAATGGGGATCCCTTCGAATTTAAAACGAGCTGTACTTTGGCACAAGGTATCGCCTATCTTGAATATGCCGGGGTCAAATACGCCGATGATGTCGCCCGGATAAGCTTCTTCCACAATTGCACGTTCCTGTGCCATGAACTGCTGCGGCTGTGCCAGCCTGATTTCCTTCCCGGCCTGTACATGAAAAACGGACATGCCGCGAATGAACTGACCCGAGCAGATGCGAATAAATGCGATTCTGTCTCTGTGGGTCGGATTCATATTAGCCTGAATCTTAAAGACAAAGCCGGAAAAATCTTCGGATTCGGGATCCACTTCTCCTGCAGTGGAATTGCGGATACCGGGGGACGGGGCAAGTCTGAGGAATTCTTCCAGAAATGGCTGCACGCCGAAATTCGTCATGGCACTGCCAAAAAACATCGGCGTCAGTTCTCCGGAGATTACTTTTTCTTTTGAAAACTCATCTCCTGCAATTTCAAGAAGTTCTATATCCTCCTTGAGTTTACCATGATAATGGCTGCCCAACAAATCCGCAAAAACAGGTTCATCCACATCACCCTTAATGGAATTAACGGTTGTCTGCCCGTGCTTGCCGCCCTCGAAAAGTTCTATCTGCTTGTGTTTCCTGTTGTAAACCCCTTTGAAATCGCCGTCGGTTCCAATAGGCCAATTCATTGGATAGGAACGGATACCAAGTACCCGCTCTATTTCTTCCATCAACTCGAATGGATCTTTACTGGCTCTATCCATTTTATTGACAAAGGTAAAAATAGGGATGCCTCTCATTTTGCAAACGTGGAACAGTTTGATGGTCTGGGTCTCCACTCCCTTTGCCCCGTCGATGAGCATGACTGCGCTATCAGCGGCTACTAGTGTTCTGTAGGTATCTTCGCTGAAATCCTGATGGCCCGGTGTATCAAGTATATTGATGAAATGATCGTTATACTCGAACTGCATTACACTGGAAGTAACGGAGATGCCTCTTTGCTTTTCGATTTCCATCCAGTCGGAAACGGCATAGTTGCCGGCTTTTCTTGCCTTAACAGTGCCGGCGAGCCTGATTGCACCGCCATAGAGCAGCAGCTTTTCCGTGAGAGTCGTCTTGCCGGCATCCGGGTGGGAAATGATGGCAAAGGTCTTTCTTCTGCTGGTTTCGTTCATGATCAAATCTTTCTTGTCCTGCATATATACATCCAATCCTTTTTATTAGTTATAATAATGAAAAAAGAACTATATGAAAAAGCTCTTCAAAAAGGGACATTCCGAAACTACAGAGAACAGAAACCAGAAATGAGAAAACAGACTTGGATACTGCTTCAAAGTAAGGTTCAAATCTGATTTCTAACTTCTGGTATCTGACCTCTGATCTTCCGGTGTGTCCCCTTTACCTAATCTTAACTTATTGCAGAGGATTCTGTCAATTGAAACAGTTGCTTGTTCGTCAATTTACTGTAGGAAAAAGAAGAAAAGAATCATCCTGTAATTTTGAGAGTCAGGAATGCCCTTGACAACAAGCATCCCCCATATGGTTTGCAGCCTGGGCGGCACCCTATGAGATAGCAGGAC
>JAEWQC010000206.1 GCA_023399355.1 Bacillota bacterium | reverse complement strand
GAGCAGATATTGATGGAACACGGCTTAATGGATATTTAATGATAATGGAAAAGTGCTTGATGTGAAAATCGAATCAGAAAATGAGTAAATAAAAATCAAAAAATCAAAAATCAAAAAATGAAAAATCTAAAAAATCAAATTAGGAGGATGAGCATATGCTGATGATCAGAGCAATTATAAGACCTGAAAAGGTAGGTATTGTATTATCGGAACTCAGTGACGCCGGATTCCCCGCAGTAACGAAGATGGATGTCAGCGGTCGCGGAAAGCAGCGTGGTGTAAAGGTAGGAGATGTATTCTACGACGAAATACCCAAAGAAATGTTGATTATGGTTGTGAAAGATGAAGATAAGGATGATGTGGTCAAGATCATTATTCGAAATGCAAAGACCGGGATAAATGGTGCGTTTGGAGACGGAAAGATTTTTGTAAGCCCGGTTGAGGAAGCTTATACCATCAGTTCAGGTTCAAATCAACTGTAAAAAGGAGGTTTTCCAATGAAAGAAGTAATGGCTGTAATCAGAATGAACAAGATGAACCAGACAAAGGAAGCCTTGGCTGTGGCTGGCTTCTCTTCTCTGAACGTCAGAAAAGTTCTTGGCAAGGGCAAGAAAAAAGTGAATTATGAACTCATTGATGTCGTGATGAATTCTCAGGAATTTAGCTCTCCGGTTGCGGAATCGCTTTCAGAGGGCCACAGACTCATTCCAAAAAGATTGTTGTCCATGATCGTAAAAGATGATGAAGTGAAAAAAGTGGTCGATATTTTGATAGAAGTTAATCAGACCGGAAATGCAGGCGACGGTAAAATATTTGTTCTTCCCGTGAGCGATGCAATTCGGGTGAGGACATCCGAATCAGGGGAAGACGCGATATAGGAGGATGCTATGAGCAGTACGAATAATAAAAACAAAGTAAGCAAGACCCTGGAAAATTATCCGGCAGCGGTTTTTAAAAACAGGAAGGAACATGTATTTGTTAAAGATGATTCACTGGAAAATCCGCAGACGATCGCCTCCAATTCAAGAACCATTCCTGGGATTATTACAAACAGAGGCTGCTGTTATGCCGGTTGCAAAGGCGTTGTTCTGGGGCCGTTAAGAGATGCGGTGGTGCTGACCCACGGTCCGATCGGCTGCGGTTTCTACACCTGGGGGACCAGAAGGAACAAGGGCAGAACAAGAGAAGACGAATTGAATCTGTTGCAGTACTCCTTTTCTACAGACCTTCAGGAGGGAGATATCGTTTTCGGAGGAGAGAAAAAGCTGAGGCAGGCAGTCAAAGAAGCGGTTGAAATTTTTAAACCCAAGACGCTGTTTATTTGTTCCACCTGTCCGGTTGGTCTGATTGGTGATGATATTCATGCAGTTGCGACACAATCCGAAAAGGAATACGGAATCAAGGTCGTGGCCTTTAGCTGCGAAGGGTATAAAGGGGTCAGCCAGTCAGGCGGCCACCACATTGCAAATAACGGTTTGATCAAGCATATCATTGGTACCGGTGAAAAAGCGGTCGGCAAGTATTCCCTCAATATTCTCGGCGAGTACAATATCGGTGGTGACGGATGGGAACTGGAAAGACTTCTCAAGCAGATCGGATATGAGATTGTATCGGTCATGACGGGAGACGGAACGGCAGAACAGTTGAAATACGCACACAAGGCAACCCTGAATGTCATCCAGTGCCACCGCTCCATCAACTACATCGGAGAAATGATGGGCACCAAATATGGCCAGGACTGGATTAAAGTGAACTTTATCGGTGTTAGCAGCACGATGCAGTCATTACGGGATATTGCAAAGTATTTTAATGACCCGGATATCACAGCAAGGACGGAGCGAGTGATTGAGGAAGAATTTGAAGAAATCAGTCCCGTCATGGATCACTACAGATTAATCCTCAAGGGGAAAAAGGCAGCACTGTTTGTAGGTGGTTCCAGAGCACATCATTACCAGCATTTATTAAACGATTTAGGAATGGAAATCGTTTTGGCAGGGTACGAATTCGCCCACCGGGATGATTATGAAGGAAGAGAAGTGATTCCCTCCATCAAAGAAGACGCAGACAGCAAGAACATTGAAAGTCTGGAAATTACGCAAGATCCGGATCATTACAAAGTGTTTTTAACGAAAGAACAATACGATAAGCTGCAGAAGGAAATCTCACTCAACTACTATGCAGGCATGATCAAAGAAATGCCCAACGGCAGTGTGGTGGTAGACGATCTGAACCATTATGAAACAGAAGAATTCATGAGAATTTTAAAGCCTGATATCTTGTGTTCGGGAATCAAAGATAAATATGTAGCCCATAAAGCGGGGATTTTTTCAAAACAGCTTCACTCTTATGACTATAGCGGACCCTATGCAGGCTTCAAAGGCGCGGCGAATTTTGCCAGAGACATTGCGATGGGAATTACCACACCTGCATGGAAATACGTGACGCCTCCATGGAAAAGGGAACCAATGCTTGAAGGAACAGTAGGGTGAAAAGGAGGAGATAAAAATGCTGAACGCTACACCGAAAGAATATTATGAAAGAAGCGGTTTGGTCATCAATCCGGCGAAGACTTGCCAGCCGGTCGGAGCAATGTATGCGGCACTCGGGATTCATAAGTGCCTTCCGCACAGTCATGGTTCCCAGGGCTGCTGTGCATACCATCGAAAATATCTGACGAGAAATTTCAGAGATCCGGTCATGGCATCTACCAGTTCCTTTACAGAAGGAGCTTCGGTATTTGGCGGAGGGACCAACCTGAAAACGGCTATCAAAAACGTGTTTTCCATATATGACCCCGATATCATAGCCATCCACACAACGTGCTTGTCCGAGACCATCGGAGATGATATCCCGACCTATATATCCCAAGCACAGATTCCCGAAGGCAAGCTGGTGATCCATGCAAATACGCCAAGCTATGTGGGCTCTCATATTACGGGATTTTCCAATATGGTGAAAGGGATGGTAAAATATCTTTCCGTCAACAGTAAAAAACCAAATGGAAAGGTAAATGTAATTCCCGGCTTTGTAAATCCGGGGGATATGAGAGAAATTAAAAGGCTGTTAAAGCAGATGGGACAGGAGTTTATCCTGTTTCCTGATACCAGCGGCGTGCTGGATGCTCCCATGACGGGTAAATACGAGATGTACCCGGCAGGAGGAGCAAGGGTTAGTGATATTATCGATGCCGGAAATTCTGCTGCGACGTTTTCTCTTGGTAATTTTGCTTCCAGTGACGGCGCATATGAACTGGAGAAGAAATGTAAAGTTCCTGTGAAAGCACTTAAAACACCAATCGGGATTAAGGCAACCGACGACTTCTTAATGGCGGTTTCCAAATTGACCGGGAAAGCAATCCCCGGTGACATCGAAGAGGAACGGGGACAGCTTGTGGATGTAATGGTAGATTGTCATTATCATTATCATGGAAAGAAAGTTGCAATATTCGGAGACCCTGATGTTGTCATTGCCCTGACAGAATTCGCCCTCAGCCTTGGAATGATTCCCAGATATGTGCTGACAGGAACTCCCGGTGAGGCCTTTGAAAAAGAAGTGAAGGGAATGTTGGAGGAAGCTGGGGTGGAAGGCAAGGTTAAGGCATTGGGTGATTTGTTCACCCTTCAGCAATGGATCAAGAACGAACCGGTTGATCTTCTGATCGGAACTTCTTACGGAAAGTACATTGCCAAAGCAGAAGATATTCCGCTGGTCAGAGTTGGCTTCCCCATCCTTGACCGGAGCGTTCATTCCTACGTGCCTGTTGTTGGATACAAGGGTGCTCTCAGGCTGATAGAACTGATCAGCAATACACTGCTGGACAGACAGGACAGGGATTGTGCAGATGAAGATATGGAATTGATTATGTAATTGCAGGTTTTCACTCTAGCTCTGCCTTGTGATGAGGAGAGGACAGAGGGGATGATCAACAGCCCTCACCTATGCTTATCGGCAGTTTTCTTCCGTAAGATTGGTGAGGGTTTTTATATAGAAGGGGGTGGCGGGCATGAAGAGCAAACTAACCACAGAAGTGCTGGAGGGCAGAAAAGGATTTATTTGCTGCAATGAGAAAGGTTCCAATTCTTCCTTGAAATGTGATAAGGACAGTGTTGCCGGATCCGTCAGTCAACGGGCGTGTGTGTATTGTGGTGCAAGAGTGGTTTTGAACCCGATTACGGATGCTTTTCACATAGTCCATGGCCCTATCGGCTGTGCCAGCTACACCTGGGACATCCGGGGCAGCTTGAGCAGCGGGCCGGAAATATATCGGAACAGTTTTTCCACGGATCTTCGGGAACATGATGTCATCTTCGGAGGCGAAAAAAAACTGGCCGGTGCCATTGATGAGATTGTGGAACAGCATGAAGCAAAGGTCATTTTTATTTACGCAACCTGTATTGTCGGAGTAATAGGAGATGACATTCAGGCGGTATGCAAGGCTGCTGAAAAAAAACACGGCATTCGGGTCATTCCTATTCAGTCAAGCGGTTTTGCCGGAAACAAATCGATGGGATATAAAGCCGCCTGCAAAGCATTAATGCAATTGATGGATAACGGAGACGCAGGAGAAACAAGCAGACGACTTGGTGAAAAGACCAATGAAGGAAGCCTGCGTGAAGAAAACTCGAGTGATGAAAAACTATGTGAAGGAAGTAAGTGTGAAGAAAACCAACTAAAGCCCACGGTGAACTTTTTGGGAGATTTCAACCTGGCAGGAGAACTTTGGATTATTTCAAACTATTTGAAGTACCTTGGTATCGAAGTGGTTTCAAAATTCACAGGGGATGCGAGATGCGAAGAACTCATGAAAGCGCCGTCCGCATCGTTGAATATTGTTCAATGCGCAGGATCGATGATGTTTTTGGCAAAAGAAATGGAAGAGAAATATGGAATTCCATATGTCAAAGTCAGCTTTTTTGGACTGGAGGATACGAAGGCTTCCCTTATAGCTATAGCGGAAGCTCTTGGAGATCAGAAGATATTGGAACGAGCCTATGCACTAATTTCAATTGGCGAATTGAAAGCGCAGTCCGGATTGAAAGCATATCGTCAGAACCTGGCGGGAAAAAAAGCTGCTATTTACGTAGGTGGGGCATTCAAAGCAATTTCACTCATAAAGCAGTTCGGAGACCTGGGAATAAGAACCGTCATGGTTGGAACCCAAACGGGTAAACCGGAGGATTATGAAGTCATTCGCTCCATTGCGGAGGAGGGTACCATCATTCTTGATGATACCAACCCGGCGGAACTTGAAAAATTTATTAAGGAAAAAGGCGCGGATATTTTGGTAGGCGGTGTGAAAGAACGTCCTCTGGCGTATAAGCTGGGTGTGGCGTTTTGTGATCACAACCATGAAAGAAAGCATCCGTTGTGTGGCTTTGAAGGCGCAATCAATTTCGCAAAGGAAGTTGATTTGACAATAAACAGCCCTATATGGAAAATAATTGGAAGTTAATTTGACCCATTTTCAATTATTGGGGAGGGAGAACAGGATGAAAAATCGAAATTATGTAAATTTGAATATCAACCCCTGTAAAATGTGTATGCCAATGGGAGCCGTACAGGCGTTGAAAGGGATTGAGAACACCATGGTGATCCTTCACGGCTCACAGGGATGCAGTACTTACATCCGGAGACATATGGCCGGACATTACAATGAACCCATTGACATCGGGTCTTCTTCCCTCAATGAAGACGGTACGGTCTATGGAGGCGAAAAGAACCTTAAAAAAGGTCTGGAGAATATGATAACGCTCTACCAGCCGGAATTGATCGGCGTTGCAACAACGTGCCTGGCGGAAACCATCGGGGAAGATGTCCGGAGGATCACTTCCGAGTTTATGGAGGAGCATCCATCGAAGCAGATAAAAATCGTTCCTGTTTCAACACCGGGATATGGAGGAACACAGTTTGAAGGTTATTTTTCAGCGCTGCTCGGCATTGTCAGGGAATTTGCCAAAGACACGTCTCCCAATCACAAAATCAATGTGATTGTACCAAATTTGAATCCGGGAGACGTGCGAAACATAAAAAGTATTTTGAAAGCGTTTGAAATCAATTATATTTTACTGCCGGATGTCTCGGTCACGCTGGATGCACCGTATGAAAAGGAATATTCAAGGATTCCAAGGGGCGGAACCAGACTTGCTGAGATCGACAAAATGGCTGGCGCCGCGGCTACGCTGGAATTGGGAATCACAGTACCGGAGAAGTTGTCGCCGGGCGCATATTTAAAGGAAGCTTTCGGAGTTCCGCTATACCGCTGTCCTTTACCGATGGGGGTAGAAAACACCGATATTCTGATGAATTTATTATCAAAGCTTTCCGACAAACCGGTTCCTACAGAACTACAGGAAGAACGGGGACGTTTGATAGACGGAATGATTGATTCTCACAAATACAATGGAGAAGGAAGAGCTGTCCTTTATGGAGAACCGGAACTGGTATATGCGGTCGGGAAGCTTTGCTTGGAGAACGGCATCCGTCCGGTTCTGATTTCTACAGGATCCGAGAGTGAGAAGTTAAGGCAGTTATTTGAGAAGGAAAAGGATCTTTTGGTGATTGATGATACTGATTTTGAGACCATCAGGAACTATTCGAATGAGTTGAAAGCAAATTTGTGGATCGGAAATTCAGACGGGAAATTTATTACGGAAAAAGAAGGCATACCACTGATACGGATCGGGTTTCCGATCCATGACAGAATCGGCGGGCAGCGGCTCGTCTGCACCGGATATCATGGGACACTGCGGTTCCTGGATGATATTACGAACACATTGATAGAGAGGAAGCATGAAAATTACAGGCAAACCATGTTTGAACAATTTTTTCAGGAAGGGAAGGAGGAAGCAGCCATGATACCGGGAAAAATAGTGACTACAGAAACAACTCAACTAACAGAAACAATAAAAATAGCAGAAACGATGAAATCGATAAAAACAGCGGAAATAGCAAAAACAGCGGAGTTAGCAGAGATAGTAGAAACAGTTAAAATAGCAGAGATAGCAGAGACAACAGAGATAGCAGAGATAGCAGAAATGATAGAAAAAACAGAAACAAATCTACCAACGCTTGAAGAAAAGACAAAAAGCCATCCCTGCTTCAGTTCCGGAGCGTGTAAAAATGCGAGAATGCATATTCCGGTTGCTCCTGCCTGTAACATCTCCTGTAATTACTGCAACCGGAAATTTGATTGCGTCAATGAAAGCAGACCCGGAGTAACCAGTGAAATTTTGTCTCCCGAGGAAGCGGCAATCAAATTTGCAGCCGTTAAAAAGAAATTCCCGAATCTGAAGGTCGTTGGAATCGCTGGTCCGGGAGATGCACTGGCCAACTTTGACAAGACAAAAAAATCCATTGAGTTGATTAAAGAAATCGATCCGGGGATTACCTTCTGTCTTTCCACAAATGGCCTCATGCTGCCGGCTTATGTGGATGAAATCGTAACATTGGGCGTATCTCATGTAACTGTGACCATCAATACGGTCAATCCCGACATTGGCGCAAAAATTTATAGGGAGATCAATTACAAGGGGAAAAAATATACCGGCACAGAAGGTGCAAGGCTTTTGCTGCTGAATCAGTTGACCGGATTGATGGATTTGACTTCCAGCGGTGTTGTTTGCAAAGTAAACATTGTGATGCTGGAAGGCATTAATGAAAAGGACATAGAGTCGGTTGTGAAAAGGGTAAAAGAATGTGGCGCAATCATGACCAACATTATGCCGCTGATTCCTTCTGCAGGAAGCGTTTTTGAAAATATGCCGCAAACCAGCAATAAAGAACTTAATAAGCTTCGGGAAAAGTGTGGTGTCGATTTAAAGCAAATGTATCATTGCAGGCAATGCAGGGCGGATGCCATCGGTCTTCTGGAGGAGGATCGCTCTGCGGAGTTCCGAATGAAGGGCTGCGGAGGACACAAAGCAGAAAAAAATACGGACTGCGGGTCATATACCTTTGCAGTTGCTTCAAAGTCCGGATTGCTTGTCGATGAACATTTCGGACATGTGGAAGAGTTCCGTATCTATAGAAATTTTGGAGAAGAGATCCGCCTGATAGAAAAAAGAGAAGTAAACAAGTTTTGTACCGGGGCGGAAGAGTGCGATACGGAGGAAAGTAAAATGAATAAAATAATGAAAACCATTGAAGATTGCAATGCAGTCCTTGTGCTTAGAATCGGATATAATCCTTTAAAAATTCTTGAGGAAAAAGGAATCAGAGTCGTGCAAACTTGCGAAACCATTCATGAGGCAGTGAAGAAAACAGTCAGGCTATTGTCGGGGGCTATGGATGAAGAGATGAAAATCATCATTTAATAGATAGTGTTAATTAACGTATGAAAGACGCAAGATCGAGATAACAGGAAATTTAATATAAGGGGGAAAAGTTATGAAGAAGCCGAAATATCATGTGTTTGTGTGTACAAGTTCAAGAATCAATGGTCAGCAGAAAGGATTCTGCCATTCGAAAGATGCTGTAAGTATTGTCCAAAACTTTATGGAAGAAATTGAAGCCAGAGAATTATCCGATGATGTGATGGTTACCAACACAGGCTGCTTTGGTATTTGCAGTTCAGGTCCCATTGTTGTTGTCTATCCCGGGGGAATCTGGTATAAAGAAGTG
>JAEWQC010000187.1 GCA_023399355.1 Bacillota bacterium | reverse complement strand
GATCATTATCATTGAGCCAGTCCGTAACCCTTGTAATCGCTCCATCTTCTCCAAACAACTTATTAATTATAGCAACACTTATTTTTGAACAATCTTCGAAGAAATCAATCAGTCCTTCTCCAAATTGCTCTGCATAGGGCTCGATTGCTATCCAAAATTCTTTTAAATTTTTGTTAATGGCATCCCATTGAATTTTCATCAGACCATTATTGATAATATTAACAAGCCGCGTAAGTCCGCTGTCTTCAGTTCCGAATGCCCAGACTCCTATGGGCACAAGAAAATTTTCATAGAAATCTTTCAAAGCTGTCCATGTAAAACCCGCCAGCTTTGAAAGGCCCTCATTCCATAAGCGGCTCACTGCATCAGTAAATGGTCTTATCGCATTTTTTAATTCTTCAAATTTCGCTTTGATTTTGTCAGCCAGTGCCAGTGTTTCATTGTCAATCTCAACTTCTTTGAACATATCTTTTGGGGATACGCCACTTCCGGATGAGTTGCTGCTATCCTTCGTGCTGTACTTATTAATTTCATCAAGTGGTGAAAGATACCCCTCCATTGCTTTTTCAGCATCCTTAGCAGCGTCCGCGCTACCTTCGAGCGATGCTGCATAATCTTCCTGTATGGCTACTGCTTTTGTCCAGGTACTTTTTCCTGAAAGTGCTGCTGTAAATTTGGCTACCGCATTAGCGGCGGCCGTTACGTATCCAATCAGCTTCACAAGGTAAGGAATTGCTGTTTGAACGATTGGGGCATACGCCGTTGCAAAGCTATTCTTCATCTGTGTGCTTGCGGATTTAAGCGTAGACATAGACGCGTTGTATGATTTTGAGTATATAGCAAGATTCTGAAAGCCCTCCTTCATGGAGTTGACCATTGCATTAAAAGCCTTAGTAATCCACTGGAATACAAGCAGGCTGAGAGCGATCCCCCTCAGTCTCGTACCGAATGTCCCCAGCTTCTTTGCTGCCTTACCCGATGATTGACCCACATTTTTAAAATACTGCTTCTGCTTTGCATTATTCTCCTGCCATTGCTTTTTCTGTATAGTGAGCTTGTTATTTAGCTGACTGATCTTATCATTTTTAGCCTGATATTCTGCTGAATCCTTCCCAAGTGTGAATGATTTCCCCGCAGCAACAAGCTTCTGCATTTCTGCTTCTGTCTTGTGAATTTCCTCACCAAGATGATCCATTTCATAGTTTAGACCTTCCCATGCCTTCCCTGAGTTAGCGCCGGTTGCAATCATTTTATCCTGTTTTTCAAGTAAGGAATTAAATTTTGCATTTGCAGACTGAAGATTATCCGACAGGGATTTATATTCTGCCGTTGGTACTTTTTGCATAGCAAGCTCTCTGGCCTCGGCATTCAGTTTTTTAAGCGCCTGTTCTGTAGTCCTGATGCTGCTGGCAAGGCGCGCAGATTTAGAAGACATGGACTTGAGAGTCTTGTCAAAGCCTTTATCATCTATGGACGTGTCTACGCGTATTTCGCCATCATATCCACTCTTAGCCATCTGCTGCCCCTCCTATAGCCCTAGCATCTCATTAACAGCATTCATTGTTCGCTGCTCTGCTGCACTGTATTTGCGTTTCAAATCTACTGTAGATTTGTTTTCCCGATAAAATCGCTGCTCTGATTTATCAAGCTTCTCGCTGCGGTTCTTCTTTACCCGGATATTTACCACCTGAGAAAATAAGGATTCTCCAACTTCTTGAAACAATGCCAGGAACGTCCACCAATGCATGTATTCCACTGCGCGTACTTCCCTGCCAGACACCTTGTTTACTGCCGCGAAGATCAGCTGTTCGTCTTGATTCCAGCTGAATATAGGCTTCTTGTGATGAGTCTCCGTTTCCGGCTTACCGCCGTTTAAAAACCACACCAGCTGCTTGATGGCCTCCTCAGCATGATCGGGACACTTTTCCTGATAAAAAATATTTAAAGCGGCAAGCCATTTTTCTTTTTCAGAAAGTGCTTCATCCGCCATTGCCTCAAGCAAGAGCAGGATGTTCCGGTAATCTGTTCTGATTTCATACTCGGCACCATCTACGGTGACACTTACCGGTAAGGCCCCTATCATTTTTTCTTCTCCAGATGATCCATAGGTTTATATTTTGCCAGCTTCTTTTCCGATTCTTTCATGGCTGCATTTGAGTCTTTTAAAATGACAGGGATAACGGAATCGAAGAATCTTTCGATAAAGGTCTTCCCGTTTCCGATGGAAAGACAATGTGTTCCTCCGAAAACGACTTCTGACACATTTGTCTGAAACATGGTGTCAATTTCCTGCTTCACTTTTGCATCCAGCTTATAAAGCAGCTCATAGGATGCCTCCGTATCCGTATTTTCCATTGCAGTTTTTGCTTCCTTGAGCAGGGCGTCAATATTCTTCTGTGCGATCTCCGTACGCTTAGGAAATCCTAAGTCCGTGACATCAACAGCTAATACCCCCAGCTCCTTGCCTATTTCATTTACGATTAAATACTCTTTGATCCCATTGCTTTTTGCTAACTCTATTCTCTGCATAAAAACTTACCATCCTTTCCGAATCAGGGGGCGCCCGGAAAGGTACCGCCCCCTGATATATTAAGTTTCCTTAATACCTATGCTTTTGGTGTAAATGTTGGTACGCCGCCCGTGATCGTGACAGTGCCTTCCTTCCGGTTTCCGTCAAACGACACTTCGAACGGGATATTAATCCCCTCTGTACCGCCGCCGTAGGACTGCGGCTTCACAATAACGTCCTCCTGCCACGCCTTGTGCGCGGTATCTGCTGTATCATCGATAATGACCTCAAGGATTTTTGTCTTGCAGGCATCTCCCTTTTTGCGATTCATAGCGATGTCCTGCACCTTTTCGTAAATGTCATCTTCCGGATTCGCGTAATACGGATCCGCTGACATGGTTGGCTGATACCCGTTATCCGTCGTAGTTGTTTCACCCAGGATATTCTCTTTTGATTCCGTATCCGGGTTCAATTCCACTGCCATATCTTCAATGTCCTTGCCGATCAGAAACCATAAGGGTGTTTCTCCGCCAAAGGATGCATCCAGATAATGGAGCAGCGCCTTTCTTTCCAATTTCATATTAGCCCTCCTTCTTTTCTGTACCTGAGCATCAAATTGCACTGGTACAATTCTTTCCCTTTCTCATCTTCACCTACTTTAAAGCTTGTTGTAGTACGCTCTATGCTTATGATCTGTCTCCCTCCGGTTAATTCCGGATAGTTCGCCGCTTCCAGCCACTCTCCAAGATCATCAAGCACTTTTTGTTTTAGTAGACGTGTTTTGCTATCTGTGGCCGTGGCTGCATACAGGACTTTAAACGGGAATTGTGCTTGGAAGCCGCCAAGGATATCCTTGCGTAAATAAACCGCCCCTTGCAGCGTATAAATACCAAGTGGCTTTGTATCCTCAATGCGCTGCCACTGTGGCACTACTCCTGCCGGCAGATCCGGCCATGATGTAATGAGCTGCATCAGCGCCCCTGATATGGTTGTTTGCTCTGTAATGCTTAATATTTCTGCCTGCTTTTGCATATCAACCGCCTCCTGCTATTCTCTTAACTTCTTTGATCCATTTCTGAAGGTTGGCGCTCTTGGCCTCTTCAAACCAATGACTGCCGGCTAATACATGCCCGTCTTTCTTCGTATATTCCAATAGCTTATCCGTAACCTTTTTCGGAGCCTTACCCACCATGACAAAACCGTAATATTGGTATCTCGCGTATGGGCTTATCCATGCGACCTCCCGGCCGCCCTCTTCCACAGCTCCCTTGCTCATCAGTATACCTTGATCAAATGGTACGTACGGATCACAGTCTGTTAGTACCTGATTCCCCAGGTATTCCTGTGCTTTTTCGTACTGCCTATCAAAGCGACTGGTATCTACCGATATTGTGAGGCTGCCATAGATCATTTTTACTCCCGGCATTACTTACCACCTACCTCTAAATGTGGGATCAACGTATAGGCATCAACGTTCGTTACCTTGTAGCACCGATCATATTTACTAACCATGTAACCGAAGAAATCTTCCTGCGTCATGTCCTCCGCCGATGTGTCGCCGGCAACAAGGAAATCCGCATCCGGGGTCAGAGTGAAGCTGCTTTCTTTTTCTGCTGCGGCCTGCCACTCTTTCGGTTCCAGGTAAGGCTTTTTCAGATCGCCGACTCCTGTCTGGATATGTAGCCTTGCCGTGTCGGCGGACTCGCTTCCGTTCTTATCGATGTTGGCACCCTTTGTCACAAGCAGCCTTACATGCTCCAATACCGTTGGGTACCAGACACTACCGCCCATGAGCGGGTCAACTCCATCTGTTTTGTTGTATACTGTAACCGTATCCTTGTAAAAGATATCTGCCATACGTTCACCTACATTCCCCAATACAAAAGGCCGGTTCCGGACAGATACTCGGATGCAGTACTGTATAGCAACATCCTTTTTACTTTTGGATCAGCAACCGCCTTTGTGATATCTGTCTCTGACGCTGCATAGGAAACCGACTCATTACCGCTGGATTTGGATTTAATATTTCCTTCATCCTGTGAATTTGCAGTCCGGGCGGCAGCATCAATTATGAATAGCTTATCAGCCACCGCGCAGGCGGCCATCTGGACAGCGGTAGTTACATCCGGATCAAAATCCGAGGATACTTCATCATCTACGACCTCAATATGCCCTTTTAAGTTGCCACATGTGATCCAGTTCAGCGCATCCGCTGCCCTGGCATTCCATTTCGGAAAACTCTGCTCTGTCAGGACATCGCCGTAATAGGTTTTTTCATAGAACTCATATGTTGTGTACATGACAGAGCCTCCTTTCCATTATCCCCTCGTGATAATTCTCGCAATGGGAATTGCTTTATGAGGAAAATATTCCGGCGTACCGGATTCCCTGCTGTTTGCAAGCTCCCAGTTTGCACCCGCAGCCAGCTGTTCGTTAGTGGGAGAAATAAAGCTCGGCTGCTTGAAGGAAATACCGTACGGTGAAAAAATCTTTCGCTGGCGGCTCCAAAGAGTTGTCTCTCCACCATTCTCTTTAGGGTTCCTGCTCATTTCGTAAGGCACTTCCGCGCCGCAATTTGTGTATTCAATCGCACCCCCGCCAAGTACATAGGTCGTGTACTTCGTATACGCCGGAGTTTCTCCAACTGCTGCAATAACCTCAACAGGCATGTTGTCATCAATGAGTACCATACGACCGTTGATGGATGCCAGTGTAAGGTCTCTTTCAACCCCGTCCTTATCCGTGTACTTGAGATATGACACAAGCTTCAGGTTCTCTAAATTTGTAGACACCCGGGAATGCATAATCGCAAGAGAAAACTTTGCCTTATTATCGCCAAGTGCCTGCTGGATCGCATTGTTGAGTGTTGTCTCGTCAAAAACATTTGCCGAGGATCCACCGGAAATATCATAGGTGTGACCGTTTACAAACTCCAAGTTCTTTGCACCGGTCATGGCGTAAATACCTTTCAGAGTAGCAAGCAGGGTTGCCTGATCAATATCATCCCAGTACTCTGCAATTTCTGAAGCCGCCGGCAGGAAATCCTCACCGGTAACGTCAACAGAAAAATCCTTTTCCACCCAACCGTTGGCGCGACCGACTACAATCCTTCCGTGCATATAGGTCTTCCTGCTTGAGGTGTTAATATCTGTATTGCCGTCGTAGTTTACAGCTGTTCCGCCAATTCTAGCCTTGATAGGCAGGGAAATATAGTTACCGCCCACCTGATCCGGCAGCATAGCTGCGTACTTC
>JAEWQC010000149.1 GCA_023399355.1 Bacillota bacterium | reverse complement strand
CCCTGAGACTATCGGTTATGTTGAAACCCATGGCACAGGTACAAAATTAGGAGATCCAATAGAATTCGAAGCTTTAACGGATAGCTTCAAAAAATATACTGATAAAACAGGCTTCTGTGCCATCGGTTCCGTAAAAACAAATATTGGACACGCAGCAGGAGCAGCAGGAGTTGCCAGCTTAATAAAGGTTATAATGGCACTCGGAAATAAAAAAATACCGCCTTCCTTAAACTTTGAGAAACCAAACAGATTTATAAAATTTGACGGGAGTCCTTTCTTTGTGAATACTGAACTAATTGACTGGAAGCATCAGGAGGGGCAACCACGCCGTGGTGCGGTTAGTTCTTTTGGCTTTAGCGGTACAAATGTTCACATGGTATTGGAAGAAAATCAAACAGGTGACTATATCACGGAAGAGATAACAACGCCATGCTTTTTTATTCCTTTATCTGCAATTACAAGGGAGGCCCTTCAAAGGAAGGTTTCAGATCTTGGAGAATGGCTAGGTAATGAAGGTGCGGAATATCCGATGCCAAGTATTGCATATACACTGCAGGCTGGACGTGAACATTTCACCTGTCGTATTGCATTCGTGGCAGATGACCGTACCTCCTTGCTGCAGCAACTCAGGAGCTGTGATGTCGGTACAGTCAGGGAATGCAATATGATAAAGACAATAGATGAAAAGGATAGTTCAACCATACTTTATTATCCAGAAATTACACAGGATATGAAATCTGAGGATTATAAAAAAGAAATTGATATAGTAAAAAATAGATATTTAGACGGTGAAAACATAAATTGGGATATTCTATATTGCAATAAAATCCCCAATAAATTTCCTATGCCATTATACCCATTCGCACGTCAGTTTTTCGGGCTGCCGGGTACCGTTTTGCCTCAGCATAAATCCATGGATGTTCTTCACCCGCTTATTGATGGTGTATTGCCAAAAATTCTTGATCATGAGGTTTTATTTAAAAAAATACTAAGCCCTGATGAAATTATAGTTTGTCATCACCAGGTAAAATCCAAATCATTTCTTCCAGGTGTAGCATACCTTGAAATGGCTTATGCTGCAGCAAAACTTTTGGATGGTGATATGAATATCCAGTTGAAGAGGGTTGTTTGGCTGACACCTGTAATAGTAGAAAATAATCAGGAAAAGGAAATAAATATTTCTTTAAAGCTTAAGGATAATTATTATGAATATGAAGTAACCGGGGGTAACAGAGGAACTTTATATTCAAAAGGTGAAATACACCCTTCTGCGGTTGATGGTGAGCAGAAGTATATTCCTGTTGATGAAATAAAAGGAAGGTCCGATTTCGAAATTGAAAAGGATGAATTATACAATAAATTCCATAACTTGGGTGTGGATTACGGAGAATACTTGAAAAGCGTTTCTCATATCTGGTCGAACGGCAAAGAAGTGCTAGCTTCACTTGAGCTGCCCCGGGAGTATGCTGACGAGCTGGATAAATACACATTCCATCCGGCTATCATGGATGGCTCTATACAGGCTGTGATTGGTCTGGTCAGAGGGGAGGAACCGGGAATCAGCAGTCCAAGACTTCCGTTCTCAGCTGATAGTGTGACGGTAATCAATCCATTGAAAGCTTGTGGGTATGTTTATATTAAGCCAATAGATGATGAGCGCTTTAACCTGGCAATACTTGATAGTTACGGGCTAGTCTGTATAAAAATAGAGAACCTTACATTGAGACAATACAAGAATAGGGAGGAATCCTTTCTATTTAAGCCCGAGTGGATTGAAGAAAAATCAGAATGTGCAGATAGATCTGCTTTGGATTGCAAAAAGGTCGTAATTGTTTACTCCCAAGATGGTGTAAAACTGAAAGAGCTAATTCGGAAACAATATCAGGAAGAAGTGGTATTTGAGATCCTATTGGGTGAAGATACGAAGATATTATCTCCTGCATCCAGAGAAATCTCCAGAAATGATAGGAATGGGTTTCATAGCTGCAAGGAGTTTTTAGCCGGTGCGGATTCAATTTATTTTCTTGGAGGTATTCAAACCCATATTCCTGAAATAGATGATGTGGAATTTTTAAAGACGAGCCAGGAGAATGGGGTTTTAAGCCTATATCGCTTAGTTAAGACTTTGAACATATCCGGCGCCGGTGATGAATCTCTAAAATTTAAAATTATTACAAATAATACGTTTGCTTTACAGGAAAGTGATAAGAACAACCCTTTTGCCGGAAGTATACAAGGCTTCGCCCTAACACTGGCAAAAGAATACTCCCACTGGGAGGTCAGTATTGTAGATATTGACATCAATGAGCTTGAGAATACTGCATTCCATGAATGGAGCACAGAGTGGATAAAGCAGGTTATTACCGACCACGGATATGAGCATGGGAAAAATGTGATGATGAGGAGAACGAAACGATATGTTCGTTGCTTCACGCCTATTGACCTACCGGAGTTTGAAACTCTTCCGTATAGAAATAACGGAGTCTATTTAATTTTAGGAGGGGCTGGAGGCATAGGGCTGGAACTGGCATTATATCTGGCTGGGACTGCTAAGGCAAAGCTGGCTTTAATTGGTCGCAGTGGCTTGAAATCTGAACAAATGGAGAAAATCAGCCAAATAAGATCTTTAGGAAGTGAAGTAATGTACCTGCAGGCTGATGGAGCAGACTGCGATAGTATGATGTGTGCTGTTGCCAAAGTGAGGGAGAAATTCGGTTCTGTAAATGGAGCTTTCCATTCAGCTATTGTATTAAAGGATAAAACCCTTGCCAATATGGATGAAGATACTTTTAGAGCAGCTTTGTCACCTAAGGTTGATGCAAGCGTAATACTATATAAGGTGCTGAAGAAGGAACCCATGGATTTCCTGGTCTACTTCTCTTCGATACAGTCCTTTACAGGAAATGCGGGACAGGCTAATTATGCAGCGGGTTGTACTTTTAAAGATTCATATGCCGAAGTTCTGAGAAAGACAGCTCCTTTTAAAGTCAGAACCATAAACTGGGGGTATTGGGGAACCGTTGGGGTAGTTGCCTCTGAACAGTATTATCAGCGATTTATATCTCAAGGTGCGGTTTCTATTTCTCCTAAAGAAGGCTTTGATGCTGTTGCACGTGTAATAAACGCACCAGTAGGCCAGATAATGGCCTTTAAGGCAAGAAAAGATGTTTTGAATATGCTGGGAGCAGACTGGAATAACAAAATAGAATTCCAGAAGTCTAAAGGTTCTCTGCTTATAGAGTCAGTTCTGAAAAAGATTACCATAGATAATATCAATTCCTCACATGTTAATATGGATGATGCGTTTAAAGAACTTGAGGGGTTTGGACGCGCACTGCTGCTGGGCTATTTTAAAAAGACAGGATATTTATTGCATGCAAATGAACGAAATTCTATTTCGGATATGAGAGAAAGAATGCATGTTATTCCCGAGTACAACCGTTTATTTGATGCTTTGATTGAAATCTTGAAGAATGCCGGATGGGTAAGAGTGGATGGACACAATATAATTACCTTGAATGCACTTGAAAATGTGTGTATTGCAACTCAAACCGAAAAAGAAAGGCTGTCTGCCTTGTACCCGGATATGGCGGCGCACCTGGATCTGCTATGGATATGCCTGAACGCCTTTGATGATGTGTTATCAGGGAAGGTGAACCATATGGAAGTCATGTTCCCGGCAGGGTCTACCTCTCTGGTAGAGAAAATATATAACGGTGATCAGATGTCTGATTATTTCAACAATCTTACTGCCCGGATCATTAAGGAATGCATAAAAGAATGCATGAAGAATGACCCTGAGGCGGTGATTCAGATTGTCGAAGCAGGAGCGGGTACAGGAGGTACATCGGCATTTGTATTAAAGGTGCTGGATGAAATAAAAGGTGAGGGGAAAATACGGTATTATTACACGGATATATCCAACGGGTTTATCCGATATGCTGAAAAGACCTTCGGACTAAAGCATCCTTACATAGAATTTAAAATATTGAATATTGAAGAAGACCCTGCTGCCCAGGGCTTTGAACCGGGCAGCGCGGATATACTGTTTGCAAGTAATGTAGTACATGCGACAAGGGAAATCCCAAATACGTTGAATCAGATTAAAAAGCTTTTGAAAACGAATGGATTGCTTATAATTAACGAAGCAACACAAAAACAGGACTTTGGGACACTGACATTTGGTCTGACCAGCGGATGGTGGCTTTTTAATGATGTACAGAACAGAATACCGAATTCACCACTGCTGCAACCTGAGGGCTGGAGTAATATTCTGAAAAGTCAAGGCTTTGATAAGGTACACATTTTTGGAGTGCCCGGAATGGATTCCGAAGTGTCTTTCCAGAGCATTATTGTAAGTGAGAGTACTGGCGAAATCCATACTTCAACCATAGTGGATAAGGTTTACTGCAAGGGGGATAAAGAAATTCCGGGCAAGCCCGTTGAACACATTCAAAACATGCCATCGACAGAGTTAAATATGTCTGTCGTAAATATAAGTGGGGAAACATTGCATGGGCGAACCATAGATTATTTGTCAGCTGTTTTTGCTGAGGTCCTTCGTATTAGAAAAAATGATATAGTTGGAAATGCAACGTTTGAGCGATACGGTATAGATTCCCTTATAGTAATGGAAATTACAAAACGTTTGGAAAAGGACTTTAAAAAACTTTCAGCCACACTTCTCTTTGAGAATCCTACCATTGAAAAGCTTGCAGACTATTTTCTTAAAGAAAGGCCGGATGATCTTGCAAAGATGTTTGGCAAGGAGTTATCTGCAGCTCCTGTAAGGAATACGGAATTATTTGATGCGGATAGCCTTTTTTCTTCAAACAGGACGAAAAGTTCAGAAGCCGCTCTGAAGACCTATAATATGTTCAACAAGGATACAAACCGGACCGTTTCCGATCAAGAGGAAGATATCGCTATTATAGGAATAAGCGGAAGATACCCGCTTTCGGACTCTTTGGAAGAATTCTGGGAGAATCTGAATCATGACAGAAACTGTATTACTGAAATTCCAAAAGACCGGTGGGACTGCGATGAATATTTCCAACCTGACTCAACAGAGTCTGGGAAATCATATTCCAAGTGGGGTGGATTCATAAAAGACCACGATAAATTTGATACCTTCTTTTTTAATATATCACCCTTGGAGGCTGAGGCTATGGATCCGCAGGAAAGGCTTTTCCTTGAGACTGCCTGGCTGACAATGGAAGATGCAGGATATTCAAGACACAACATTGACAGTATGGATAACCAGATTGGGGTTTTTGTTGGTGTGATGAATGGAAATTATGAAATTTTTGGTGGTGAGGAATGGGGTAAGGGGAACTTTACAGGGGCACATTCTGCGTATTGGTCTGTAGCCAACAGGGTATCCTATTTCTTCAATATGCAGGGACCGAGTATTGTAATTGATACAGCCTGCTCCTCTTCTCTGACTGCCATTCATCTTGCATGTGAGAGCATCAAGCGCGGTGAATGCAAGGCCGCCATAGCCGGAGGGGTAAATCTTATACTACACCCCATGCATTATTCACGGCTGTCAGGTATGAAAATGCTTTCTAAAAATGGATGCTGTAAAGCTTTTGGCGAGGGTGCAGATGGGTTTGTAGATGGCGAAGGCGTGGGAGCTGTTTTGCTTAAGTCTTTAAGCAGGGCGAAGGAAGACGGGGACAATATTTATGCTGTCATTAAAGGTTCGTTTATAAATTCCGGTGGCAAGACCAGCGGCTATACTGTGCCCAATCCCAATGCACAGGGCAAGCTCATTGAAGAGGCTCTGAAAAGGTCGGGTGTAGAGCCTATTAGCATAAGCTATATAGAGGCTCACGGGACAGGGACAGCTCTGGGTGATCCTATTGAGGTTACAGGCTTGAAAAAAGCCTTCCATGAAACTACAAGTAATCCGGACGCAGTAAAAATATTAAATAGCCAGTATTGTGCTTTGGGATCGGTAAAATCCAATATTGGACATTTGGAATCTGCATCTGGAATTGCTGCGCTGACTAAGCTTGTACTTATGTTTAAACACAAGAAGCTTGTAGCATCTATAAATTCGGAAGTATTAAACCAGAAGATAGACTTCGTGGATTCTCCTTTCTATGTAATTCAAAAAGGGACTCAATGGCACAGGCCAAAGCATGTTATAGATTCCATAACTTACGAGTATCCGCGACGCGCTGGAATTAGTTCCTTTGGAGCAGGCGGGGCTAATGCACATCTGATTTTGGAGGAGTATGAAGATATTCGTCCATGGCGAAAGAACAATGAAGAGCAGCTTGTCGTATTATCTGCCAGAAATGACAGCCGGCTGCGTGAATACGCAATCAGGTTGAAACGCTATGTTGAGCAGCTTTTAATGAAGGACGACAGGAGCTGCAGAGATAATGAGGAACCCGAGACGCCATCTATTCGTGAGGAACTGATAAAAGCTGCTTCTATAGTTCTGGAAGTGCCGGAGGAAAAGATAGACCCGCTTGAAGAATGGGAAATACTGGGGCTCAATAATTTCACAGTAAATGAACTTATCAAACAAATAAGTTCCAGGTTCTCAATTTTACTAAAACCTAGTCTGGTTTTTCAATTGCGGGATATAACTCAACTGGCGGATAATATAGCCCGGAGCCTTAAAACTGAGGCAAAGGATACTAAAACAGATGTTGAATTTCCCTATTTAAAGGACATAAGCCTGGCAGATATCGCCTTTACTCTTCAGACCGGAAGGGAACCGATGGTAGAAAGATTGGCGGTGGTTGCAGCAGATTTAGATGAATTAGCTCAGAGATTGGGAAAATTTATTCTTGGTGAATCAAATATTGAAGGTGTGTTCCATAGCAATATCAAGTCAAAAAATGAAAGCTTTGAGAGTATATTTAGTGAAGATAAAGGTAGAGATCTGACGCTATCACTGCTGCAGGAGAGGAAACTTACAGCATTGGCAAAGCTCTGGACAGCAGGGATAGATGTAGAGTGGAGTGTGCTTTACAAGAACATTCCTGCCAGAAGGATATCTGTTCCGACATATCCTTTTGCACGTGAACGCTATTGGGTAAAGCAAAAAGCAGCTATGGTCAAAACAGGCGAAAACCGTCTGAATAATCTACATAATCTGTTTGATCGGATTGTACCCGTGCTGGCAGACAACAGCATAACATTTGAGAAGACATTTTTGCCCGCTGATCCAATAATAGAACATCATCAGGTCAATAATCAAAAAATACTTCCGGGTGTAGGGTATGTGGCAATGGCTGATGCTGCCATAAAACAGCTATATCCCAACTCCGGATACTATGTTAACAGGGTTGTATGGCTTACACCCTTCACAGTGAAGGAACTGCCTGGAACTTTGAACCTTACAATTACCAGACTTAACGAACAGCTGGAATATGAGGTGACTTCACAGAACGAAGGAGGCCGGATAATTCATTCAAAAGGAATGTTCCAAAAGAACCCTGAGGGTAAAAACGAACAATACTTAAAGCTGGAGGAAATTAAAGCACGCTGTGAAATGAGTATTGAAAGTGAGGATCTTTACCGTATCTATTCCGAAATGGGCATAAAATACGGAGAACACTACAGAACGGTAAAAAAGGTTTGGGGGAACAGTGAAGAGGTGCTTGGCCTTTTGGAGAATAAAACCAATATGGCTCAAACATCAGAAGACGATATGGATACTGGAATCCTTGATGGAGCGCTCCAGATCATTCTTGCATTAATGGCCATAAAGGGTAATAAGGATAAGACACTCAGAATTCCTTTTTCTGTAGACAAGGTTGAGTTCCTTGCACCTGTAAAGCCTCCAATGTATGCCTATGTAAAAGCACTTGACGCCGAAAGTTTCAATCTGTTGCTAATAGATGAAAAGGGGCAGATATGCGTAAAATTTACTGAATTATCATCAAGGGTATTAAATACTCCGCAAGCAGGTATCACCTATGCTTTTAAATGGATCCCCTATCCTCTCCAACAGCTACAGACCGACACAAATGATGATAAGAAAGTATTAATTTTTTACATGGACAACAAAAATTCAAAAAGACTCAAAACAGCTTTGGAAGCGTCTCATTTCAGAGATAAGGTAAGCTGTTTATGTCTGGATGAAAATCTTGACGCTATGCGGGACTTTATAAATAACTGTACTGCAATTGACTTGGTATACTTCATAACAGGCGTAGGTGAGCATGCAGAAAAATGGGACAGTGCAGATTGTCTAGAGGATTCTCAAAAATATGGTGTGGAAGCTCTGCTTAAGCTGGTAAAGCTGCTAGCGTCTTATTCAGGGACTTCCCCAAGGCTTGCCTTGAAGATTGCGGTCAACAAAACTCATCAGGTATTGCCGGGTGAAAAAATATATCCTCTTTTTGCAGGTTTGACAGGAATGAGTAAATCAATTACCAAGGAATATAAAAACTGGGAGGTAAGCTGCATTGATATTTCTTCGGACTACCCGGAGGAGGCAGCAGAACTAGTCAGAGAGCCTGCTCATAAAAATGGGGAGGATATTGCTTTTCGTAAGAACCGCCGCTATTTACGCACCATTGAACCAGTGAAAATGGAAGCATCAGACTACGTCAGTTTCCGTAAGGGCGGAGTATACATGATTGTCGGCGGAGCTGGAGGAATAGGTCTGACTTTTTCAGGATACCTCGCCAGGAAGTACAATGCTAATATTGCACTTATTGGGAGGAGTGAGCTAACCCCTATTCAGCAGAACAAGATAGCTTCCATTAATGCGCAGGGCGGCAATGTATTGTATTTACAGGCAGATGTTTCAAATATTGACAGTATGAAAGAAGCTTTACATAATATAAAAAAAGAGTTTGGTGCTCTGAATGGAGTATTTCACTCGGCAATAGTACTAAGGGATAGAACAATAAACACGATGGATGAAATTGCATTAAGGGAAGTTCTCGCACCAAAAGTGAAGGGAAGTTTTGTGCTGAATAAGGTACTTGAGGGTGAAAAGCTTGATTTTGTAGTATTTTTCTCCTCGGCACAATCTTTTATGGGAAATGCAGGGCAAAGTAATTATGCGGCTGCCTGCACATTTAAAGATGCTTATGCTCATTATATGGGCAGTGTGAATAGTTATCCCGTAAAAATAATTAACTGGGGCTACTGGGGGAGCGCAGGTGTAGTCGCTTCAGAGGATTACCGCAGAAGACTTGCAGAAAAGGGTCTATTGTCAATTGAACCTGCAGAAGGATTTGAAGCAATGGAAGCATTACTTGAAAATCCGGCAGATCAGGTTATTGTACTAAAGGCAGATCCATCCCTGCAGAAGTCTATGAGGGTAGACTTTAGTAACTCGAGAGTTTTTTATAAACCATCATATAATTCTTTGTTTATTGAAACAAACCGGATTCATGTTCCTGAAATAATTGAGCCTGCAGCTGCTGAAAATATCCAGTCTGCGTTAATTGAACTGGAATTGTTTGCTGGGCGGCTGCTTATGGACTACTTGTGCAGGGAACATATCATACAGTTGCATAAGACAATATTTACTCTCGAGGGATTAAAAGAACGGCTTAAAGTTATTCCAAAATATAGCCGCCTGTTTGATGCGCTAATTGATATTCTTGCAAAGGGTGGTTATTGCAGCATAAAAAATGATGAGATTGAGTTCATCGCCTTAGCAGAGAATACAATTTTGAGTACTGCTTTAAAACTTTTACCTTCAAAGAAGGAGGAAATAATGACCAAGTACCCTGCTGTCAAGGCACAGGTTACTTTATTGTGGACATGCATGTTAAAATTCCGCGAGATACTTTCGGGCGAAATTGAGGCGACGGAGGTTATATTTCCAGGTGCTTCAATGGAATTGGCAGAAGGCATATATAAGGGTAATGAGATGGCGGATGAGCTTAACAAACTTGTTGCTCAGGCTGTAAGTTTATTCGCATCATCATATAGTACACTAAATAAAGAGAAAAGACCCTTGACAATCCTGGAAATTGGAGCTGGAACGGGAGGTACAACAAAGCGTGTCCTTGAAACACTGAACAAGCTGGGTATAGAAACAAAGTATATTTATACGGATATATCACAGAGCTTTATACTTCATGGCAGAAAGGCCTTTGGAAGTCTATATCCTTTTGTTGATTTCAAGATTGTAGATATTGAGAAAGACATCATCGGACAGGAGATTGAACGTAATAGCGTTGACCTTGTGATCGCAGCAAACGTACTGCATGCTACGCGTAATTTGCGTCATACATTGGGTCAGGTAAAGATCGTATTGAAAACCAACGGCTGGTTGCTGCTGAACGAAGCAACACAGTTTAATGACCCGACCACTTTGACGTTCGGATTACTTGATGGTTGGTGGCTGTATGAGGATGAGGAGTTGCGAATTCCCCATTCGCCATTGCTATCTGCGAACATGTGGGAAATTTTATTGAAAGAGGAAGGCTTCAAGCAAACCCTCCTGGTACTGGAAGAAGGTCCGCAGAACATCATTATAGCTGAAAGCGACGGTGGAGCAATTATTAAGGAGAAGCCCCCTTTGATGCAGTCTGCCAATCCCGATAAAAAGGTTAACAGGAAGCTTGAACACGTCATGCCAATATCGCCTGCGGTCAAGCAGCGGAACATAAAGGATAGAGTATTGGGAATCACTGCAAGGGTGTTGCAGGCAGATATAAAGAACTTGAATGATGATACACCCTTTACTGATTTCGGGGTGGATTCCATTCTAGCTGTTGAGATAGTGAATCAAATAAATAGCGGTCTTGGAATTTCACTTAGGGCCACTGATTTATTCAACTATTCTTCCATAGCTGCACTGAGTGGGTATATTGAAGAACAATGGGGCGATATGACGTTTGCACCGGAGACCGAGGTTCAGGAGATGGTTTCGTATACGGCTGATAGGAGAAAATCTGATGATGTTGGAGATTTCTATGACTCTGCTTTGCAGAATAAGACAGTTGAAAAACCTTCCGCTTATAGTTTTGATGTAGACAACCAATATGACTGCAGCAGGAATACAGGTATTAATTCAACGTGCCTGGAAGTTGAAGGGGAGGACGGATTTGTTGTTGCAGTAACAGGTATCGCTGGTGAATTCCCTGATGCCGGGAATATAGAACAATTCTGGGACAATCTTTGCCAGGGAAGAAGCTCTGTTAAAAAGGTGCCGGCATCCAGATGGAATTTGGAGGACTCGCTGGCTGAGGATCAGGATATCCTTTCAGGACAGTTGTCGGATATTGATATGTTTGATCCGCTTTTTTTCAATATCTCACCGCGTGAAGCAGAATGGATGGACCCGCAGCAAAGAAGATTTCTGCAAATAGCATGGAATGCACTGGAGGATGCCGGGTATTCAGATAAGGATCTATATGGCAAAAAGTGCGGAGTGTTTGTAGGTTGTGGCGCCGGTGATTATGTAAATAGACTTGCAGGAGGTGCTCCGGAAGCATATTCGTTTATTGGCAATTCCAATTCCATACTTGCGGCGCGCATATCTTACCTTTTAAACCTGAAAGGTCCCAGCGTAGCAATTGATACGGCATGTTCATCCTCACTGGTTGCTGTCCATACAGCATATGAGAGCCTGAAGAACGGGACCAGCGACATTGCCATTGCAGGGGGCGTTTCAATTCCTACATCACCCCAGTTCCACTTGTTTGCAAGTTCAGCAGGACTTCTGTCGCCTTCAGGACAATGCCGTGCATTTGATAAGGATGCTGATGGTTTTATTCCTGGAGAAGCTGTCGGGGCTGTGATACTCAAACCATTGAAAGCTGCTATGGCTGAGGGCGACCATATTTATGCAGTAATTCGTGGGAGCAGTTTGAATCAGGATGGCAAAAGTAATGGAATTACATCTCCAAACGGTGTTTCACAAACTGAACTTGAGCGTGAGGTATATGATAAATGTGGCATTAATCCTGAAACAATAACTTATGTTGAAGCACATGGCACAGGAACGAGACTTGGAGATCCTATTGAAATCCATTCACTTACAGATGCATTTAGGGCATACACTCAGAAAAAGAGTTTTTGTGCAATAGGGGCGGTTAAGACGAATATTGGACATGCTTTAACCGCTGCAGGAGTTGCAGGGCTTATCAAAGTTATATTATGTCTGGAATATAAGAAACTTGTTCCTTCTTTACATTATAAAGAAGAGAATCCTTATTTCAAGCTTAAGGAAACTCCATTCTATGTGAATACGGACTACAGGGATTGGGATGAAACGGATGGTAATCCGAGGAGAGCAGCAATAAGCTCATTTGGGTTTAGCGGCACAAATGCACATATGGTTTTGGAAGAGGCCAAGGAAGCACGTAAAACTGTTATAAGCCGGCCATACTATACAATACCGTTATCAGCAAAAACACAGGAAGCGTTAGCACAGAAAATTTCCGACCTTGCAAAATGGTTAATTACTAAGGGTAGTAAATTTGCGCTTGGTGATATTGCATATACCCTTCATATGGGCAGGAGTCATTTCGATAAAAGAGCGGTATTTATTGTTTCCGATATGCAGGAACTGATAGAAAAGTTGAGTGCGGGGTTAAGCGAGGCAACAGCCATAACTACTCCGGAGAAGGAGTCGGATACTCATACCGGTGAATCTGTAGAACTTGCTTCAGGTCTTTTGAAAGAGATGCTGGTATCCTCTTACATAAATTACGAAGAATTTAAGAGAGTATTACTTACTTTGGCAACAAATTATGTTAATGGCAAGGATATTGATTGGACGGTATTGTATCCAAAAACATCCTTCTTCCGTGTGCCTCTTCCGGGGTATCCTTTTGCAAAAGAGCGCTACTGGCTTGAAAATACTGAAGACATTTCAGAAATAATGCATAATAAACAGCATGGCGAAGTGGAAGACAATGAAGACATTAAGGATAGCAGCCGGGAAATGACCGGAGAAGTTATATTTAGAAAAACCTTATCGGTTGAAGAAAACATGCTCAAAGACCATAGGGCATTGGGAAAACCGATACTTCCCGGTGTAGGATATCTTGAATTGATTCGGAATGAATACAGCAGAACCAATGGTGCGGGGCCTCTTGTATTCACGAACATTTACTGGGTGAGTCCCGGTATTATGGAAGAGAATAAAAAAGATATGGAGATTGTATTCAGTGAAGAAGAATACCGGATGAATTGTCTGGTAAGAAGTCACAAGAACGGTCGGGAAGTAATCCATTTCAAAGCAAGTATTTTACAAAATACTGGATATGGGCAGCAACAATATGTTGACGTTGGTCATATAGTAAAAGATGCCCGTCATGTGATGTCAAAAAAGGACATATATCCGTTGTTTGATGGATTGGGATTAAATTACGGGCCTTATTTCCAGTGTATTGATTGTATATGGGTCACAGAAGGCGAAGCATTGGGGGCTTTAAGTACAAAACCGGAGTACCGGCAGGATCTAGATAATTATATGCTTCATCCAGGGCTTATGGATAGTGCTCTACAGGTGATTATAAGCATGGTGGCTGGACGTAAGCCAGGTGACAGGAGTCTTTTAATGCCGTTCTCGGTAGAAAAGGTAGAAATATTCAGACCCCTTGAATTGAACTGCTTTGCATATGTAAAATTCATAAGTGAGAATTGTTATAACGTTTCAATAATTGATAAGGATAGCCGTCTGTGTATCCAAATGGATAAAGTGGCATTACGAAAGGCAAAGGATACCCAGGGTACAATGCTATATAGTCCGTTATGGGTGAAAACCAAATTAGCGGATACCATCAGTGAGGAGGGGCATCGTGCTGATACTCCTGTTTTAATAGTATATGCACATGGCAGTATCGAACTTAAAGAACAATTGGTTGATGCCTTGGACGGATGCAAAATACATGAATTATTTTTAAGTGATGACAAGACTTGCGGAATTAAGCCGAGAGATATTGAAAACCTTGAATCACGGCTCAGAGAGATCGGAGATTTTGGAACAGTCTTTTATATTTCCGGTGTGGATTTTACTCCAAACCAATTGGATGATATCAATTTACTGGATGCAAGCCAGCGTATAGGGGTTTATTCGTTATTCCACCTTGTAAAGGTTTTACATAAACTAAATATGAGTCAAAAAAGTGTGAATTTTAAGATAATAACAGCACGAACCTTTGCAATACTCCCGGGAGAAACAATAAATCCTTTTTCCGCCAGTCTGACAGGCTTTGCGTTGTCTATGGACAAGGAATTTCCAAAATGGAAGGTGGACTGTATTGATATTAACGAAGCCAGTGATTCTGTAACGGGGATTATTTCGGAGACTGGAAGCATAGATGGAAAAGTGATATCACTACGAGGTGAACAAGCATATATCAGACAGTTTGTACCTATGTACAATTGCAGTTGGGATGGCTCGCCTTTCAGAAAGGGTGGTGTGTACCTTATTGCAGGAGGTGCAGGAGGAATTGGTCTGGAGCTTGCCAAATACCTGGCAGGCAAAGAGGGGGCCAGACTTGTACTGGTTGGAAGAGGTTCTTTGGATGCTGTAAAATTACAGTCAATAGAAGCAATCAAAGCTACCGGAGGTGAAATAACCTACTTACAGGGAGATATCACCGACCTTGACAGTATGACAAGGGTTGTTACACAGGTAAGGAAGCTTTATGGAGGTATAAACGGTGTATTCCATTCAGCAATTGTACTGAGGGATACAGGTATTGTGCGTATGACCGAGGATGACTTTAAAGCTGCTTTCAATCCTAAGGTATATGGTTGTGCTGTATTATATAAGGCTTTAAAAGACGAAAAACTTGATTTTATGATGTTCTTCTCTTCAATTCAATCTTTCATTGGAAATGTGGGGCAAAGCAATTATGCTGCAGGATCTACATTTAAGGATGCTTATGCATTGGCACTGGGCAATTGTGTGGACTATCCCGTACATATCATAAATTGGGGTTATTGGGGGAGCGTAGGTGTTGTATCAAATGATAGTTACAGAGATCAGTTTGAAGCTCAAGGAATTGGCTCAATACAGTCTGAAGAAGGTATGGAGGCCGTAAAACAGGTCCTGAACCTTATACAGCCTCAGGTGATGGTCTTTAAGGCAGATGAAAAAATACTAAAGCATATGGGGGTAGACCATGGGTATAAGTTTGAAAAGCTTGCACCAGATCATCCTCCGTGCTGCAATAATGTCGCTGAACAACTCAATGAAAAAATTGGCCTTCCGGACAATAAGTATGATAACAGACAACCCTTTGAAGCCCTTCAAAAGCTGGCGCTGAAGCTGTTGGTTTCAGCATTTGGGAAAATAGGTGCATTTATAAGTGTAAACGAAGCATATACAATGAAACAGCTGCAGGATCAACTGGGAATAATCCCGAAGTACTACAAGCTGCTGGATGCAATAATTGATATATTATTGAAGGACAGCCTTTTATGTGTAAACGATGTGACGATATCGAGGGGACAGGCATTTACATCCTTCATGTGTGAGGATTCGGAACTGGATAGTGAGAGGCAGGCATTAGCGGATACCTGGCCTGAAATGAAGCCTTATATAGAATTGTTGTGGAAAGCCATTAAATCATATCCCGAAGTGCTCACTGGAAAGATGGGACACATGGAGATCTTATTCCCCCAAGGCTCGATGTCCCTGGTTGAGGAAGTTTATAATGGAAATCGCCTTGCAGACTACTTTAATGAGATGGTAGCCGAGAGTGTCTGTCTTTATGTTGCCAATAGAAAAAAAGCTAATCCGGACGAAAGGATAAATATTCTGGAAATCGGGGCAGGAACAGGCGGCACAACCAGAGTGGTACTAGATAAGCTCAAGTGCCCTGATCAAAATCTTACATATTACTACACAGATATTTCAAAAGGATTTATTGATTATGGAATAAAAGTATTCGGCAATAGCCAGATGAATATTGATTTTATGTTGCTGAACATAGAAGAGGATCCGATAAAGCAGGGATTTGAGCCGGGGAGTATGGATATGTTACTGGCTAGCAATGTACTTCACGCGACCAGGTTAATGCCGGATTCCTTGAATAATGCCAAGAAGCTGTTAAAAGCAAATGGGGTATTTGTCATTAATGAAGCAACCGTACTTCAGGACTTTGCCACATTAACCTTTGGCTTAACCGGAGGGTGGTGGTTATTCGAGGATCCTGATATTCGAATTAAAGGCTCTCCGCTATTGAATTTGGAAGCATGGAATAAAATACTTGCCGGAGCTGGATTTAGATCCATTTCCATACATGGCCCATCCGGTGAAAACAGCTTTGGACAAAACGTAATAATATGTGAAAGCGATGGTGTGTTATTACTGGAGAACAACGTTCACATGGGATATTATTCATCTAACCAAAAGAATAATGTAATTCAGGATAAAAACACACCGGGAGGGGATTTAGTGGGATCACATGTTAATTTGCAGGAAAAACTGGAGAACTACATAAAAGATATATTTGTAAAGGTGCTTAAGGTTAAGAAATCAACGCTGGATAATAATGTGACATTTGAGAAATACGGGGTTGACTCATTAATCGTAATGCAGATAAACAAGGAATTTGAAAAAGATTTTGGAAGTCTCCCGGCAACACTATTATTTGAGAACATAACGATTGAAAAGTTAGCAGGCTATTTCATTACAGATCACAATAGCAAGGTAAGGCAGATTTTTAAAGTTGACGAACTTACAGCGGAGAATGTAAATACCGGCAAGTCGGTAAAGACGGAAAGCAGTTTCAACTCCATGGAGCTATCAATAAAGCCGCCGTCATTAAACCAATCGTCATTAATGCCTGTAATAGACACACCTGCCAATATAACAGCTGGAGAAGATATTGCAGTTATAGGTTTAAGTGGACACTATCCGGCGTCAGAGGATTTAATGGAGTTCTGGCAAAATATGAAAGAAGGACGCAACTGTATTACAGAGATTCCTTCCGACCGCTGGGACTGGGAGAAGTATTTTGATCCTGATTGCCGAAACAAGGGTAAAAGCTACAGCCGTTGGGGTGGTTTTATTAAAGATGCAGATAAATTTGACCCATTGTTCTTTAATATATCTCCAAGGGAAGCAGAAGCAATGGATCCACAAGAAAGACTGTTCCTGGAAACCGCATGGGAAACATTTGAAGATGCAGGGTATACCAAAAGGGATATAGAGTCTGCTGGAAACAGTATAGGCGTTTTTGTGGGTGTAATGAACCCTGATTATGAGCTGATAGCAGGTGAACAGTGGGGAAGGGATAACCTTACCGGAGCTCACTCGGCTTATTGGGCAGTAGCGAACAGAATCTCCTATGTGCTAAATTTACAAGGTCCCAGTTTTACGATAGATACTGCTTGTTCTTCGTCTCTTACGGCAATTCACCTTGCATGTGAAAGCATTAAAAGAAATGAATGTGAGGTAGCGCTAGCCGGAGGAATAAATTTAATTCTTCATCCTTTGCACTATATCCGCTTGTCTGGTATGAATATGCTTTCAAAAGATGATAAACTCAAAAGCCTGGGCGATGGAGCAGATGGATTTGTAGATGGAGAGGGCGTGGGAGCTCTCCTGTTGAAACCGCTATGCAAGGCAATCGCTGATGGAAACCAAATCTATGGAGTTATCAAGGGATCTTTCGTAAATAGCGGAGGGAAAACCAGCGGCTTTACAGTACCAAATCCCAATGCCCAGGCAGAATTGATCTATAATGCATTAAAAAGATCAAATATTGATCCTGAAACGATAAATTATATTGAAGCTCATGGAACAGGTACTGAGCTTGGGGATCCAATTGAAATTGCCGGCTTGCAGAAAGGATTTACAAAAGCTTCAAAACATGATCTCCCAAAACAATATTGTGCGATCGGTTCGGTAAAATCCAACATAGGTCATCTGGAGTCTGCTGCTGGAATTGCCGGTATAAGCAAAATACTTCTTATGATGAAATATAAAACGCTCGTCCCATCTATCAATTGTGAAATACTCAATAAGAATATTCAATTTGGAGAAACGGCATTTTATGTACAGAATAAGTTGAGCAATTGGGAGACTAAAACAGTAAACGATAAAATGCAGCCAAGAAGGGCGGGTATAAGTTCATTCGGAGCTGGAGGGGCAAATGCACATATGATTTTGGAAGAATATGTACACGATGATAACCCGGCGAAAACGAATGACCTGTCGAAGGCTGAGATAGTCGTACTTTCAGCTAAATCGAAGCAACAGCTCAAAATATATGCAGTTAAAATTGCAAAATTTTTAGTCGATTCAGAAATAAACGAATGGGGTCAGCCCTCTTTGGAAAATCTCGCATACAGTCTGCAGACTGGCAGAGAGGCTATGGACTATAGGCTGGCTTTAGTAGTATCCAGCATGGAAGAATTGTCAAATGCACTCGAAGTATACATCAAGGAGCAGGAATCCAGCTTGAAAGTATACACCGGAAGCGTAGAAGAAATTAAAAAACAACTTGATTTCCTAAGCGTTGATGAGGATTCAATGGAGTTGATACGTCATTGGATGGAAAAAGGCAAGCTTACAAAGATAGCTCAATTGTGGACCAAAGGATTTGATATTGACTGGGAGTCATTTTACGGCCAGCGGCTGAAACCAACTATAGTATCGCTTCCAACATATCCTTTTATAAAGAAAAGGTATTGGATAAAAATGACTGATAAGGCTCCGCTGCCTCAGAAAATGCAACAAAAACAGCTGCACCCAATGTTGCAAAGTCAATACATAATTCCTCTTTTAAAGGATATCGTTTTCGAGTCATATATAGATACAAACACTGAACCCTATTTAAAAGACCACAAAGTATTCGGGAAATACATACTTTCGGGATCAGCTTACATTGCAATGTTTATGGAGGCAATAAAGTGTGCAGGTGGGTATAAGCCATGTCAACTTGAGGACCTTGTCTTTTCAAACAAATTGGAATTAAAGGAGGACATTGCCGAAAGAATTCAGGTCTGTCTGTCACGTAATGTTGATGAGGGTTACTCAGTCAAGTGTATTAGTGTGCTTGAACAGAATCAGAAAAGTCCTGAGGGGGACTATGTTCTACACGCCAGTACAAAAATAAGAAGCTTGAATGCTATGGAAAACAATCGCTCTGTAAAGTATGAGAATTTGATGGCAAGCTGTACTACGGAGGTAAATGCTGACGACTATTACAAGCTGCTTGAAGCACAACAGATTACTTTGGGGGATTCATACCGATGCATTAATAAAATATTCCTCGGAGAAGGGCAGGCTGCTGCATGGTTTAAAGCTCCGGAAGGGCATCTGTGGGGAGGCGATTATGAATTGCATCCCGGTTTAACAGATTCCTTGTTTCAGCTGGCAGCTGCCGCGATCGGAAATTCTGACATAATCCCTGAGACTTATGTACCCTATAGGATTGAACGGTTTAAATACTATGGAGCATTTCCCGGAAAGAAGTTGTGGGGATATGTAATAGTAAAAGAGCAGGATATGATTAATGGAAGACTGGTATTTGACCTGGTGCTTTGCTGTGATGAGACAAAGCTGGTTGAAGTACATGGGCTTGACGCAAGACGTGCCAGTCATGAAAGTAAAGGGCAAAAATTGCCTTCTGAAAAAGGGGGACTATATAAAGTTGAGTGGGAAAAACAGGAACTTGTATCCAAGCATGAGAATTCGTTATTGAGTCATAACGATGTAATAATATTTAATGATAGAAGGGGCTTTGGAGAAAAAATTGCAGAATGTCTTGAAAAAACAGACCGAAGCTGTATTTTGGTCAATAAGGGAGTTGAGTATAAGGAAATACACAGTGGAATGATGGAAATAGATACTGGGGTACCAGGGCACTACCTAAAAATACTGGAGGATTTTGACTGCAGCGATGTAATATATTCAATGGCTTTAAATGAGATAGCGCCGGAAGGTGAATTATCTGCAGACAGCTTTGAAGAACTTCAGACACCAGGCACCTATGGCTTGCTATATCTGGCTCAGGCCTTGGCAAA
The DNA here is from genome assembly GCA_023399355.1 of Bacillota bacterium. Lineage (GTDB taxonomy): Bacteria > Bacillota > Clostridia > Acetivibrionales > DTU013 > UBA1305. The sequence goes on along the minus strand of JAEWQC010000149.1, from coordinate 30,657 downwards.
GAAAAATTCAGTCATAAAACTATGGGTAATAACCGAGAAGGCCCAACCAGTGGGGGGCTATCCTCAACCGCTGAATATTGTGCACTCTCCACTAAAGGGTATATGTCAGGTGATTAACTATGAAATCCCTTTAGTAAATTGCTGCTGTATAGACATTGAAGCGCCAAATGAGGCGCATTCAAAGGTGATAGCCGATGAAATACAATACAGGACTTGTGAAAGTATAGTGGGATGGAGACGAAATACACGCTATGTAGCCAGACTGGCAAGGCATGACGCTATTGAAACGGAAAATCACCCCCCCGTATACAGTACAAAGTGTTATATCATTACCGGAGGGCTTGGTGATTTGGGGTTGAAGACTGCCAAATGGCTTGCGGAATGTGGTGCGAAGCACATCGTATTGATATCGCGCAGTAATCCTTCCCCTGGTGCTCAGGAAAGTATCAAGCTTTTAGAATTGAAGGATGTAAGTGTGGAAGTCATCTGTGCCGATGTATCGGTTGAAAGTGCTTTATCAAAAGTATTTGAAAAAATTGATACAGATTCCATGGAGGTTGGGGGAGTAATTCATTGTGCTGGAATTGTAGAGGATGCATTCCTGGTACAGCAGACTGCTGAACGGTTCAGGAAGGTTATGGCACCAAAAGCCAAAGGTCTCATAAACTTGCATAGGCTTACGCTGGGCAGGAAATTGGATTTTTTTATATGTTATGCTTCTGCCGCATCTCTAATAGGCTCGCCAGGCCAGGGAAATTATGCTGCAGCAAATTCGGCAATGGATGCCTTGATGCATCATAGAAGGTATATGGGACTCCCCGGTATGAGTATCGATTGGGGGCCGTGGGAAGATGCGGGAATGGCTGCCGGATTAAATAGCTATAACAAACAAAGGTACACGGAAATTGGGATCGCAGACATTTTACCCGATGAAGGGATGGAAATCCTGGGAAAACTCCTTACACAGCCTATACCGCAAATAGGTGCAATCGGTATGGAGTGGTCCAAATTCCTAAGGCATCTGCCGGGATATCTGCGGACAGGCTATTTCGCTAATATGTCGGATACAGATACAAATTCTGAGGATATAGGGATAAATGACAACAGGATACAAGAGATAAAGGCGATATCGAATAATGATATGGAGAGGATGATTAAGACGTTAATTTGCCAGTTACTTGGGTTTGAAGAGCTTCAGATTGATACTGCTCAACCCCTTGTATCTCTGGGACTTGATTCAATTATAGCAATGGAGGCAAGTAACCAAATTACTAAATTAACCGGAGTAGATGTACCAATTGTAAGATTTCTTGAAGGAATAACGACAGATGAATTAATTTCACTTGTGCAATCCAGTACAATAGATTTATCAGTTGATAAAACATTTTTGGAAAAGGATGATCAACAAGAAACAGAATTTGCAAAAAAATTATTGGAGCAATTGGACTCAAAATCAGAAAAAGATATCAATTCTCTTTTGTTAACGATGTTGACTGAGGATGCATTGCAAGCTGATTTTTCAAATGCTTTGGAAAAAGACGGTGAAATCCGGTAAATTGCAGATAAAACAACATTGAGCGTAGTTGATTACTATAAAACGTATTCTGATTGAAATATCATTTGACCAAGCGAATATGACATATCTGACATTTGCCCCATTCAAAGAACGAATACCGGGGTTTGTTTGGTCAGAGGATTTTCTGTGTGAAGGGCGAGATTCCCTGATGAAAAACGATAAAATTACTATTAATTTCTAATTAAAAGGGGGAGAATTATGGATAATATTGAAGAGAAAATTAATCAGCTTTCATTAGAAGAAAAACGGACTATGCTTGAGGAGTTGCTTCATAAAAAAATAGGACCTGCTGATAAAACCTATCCGATGTCCTATGGGCAGAAAGCTTTATGGTTTATCCATGAAAGTTCTCCCGGGAATACAGCATATAATATTGCATTTGGAATCAGAATCCATTCGGAAATAAATATGGAACTTTTGCGGAAAGCACTTCAAATGCTGGTTGACAGGCATGAAGCGCTGAGGACAATCTACCCCAGGAAAGATGGAATCCCTGTTCAAACAGTAAAAGCCTATCAAAAGATCTCTTGTGAGGATATTGATGTTAGCTGGGCAGATGAGAAAAAAATAAATGAACTAACTACCCAATTTAACCGCCGGCCTTTTAACCTGGAAACCGGCCCCGTCTTGAGGACAGCTTTGTTCAGATATAATTCAACCGGAGCTATTCTTGTGTTTTCCATACATCATATCGCTTGCGACTTTTCGTCTCTCATGATTTTACAGAGGGAACTATTCATTGCATATTATGGTCTTAGAGATGGGAGACGCGATTTTTTGCCTGGACCCACATCCCAATTCTATCATTTTATCCAATGGCAGGATTCAGTAATCGATTCTCAAATGAGTGAACAACTTTTAAATTACTGGAAAGAACAGCTTGAAGGAGATTTGCCCGTTCTTAATATTGCAACCGATAACCCCCGCCCTGCAATACAAACGTTTAATGGGGCTGCCATACCTTTTGAAATAAACAGTGAGATTTCAGTAAAATTAAAGAATTTTGCCCAGAACAAAGGTGTAACAATTTTTGCACTGCTGCTTTCTGCTTTTCAAGTTTTGCTGCACAGGTATTCAAATCAAAATGAAGCTATTGTTGGAATTCCACTGTCAGGAAGGAATACGAAGGGTTTTGAATCGGTGGTAGGATATATGATAAATATGACCCCGATACGTGCCGACTTCAGTGACAACCCAACCTTTGACAACTTCATCGGACAGATTAAAGATACTGTTATAAATGCCATAAAGCACGGCGATTATCCGTTTCCGCTATTGGTCGAGAAGCTTCAGCCTCAACGTGACCCGGGACGCTCTCCGGTATTCCAGGTAACCTTTGAATTGTTAAGATATCAACAAATGTTAATGGAAAAGCTTCCAGAGGGCTTGGAAATAAGCCCTTATGAGGTACCCCAGCAGGATGGACAATTTGATATCATGCTTACACTTACCGAGATGCCTGATAGATTTATCGGAGTTTTTATGTATAATACCAACTTGTATAAGGTTGATACAATCAATAGAATGATCAGTAATTTCCTTGTACTGCTTAATGGGATTATAGACAATTCCAATCAAAGAATTAATGAACTACCCATTCTTTCAGAGCAGGAAAAGGGGAAGCTGCTGATAGATTGGAATAATACCAGACGGGAGTTTGCTCAAGATTCATTTGTTCACCATTTATTCGAGGAACACGTAAGAAGAAATCCAAACGCATTAGCAGTTTCATCTTATGACGGAAAGTTAACCTATGAACAATTAAACCGTAAAGCAAATCAATTGTCACATTATTTAAAATCATTGGGCATGGGGCCGGATAAAAAAGTCGGGATTTGCCTGAATCCTTCTGTATATATGATTATAGGCCTGCTAGGCGTGCTGAAGAGCGGTGCAACCTATGTAGCTATTGACCCGGGGTATCCTGAAAAACGTATAGAATATATAATTAAGGATGTTGATATAAAAGTTCTGCTATCAGCTGAAAACATTGAAATTCCCTTAAATACCGGGGAAATCATAAGAATAAATCTTGACTCAGGCCAGGAAGCTTTATTTAGCCAGAGAAACGATAATCTTAATATTCCAATAAATCCGCGGAATATTGCATACATACTTTATACATCAGGCAGCACAGGCAATCCCAAAGGGGTTGAAATCTATCATATAGGCATGATGAATTATTTATCATGGTGTGCTCAGGAATATATCAAGCCCAATGACAATGTCGATATGCCCGCTAGTTTTGCATATCTTCCATTGGTTTTTGACGCATCAATAACAAGTATTTACACACCTCTTATAACCGGGCGATATTTGTTGATACCTAAAAAGCAAGGATTGGAGATATTTGATGACCCCGATATACAAAAAGGAGGGTTTTCATATGTAAAGCTGACGCCGGCTCATTTGAGCTTACTAAAAGAAAGTTTTGAAAAGGAAAAGCTAAATGAATTTACAAAGAGGGTCATTGTAGGTGGAGAAGCATTAGTTTCAGAGCAATTGAATTACTTCAGAAAGTGCAATCTTGATTGGACTATTATCAATGAATATGGACCTACAGAAACGGTTGTTGGCAGCACAGTCTACTGCTTTCCCGTAAAAACCGATGTGCCCCGAAATGTGCCTATCGGTAAGCCTATTATGAATACAAGCATATTCATACTTGATTCACAAAGCCAGTTAACACCGATTGGAGTTATAGGAGAAATTGCAATAGGAGGTATTGGCGTATCCAAAGGCTATGTGAACAGGGAGGACTTAACCCGGCAGAAGTATATTCCCAATCCCTTCAGCAAGGGAGAGAATAACTTTATTTATAAAACCGGAGATTTGGGAAGATGGCTTCCTGATGGGAATCTTGAGTATTTTGGACGTGTGGACCACCAGGTTAAGGTAAGAGGCTACAGGATTGAACTGGAAGAAGTTGAAGCTGCATTGACAGGAAGTCCCGGTATAAAAACTGCAGCTGTTGTTACTCATGAAACGAAATCCGGAGATAAACAGCTAGTGGGGTATTATGTACCTGATAGAGGTATGTCTGTTACAGTACAGGAAATTACGGCCTATTTAAAGTGCAGACTTCCTGACTATATGATCCCCTCTATTCTAATAGAATTGGATGTAATCCCGCTAACTCATAATGGAAAGATTGACAGACTTTTATTATCCGGGATGGCTGTTCAAAAAATGAGCATAACAAACCGGAATGAGATAATGAGTCCTCTGGAAGAAGAATTGGCGGCACTGTGGAAACAAATACTTCATATTGACCAGGTAGGTAAGGATGATGGATTTTCACAACTAGGCGGGCATTCCTTGCTTGCTGTTCAACTTATCTCAAAAATCCGCCAAAAATTTGAGAAAAATATACCTGTAATGGAGTTATACCCTAATGGAACAATAAGAAGAATAGCCAGTTTGCTGGATGTCGGTCATGCAACCGTCCAGAATAAGAAAAGGGGACCTGTTCTTATAAAAAAGGGTAAAGACAACTCTAAAAATATCTTCCTGATTCATCCGGGAACTGGCGATATTGAAATGTATACGGGACTATGCAAGATGCTTGATGATGAATTTAACTGCTGGGGCATCTCTGCAGATACGCAAAAGCTCAGTGTTGATAAAAGCATCGATATTGAAAAATTAGCCTGTGAATATCTGAATATGGTGAAGGAAATTCAGAAGGATGGGCCACACTTTGTAGCGGGATGGTGCATAGGTGGAACTATAGCTTTTGAGATGATACGTCAGATAGAGGAACAAGACGGCAAACATGGAGTATTACTTATGATAAGCTCGGCAGCACCTACAGAAGACATGATAGAGCTTACCAGGGACTTAAATGGCCTGGATATACTTTCGGAAGGACTCGAGGCAGGGAAGGTCAGCATGGAACAGGCATTATCAGTGTTACCTGCTAATATGCAATGGGCCGTTGCTATAAATGACATACAGACAATTGATAAACTAGTGGAATACTTTAAATTTTATAAAAACCTGCATGAAATAAGGATAAGGTATACTCCGGTTTCAAATATTGAAACATCAGTACATTATTATAAGCCGGAAACTACTTTAATTGACCCGCAAAAATGGAAAAAGCATTGCAAGGGAGATTTCATAGTACATAGCATTACGGGAGAGCATGATACATTATTCCAGGAGCCTAATGTCTTTATGCTTACGGAAGCCATCAACGAAATATTGAATGCAAATACACATTCAAGTATAAAGAGATGTACAAAATGTACCCTGCCTGAAACTTTTCCCAACATACGGTTTGATGTCGATGGAGTATGTAATTACTGCACTCAATATTATGAAGGAGCATTGAAAAAGACCAGGTTTAGAATAGAATCTGAAAGTGAATTGATAAAAAACCTGCAAAAATTCAAACGAAAAGGCAGCCGGTATGACGTTTTAGTTCCGTTGAGCGGAGGGGTGGACAGTAGTGTAACTTTAATAAAAATTGTAGAAAAATTTAATCTCAGGGTACTGGCCTTTCATAACGACCATGGTTTCGAGGACAATATTGCAACTGAGAATGTTAAAAAATTATGTAAAGCTATGAATATAGACTTGATTATCAAGCAGCAAGACCTTGGGTTTATGAAAAAGCTTTGGAAATACACTCATGAAGCTAAATCCAGAGGGTTAAGTGCATGCTTTGTATGCGGGGGTATTATTTATGCTAATTCTTTGGAAATTGCTGACCTCTATAATATTCCTATGGTTATTAATGGCTATTCCAAGGGACAGGCTGATATGATGGCGGATAATGAAAATGCTTTGGAGGCATGGACGGGACTGCTGGAAGAATTTCAAAAGGATATGGATTTTTTTCGGGAATTCATGTATAAACAGGAACCTATGAAGAAACAGATAGTGTTCAAAAATAAACGGGACTTTGAAAATGAGCTTCCTGATGGAAAGATGCTGGTTATACCTTTCTACCTATTTGACTTTTATAAAACAGATAAAGAGCAACTAAAAAGCGAATGCAGGAATCGGTTTGATTGGAAACCTCTAAAGTACACATATCCAAGTCGTACCACTAATTGCACAATGGTTTGGCTTAATACATATGTGGATATTTGTAAATTAGGTTATACAATGTATGATGAAGAATATGCAGGGATTATACGTGCAGGTGATATGTCAAGGGATCAAGCCATAAAAGACCTGACATTTAATCCACCCGAGGGATTGGTAGAAGAACTGGCGGAGGAAATCGGAACAGACCTTACCAAATGTAAGCTTGATAGGCATTTCTAATTTTAGAAAGAATTATGGAAGAAGAGTAAAATTGGATAAGAGAAAAAGATTGTCGCAGTGCGGGGAAAAAAATAGTATAAACTTAGCTCAGAAGCCGTGATTATTATTGTAATACTGAAGTAATGCCAAGCAAATGGATATAACCTAAGGCCTCAGAGAATAGCACATCACAGGATTTTCTGCAAAACCCTTATCCCCCAGTCCGAATCCGCGTGGCGCCTCCAATTTATTAAAAGTAGCTTGACTGTAACTTGTAAGAGGTTAACAGTCAGGCTTCTTTTTTTGCTGTTTAAATCTTTGTGGTTTTCTACAATATAGACCGTTATTAGCTTGCAATGAAACGGATTATATTTCGGGAGGGCTACAAATGGCAAGAAAACGCATTTCTATAAATGGGTTACTTTTAATGCCCTTGGTGTAAAGAATTAACATGGATCTAAACACTGTCGTTCCACACATTTAAAAGGTAATTAGTTTTTGTTTCGTAGTGAACACTCACGCTAGCCTGTAACAAACACCTTTTACGGAGAATATCATAAACGACAAAATTCGATAAATAGTTACAAAACTCGACATTTAATAGTGTAAATACAAGATTAGGAAACAGTTGACATATAATATAAATACGAATATTATAATACTGTTGTATTGATAATCTTCCCGTGGGTCATGGGCAAAGAGCTCTGATATTTTTCTGTCAGGAAGCCGAGAATGTAGTTATGGGGAGAGTGGTGTCTGAGGAATATCAGGCAGCAAGGCAAACTTTTGAAAAAGCGGATGGTGACTGGGTTCTAGCTTTAAGGCTTGTTTTAATACGCCAAGACAGAGGAGTATTCCGATCATGCCGATGCGGTAATAGCAGTTGAAAATGCTTTGATAAATTTGGGTGTTTTAGTAACTCCAAAGATAGAAAGTGCTCCATATCATAGCAAATTAATGCAGCCCGCTTCTCGTAAATCAGAAAATGAATTGATCGAATTCTCTTATAATGATTCCAAAGGGCCTGTTGTATTGAATGTATCCGCGCTGCCGTATGAATGTGCGGAGCAGGTTGTCGAAAACCTCGCATGTCAAATAGTATCGCCAGATTAATGGACTAAAACAATAGAATGCTTAAGGAATATGGGCATGACGACAGTTGTTGGAATTAGAACAAAGACGCTTCTTACAAACATGGTAAAGGATAATCAAAAGATTTAAAGGCAGCGTCTTTTGGACAAAAATAGGACGGGCGGGGTATGCTCAGCTTGTATAAAGCTGAAGGTATATTCATTCATAACCAATAATAAGAAGTATACAGGAACATATCTGTGTAATATATAAATGTAATTTTTATGGAGAAAGTTATGATTGATTTTAACCCAAATAATTTTAGCTTGCTATGGCTTGACAAATCTCTTGAGCCCGAACCTGAATACCCGATTCAGGAAAACTCCAATATTATAAAGGATTTGGAACTTGAAAGAATTTCTTTGGAAATGAGCATTGATAATTGGCATAAGACCGGTGTTGACATGATACTTTCCAACTTATGCAATGATCCTTTGAATATAACTTATCGTGTGGATATAGTTGATGATTTATTAAATAATCCAAGTGTGAGTGATGGGCTTGAAAGTATACTTCCAATGTTGGACGAACTTGTTCGCATCAGCCGAAATAATCAAATCAAGGAACTGGATTTTCTTGAAGCGGTAAAAAGGCTTTCGGAATTGGATATTTATATACAGATTATTTCAGAATTGCAGCGAGTATTGTCTGAGGCCAAAGATGGATTAAAATCCAAAGGGCTAAAAGAGCTACTTTATTTAATAAATAGTGTTGCAAATGATGAGACATTTATATCATTGCAAAAAGAACTCCCGGACATAAAGGCAGGGATCAGAAATATCTCCAGCGTAACTGTAGGTATCAATCTTAATTCAATGCTTTATCCGACTGAAGTCAAATTGGTTTCAATAAACGAACAGCCTTTTAAGGAAGAAAATCTCTTTTCCCGTATTTCCAGCAAGTTATCCGGCGAGAATAAGTTGCCAGGTATTACTCCTCTGTATAAATTGAATAAAAACAGATCTGAGCCCTTAAGTATTGGGGAAAAGAACTATGACGCTTTTATGAAGGCATTGTTTACTGATCTCGAAAGGCTCCTAAAGTCGGTTATCCGCCCACTAATTCCAATGGTTAATAAATACATTAACATAAGTTCAAGATTTCTAGTAGATTTAATTCCGGAAATATGTTATTTTATGGGCGCCATTAAGCTGATAAAAAAACTGCAATACATAGGGTTGCCTATGTGTATGCCCGTAGTGTCGCCAATGGACAAACGCATATGTATTATTGAGGATAGCTATAACCTCATACTTGCACTAAACATGTACAATAAAAATAGTGAGGCCGATATAAGCAATTCAATAGTTTACAATAATATTTCCTTTGACCCGAAAAGTAGAATATTTGTTCTTACCGGGCCGAATCAGGGGGGCAAAACGACATATATTCAATCCATAGGACTTATACAGGTACTGTTTCAAATGGGGCTTTTTGTCCCGGGCACGAGAGCGGATATAAGTCCCGCAGATAAGATATTCACACATTTTCCAATAGAGGAGTGTTCAAAATCAAACATGGGGCGCATGGGAGAAGAATCTGAGAGGCTGCACCATATATTCTGTAATGCTACCAGTTTCAGTTTGGTGCTGTTAAATGAATCCCTTTCCAGCACCAGTTCTGCGGAAGCTCTTTTTATATCCAGAGAGGTTTTGTTTGGATTAAAAGTCCTTAGTATACGTGCCATTATAGCAACTCATATTCACGAACTGGCAAATGATCTTGACATTATTAATTCAACAATACCGGGTGATAGTATTATTGCCAGTCTGGTTTCAATAGTTGATGAGGAAAAAAGTGATAATGCAATAACAAAAAGGACATATAAGATCATACCGGGTGCGCCTATAGGTTTAAGTTATGCGAGAGATATCGCTTCTAAATATGGCATTAGTCTGGATAAAATAATTGATACTTTACAGGAGCGGCAAGTGATCGATGATTCAATGAAAATGGTTGATATTAATAAAGTCTACAATAGTTTATACCATGAAAGGCTCTTATAATATGGCAATGGGTTAGGCATCTTCCTGAAAATATTGCCTTATAACGAGGCATACGGATATCCCCCACCTCTTGGCTCTTTTGCTTCTTTAAAAGGCCTGGGTGGCGGGTACTGCTTTGGTTTCCAGGCGGCGGGCATCTCTCCCGCCTCGTTGAAACGCGTACTGGTAAGAAAATTTTTCTGCAACCGAAAAATTTCTTGTAACCGATGTGTTATAGAAATAAAAATGTGAGGCACTGAGGAGTGAGAAAATGAGGAAAAAAATTGATTGCTTATTTATTGGACATAACCAGTTGAACTTTAGTGAGTTTGAGAAATACGCGAAATCTATGGGTGTAAATTCTGATGCCTATCGAGACTTAAATCTAACGTTTATACAGCATGACAGAAAGCTATATACAGCTTCGGAAATCTTTAGCCACTTGTATTATAACGAGGGAAAAGTTGTTGACGAATTTGGCCATATGAGTATAGATGACACATTTAACACAGCGATTGCATACCTGGGTACTTATTTAAGCCGCAGAGGATTTTCGATAGATTATATAAAGTCATTTCAGAACTATAAAGAGGAGTTGGAGGAAAAATTAAACAATAGTGATATTCTGACTATAGCAATACCGTCGACATATTATCTTAATGCGATGCCAATTATTGAAATCATCGCTTTCATTAAAAAATATAATAAAGCTGCAAAAATAATTATCGGGGGACCTTTTGTTGCGACTAACGTGCGTACTCAATCCGAAATGGTTCTACAGTATACTTTTAAGTCAATTGGCGCGGACTTTTTTATATTCAGCCCGGAAGGGGAAGGCGCATTGGCTCAAATAATCCACTCCTTAAAGAATAACCTTCCCTTCGGGAGTATTCCCAATATCTATTATTTTAATTTTGATAAGAGAAAATATGTATTTACTTCATCGGTACAGGAAGAGAATGATTTGGAAACAAATACAGTAGACTGGGAATTGTTCAAGGACGAATTAGGCAGGTTTATAAATATCAGGACAGCGAAATCCTGTCCGTTCTCCTGTTCTTTTTGCAGTTTCCCTCCTTTTGCCGGAAAATATAGGATGGCAGGTATTGAATATGTTGAGAAAGAACTGAATAGAATCAGGGACTTAAAGATTATAAAAGGTATAAACATTATTGATGATACGTTTAATGTGCCACAGGAAAGATTCAAAGACATTCTTAAAATGATGATTAAAAATAAGTACGACTTTAAATGGTACTCTTTTTTCAGATGCCAGTATGCGGATAAAGAAACAGTTGAGCTCATGAAGGAGAGCGGATGCCAATTAGTACTTTTAGGAATTGAATCGGGCAATCAAAATATTCTTAAAAATATGAATAAATCAGCCACGGTTGAACAGTTAAAGAATGGCATAGAACTGTTGAATGAATACGGCATTGTCAGCGTTGCATCTTTTATAACAGGCTTCCCGGGAGATACATACGATACATATCTGGATTCGTTTAATTTTATAGAGGAAACAAAACCTACATTTTTCAGGTCAAGCATGTGGTTTTGCGATCCGATCTCCCCTGTATTTAAACTGCAGGAAAAGTATAAGCTTTCAGGTGCATACCATAGTTGGGTGCATGCTACGATGGACTCTGTAACTGCACATGATTTATCTGACAGGATGTTTAAAGAAATTAAAAACTCAATATGGATTAAAAATTTCGAATTGGACTATACAATAATATTTCAAATGATTCTGAGAGGTTTGTCTTTAGAGCAGATAAAAACTTTTATGATAAATTTCAATAATGGTATAAAAGAGAAACTGGATAATCCAGCTAATATCGAAGTAAGCAAAGAAATACTGGATCATATGAGAAATGCAATATTAAGCCACTAATTACTGCCTGCAATTGATTGTTTATATATATTTGGAAGTTATCATTTAAAACATAATTGAATAATTAAGGGAGTAAATGAAAATGACTAAATTTGAGAACCTGACTCAAGTCTTACAATCAAGGAGTAAAAGCATAAGCAAAGGGATTACATTCATTTCTGGAAATGAGGAAGAATCTTTTGTAACCTATAAAAACTTATATGATATGGCACTCAAGTTTTTAGGCTACCTTCAATCAAAAGGAGTCAAACATGGAGATGAGGTAATTTTACAAATTGATGATAATAAGGACTATGTTTTTGCATTTTGGGCATGTCTTCTAGGGGGAGTGATTCCTGTTCCGATCACAGTAGGCAATAATACTGAACACAGATTAAAGTTATTCAGAGTTATAAAAGTATTGAATAACCCTTACATATTAACTACCGGAAGATTGCTCAGCAATCTGGAAAAATTCGCACGGCAGGATAAACTTACTGAAGATATGGCGGCTATTAGAAGCAGATCGTTATTTATTGATGATATGGGCAGTATGCTGCTACAGGGTGATATTCACATGCCGGAAGAAAAGGACACAGCGTTTATCCAATTTTCCTCAGGATCTACCGGTGAACCAAAGGGTGTGGTTTTGACTCATGCGAATTTAATGTCCAACATTTATGCTTCAATAAAAAGCTCGGGAACAGGACCCGAGGACTCTATGATCACTTGGATGCCGCTTACTCACGACATGGGGATGATCGGCTCACATATGTTGCCGTTGGTCGCGGATATAAACCAATATATTATGCCTACTGCCTTATTCATCAGGCGGCCGACAATATGGATGAAAAAGGCCTGTGAACATAAAGTCAACATTCTTTCATCGCCAAACTTCGGTTTTAAGTATCTTTTGTCATTTTATAAACCCGATATCGCAAAGGAATGGGATTTATCCCATATCAAAATTATATATAATGGTGCGGAGCCGATTTCTACAGAATTATGCCATGAGTTTCTTGAAAAAATGTCTATACATGGTCTGAAAAGGACAAGCATCTTCCCTGTATATGGACTTGCAGAAGCATCTGTAGCAGTTACATTTCCCAAACCCGGTAAAGAGCTTGCCGAAGTTAATTTGGATCGAAGGCACTTAAGTCCCGGAGAAAAAATCAAGGAAGTTCTAAGAAATGATAATAATTGCGTTACATATGCCAATGTCGGTTATCCGCTGGATGACTGCCGTCTGCGAATCTGCGATGATGAAAACAATGTGCTCGAAGAATGTACTGTAGGGCATATTCAAATAAAAGGTGGAAATGTCACTAATGGTTATTATAGAAATAAAGAAGCTACGGATAGTGCGATGACAAAGGATGGTTGGCTGAAAACGGGAGATCTGGGTTTCTTAAAGGATAGACAGCTGGTAGTTACAGGAAGATTGAAGGATATCATATTCATAAATGGGCTGAATTACTATCCCTTTGATATAGAAAGAATGGCAGAACAGATTGAAGGGGTGGAGAATGGAGGAGTGGCTTCCTGCGGTATATTTGACGAAGTACATCAGACGGAAGACATAGTAGTTTTTGTTATATTCAAGAAAAATCTCAAGGAATTTATTAATTTATCCATAGATATAAAAAAACTGATAGGGAGGCAAATAGGAATAGAAGTAAAAGAAGTCATACCGGTTAGGAAGCTTCCCAAGACTACAAGCGGGAAAATTCAAAGATATATTCTTGCACAAAGGTATAGAGATGGAGAATTCGACGGGATCATACAGGAGCTAAGGCAGCTGATTGATATTAGTATACAGGGTATAAGGGTTGAGGGGCCTGAGAATGAGATTGAGGAGAAATTGCTAAAAATGTGGTCCAGCGTGCTGAAGCTTGACAATATAGGTGTTAATGACAATTTCTTTGAAATTGGAGGGAATTCCTCACTCATGGTTCAGATGATTGCTGAGATAGAAAATGAATATCCGGATACAATGAAAATTACCGACCCTTTTGAGAAACCGACTGTTAGAAGTTTGGCAGAGTATATACAGGCTACTTTGTCAAATCAAAACAAAGTAGCCGGACTGAAATCAGTAGAATATCCGGAATACTTTTTTAATGTTCGTGAAATGACATATGGACAAAATGTAAGGAATGCATTCAAGTTTCAAATAAGGAATGAGCTTTTGGACAGAGTTAGGGTTATTGCCAACAGTGAAGGATTTCAAGTATTTGATGTCCTGTTTGTAGTATATTCCCTTTTAGTATCAAAAATAACAGAGAAGCAGTCTATAACAGTTCAAACCATGTTTGACGATTATGATGTGGTAAATTCCGTAACGGTTGACTTTGATATTACCGCTGATTTATCCGAAGTACTGGGCATGATAAAAAACAACAGAATAGAAAAAGATTACATGGCCAGTTATAGACTTCAGGACACCACAAATTTTCAGATCATGAAGGATAAGTCTTCCATATTATCACTTATATATTTACGAAACAAATTGCGCCCCGGTACTACAATACCGGAAGAGTTTGATGTTATTCTTGAGATTTTCGAGAAGGAGGATTCTATAGATTTTATTTGTGATTATAATTCTGCACTGCTAAGGAAAGATGCAATCGAGCAGATGTTTAATCAGTATGTGATGTTTGTCAGGTCACTTGCAAATAACTATTAATTCTATTTAAGGTGGTGTTTCTATGCATAAGATTGCTTTGCTTTTTCCCGGGCAAGGTTCTCACTTTGTTGGGATGGGAAAAAAGCTGTTCGAAGAATCCTCAATAGCCAGGCAGACTTTTGAGGAAGCAAATGATGTACTTGGGTTTGATATAAAAAAACTCTGCTTTGAAGGAAGCATGCAGGAACTTACTGAAACACAGAACACGCAACCGGCTATTTTTACAGTAAGCATGGCTGCTTTCAGGACTTATATGCGGGAATATGATGCAGAACCAAGTATACTGGCAGGGCATAGCCTAGGGGAGATATCTGCATTGGCAGCAAGTAATGCAATCAGGTTTGAGGATGGATTAAGAATTGTAAGGCAAAGAGGCATATTTATGAAGGAGTCATGCACTGAATCAGCGGGCTCTATGGCAGCTATCAGCGGGATAAGCCGTAAAGTAACAGAAGAAATATGTAATACGTTGTCAAATGGAAATGATGTGGTTGTTCTCGCTAATATCAATTCTCCTGATCAAGTTGTTATTTCAGGGCATAAATTAATTGTTGAAAAAGCTTGTGATACGTTAACCGGCCTTGGAGCGAGGACTATGCCTCTGAATGTGGCTGCTGCCTTCCATAGCCCGCTTATGAAGCCCGCAGCAGAGAGATTAAGAGCAGAATTGCGCCAGTATAAGTATAGCAGTTTAAAGTGGCCTGTTTTGTCTAATGTTACAGCCGAACCGTATGTTTCACAGGGAGAAATCATTGACAAGCTCACGTGCCAAATTGAAAGTCCGGTTAGGTGGGAGGATTCCATGCAATATCTGCAAAACAGCAACATTGACTTTGCTGTTGAAATGGAGCCTAAAACAGTTCTTAAAAAACTGATGGGAAAAAACATACCGGGTCTGATGGTTTACGCCTCTGACGATGTAGAAGATATGCAAGGTTTGAAGAGGCTACTTCAAGGAAGCAATCCGGATAAAGAGAATCAAGGGAGCAATAGCCTGACAGTAATTGAACGGTGTTTGGCTATTGCAGTTTGTACCAGAAACCGCAATTGGAATAACGAGGAATATAGAAAGGGAGTAGTTGAACCCTACAAACAGGTGAAGCAAATGCAAGAAGTAATAGAAAGTGAAAATCGGATGCCTGCAGAGGAAGAAATAAGGGAAGCATTGCGCATGCTGACATCAGTGTTTAATACAAAACAAGTGCCAATTGAGGAGCAAACTGAGAGGTTTAATATGCTCTCAAAAGATAGAAGTGCGAATAAAATTATTACGGAATTTTTATTGCAAAATAAAGGATAACCTTTTACATAAGGGGATTAATATGGGGCTTAACTTGTTGAACTTAAATAATTTAAATATAAGTGATGCTATAAAGGATAATAAGAAGAAAGATATATCTTTTGAAGACTTGTCCGGTAATGATATTGCAATAATCGGTACATCCGTAAATTTTCCAATGGCATCAAATACGGAGGAGTTCTGGAATAATTTAAGGACAGGGAAAGACCATATAAGAGAGTTCCCGGAACAAAGGCGTAATGACATTGATCCTTATGTTCATTTATTAAAAAATCAAAATGAGGAGATCAAATACTTTCAAGCTGCGTTTTTAGATGAAATCAACAAATTCGACTACAAGTTTTTTAGACTCACTCCAAATGAAGCAAAATTAATGAATCCGGTACAAAGGCTTTTCCTTGAAACGGCCTGGAAAACTATTGAGGATGCCGGATATGCAGGAAGAAAGATTGCCGGAAGCAAAACAGGTGTGTATTTAGGCTATATAGGTGATATAGATGGATACAAATATGGAAATATGATTTCGAGACTGGATGGTTTTCAAAATCCCAGTTCATTTACCGGCAATTTACCATCCATGATACCAAGCAGGATTTCATATTTTTTGGATCTGAAAGGGCCAAGTATTGTAGTTGATACTGCATGCTCTTCCTCTCTTGTCGCAGTACATCTGGCATGCAGAGGGATTAGAAACGGTGAATGCGACATGGCTGTTGCCGGAGGAGTAAAGATATTTTTTATACCCTTGGAAAACAAGGTGAGATTGGGACTCGATTCGCCTACGTACAGGTCAAAAGCCTTTGATGACGGTTCAGACGGCATAGGCGTGGGGGAAGGCTCCGCAGCAGTATTGTTAAAACGGCTGAACAAGGCAATAAGAGACGGGGACAATATTTATGCTGTTATTAAAGGAAGTGCGGTTAACCAGGATGGTAATTCTATCGGCATAACGGCACCAAATGTCGCAGAGCAGGCAAACGTTATTGTGAACGCCTGGAAGGATGCAGGTATTAATCCTGAAACAATTTCATACATTGAAGCGCACGGAACCGGAACAAAAATTGGTGACCCCATAGAAATTGAGGGTATAAAGAAAGCATTTGCGAGATACACTGATAAAAAACAATTTTGTGCTTTAGGCTCAGTTAAAACAAATATCGGACACTTGAATGAAGCCTCAGGGATAGCAGGTCTTATTAAGCTGGCGCTTTCGCTAAGGTATGGTGAAATACCTCCAAGTATTCATTTTAACAATCCTAACCGAAAAATTGATTTTGAAGAATCTCCAATTTATATATGTGACAGACTGATGAAGTGGGAAAGAGAAAATAGTCCCAGAAGATGTGGAATAAGCTCGTTTGGTTTTAGCGGCACGAATTGCCACATGGTTTTGGAAGAGGCACCTGAGCTAAACGATGTAAATGAACTCCCTGATACAGGGTTACATACTCTGACCCTCTCTGCCAAGTCTCAGGATGCCTTGAGTGCTCTTGTGAAATTGTACAGGAGCTTTATTGAAAAGAATAAGAATATTGAAATAGATGAGATGTGTTATACCTCCAACATAGGAAGAGAGCATTACAATAATCGCTTGATGATCATTGCTAAAGATACGGTTGAGCTCGAGGATGCGTTGAATAAGTTGAGCAATACCGGCATTCATAATTACGTGGAGAGCAACATTTACCACGGTGCTTTCAAAGTTGTATTTGGAGACAGGAAAAAGAAAAAGGAAGATGAAATTTCTCAGGATGAAATAGAAGGGCTAAGTAAAATTGCACAATTCAAAATCAAGGAGTTTCTCAGAACCGGGAAAAGAGATATTCAGCTTCTAAGAGAGATATGCAGGCACTATACTGACGGAGCGGATATTGACTGGGATTTACTATATGAAATTGAAAAGCATAAGACAATAAGCTTGCCTACATACCCATTTGACAGGGAAAGATGCTGGGCTGACCTTCCTTCGGCATGCAATAACGAAACTTATGGTAACAACCATAATGCTTTCTATAAACTAATCTGGAGACAGAAGAATTTGCTCGATGCAGGAAGTTCAAACCGTTCCGGTACGGTTGTTATTTTGAATGATTCCCGGGGGACCGGGGAAGCATTGGCAAAACGTATGGAAAACAAGGGACTGAATGTAGTTTTAGTTGGGTTTGGACACAAGTATAAAAAAATCAATGATAAAAGGTATTGCATAAGGATAGTACAAGAGGACTTTGACCAGCTCTTGGATGAAGTGAAGCAAATGCCCATATGTCAAATCATACATATGGCGGCTTTGGATAATGCCGGAGAAGTCAATAACATAGCCGATCTGGAAAACAATAAAAGAAGGGGTATATATAGCCTATTCTATTTGTCAAAGGCTATTATGAAGCAGCAGCTGAGTCATTTGGACCTGGTGCTGTGTGCACGGTATGCAGATAGCGTCACAGGAGATGAAGAAATTGTAATACCGGAGAATTCCATGCTTTTTGGGCTTGGAAAGATTTTCGGACGTGAGTATTCCAACATAAAATGTAGATGCATTGACATGGATAATGACTTTGGAATTAGTGATTTGGAATTGGTGTTGGGTTCTGAGCATAAGGAACAGGTAATTGCATATAGAAAAAACAAGAGTTATGTTGAGGAATTCAATATCATTGATTTGGAAGCTGAAAGAGATAGCTCTGTCACTATCAAGGAGGATGGGGTATACCTTATAACAGGCGGAATAGATGGAATAGGATTTGAAGTGGCTAAATATTTAGCGTCGGCATGCAAGAATATTAAGTTGGCTTTAATTAACCGCTCAAAAGTTCCTGAAATCAGCCAATGGAAAGAAATTCTCGGTAAAGCTGAGGATGGGGGGCTTTGCGCCAGGATATCCGCTATTATGGCAATAGAAGCTATGGGAGCGCAGGTAGCCTATTTTAGCGCGGATGTTTCTGATTTTGCAGCGATGAAGGAAGTTCGGGATAAATTAAAAGAAAGGTTTGGAAAGATAAATGGCGTTATTCATGGCGCAGGGATTACTGAAGAGTCTTTAATATCCCAAAAGAGCGAAAGCAAATTTATTGAAACTCTTCTTCCTAAAGTAAACGGTACTTGGATTCTGAACTACATGACACGAGAAGAGAATCTTGATTTTTTTGTGATGTTCTCCTCCGTTGCATCCATATTCAGTGCTCCAGGACAGAGTGACTATGCTGCTGCAAATGCATATCTTGATTCCTTTGCCTCTTATAGAAAAGCAAAGGGATTAAAAGCTACAACAATTAATTGGGTAGCGTGGAAAGAAACGGGCATGGCCTTAAAGCAAGGTTTTGTTTCGGATACTGTCTTTAAAGCGATAAAAACTGTCAAAGCAATAGAATTATTTGATAAAGTACTACATAAGAATGTTTCGAAAGTACTTATAGGCGAGTTGAATTTTGAAAGTAAAATGATCTTTTTACTTGAAAAGGTGCCATTTGATGTCTCTAGTGAAATTGTGACTGAATTGGAATGGTATAAGCACAATTCGAATGCAGGAACAGTCACAAGGCAGGTACCTGATAAAACAACAGTCATCAGGCTTAAAGGCAAAGACGGAGAAGCATACAGTGAGATAGAAAAGAAAATTGCAAAAGCCTGTATGGATTCCTTAGGCTTTAATGAAATTGACATTTATGATAACTTTTTTGATTTGGGTGCAGATTCAATTCTTTTAACACAGATGTACGAACTCCTGGAAAAACAATTTCCGGGCAAACTGAATTTATCCAAGGTCTTTGCATATCCGAATATTTCCGCTCTGGCTGAGTATATAAGCTCCCAGGATGTGGAACATTCAGAATCCATAGCTGCGGTTGTAAACAAGCAAACAGATATGGGAAAAGCTTTTAGGGAAAATGATATAGCTATTATCGGTATGTCAGCACATATGCCTCTTGCTTCAGATGTATATGATTTTTGGGAGCACATAAGAAGCGGCAGGGACTGCATTAGAGATTTCCCTGCAACACGTAAAAAAGATATTGACAGTTACTTAAAATTTAAGGGCAACAGCGTGGATCAAGTAGAATATATGCAAGCAGCTTACATGGATGAAATAGATAAATTTGATTATAAGTTCTTTCGTTTATCACCTAAGGAAGCGAGTTTAATGGATCCCAATCAGCGTATTTTCCTGGAAACGGCATGGGCGGCTACTGAAGATGCGGGATATGGCGGAAACAGAATAAAAGGAACCAGGACAGGAGTATTTCTGGGATTTTCCAACAATCCCTTAAATACCTATTTGAACTGTATTGCTGAAATGGAACCATCTTCGTTAGCAATTTCCTTAGCGGGTAACCTGACTTCTATTATTCCAAGCAGAATTGCATATATGCTGGATCTTAGAGGCCCGAGTATTTTGATTGATACAGCATGCTCTTCGTCATTAGTATCTGTACATGTCGCATGTAAAAGTTTATTAAACGGAGAATGTGATATGGCAATTGCAGGTGGAGTGAAAATAAATCTCATACCTGCAGCGGACCAGGTGAAAGTGGGTATCGAATCATCCAGTGCGAGGACCCGGGCTTTTGATAATAAATCAGATGGTACCGGCACAGGTGAAGGTGTAATCGCAATACTTTTGAAACCTCTAGGTAAAGCGGTAGAGGATGGAGACAATATACATGCAGTCATTAAGGGAAGCGCTGTAAATCAAGACGGAGCTTCTGTAGGATTGACCGCGCCTAATGCAAAAGCCCAAACGGAGGTAATACTGGAAGCTTGGGAGAATGCTTCTATAAATCCTTCTACAATAACATATATCGAAGCTCATGGAACGGGCACAAAACTTGGAGATCCTATTGAAATTGAAGCTATAACTGATGCATTCAGCAAGTATACCACAAAAAGTAATTTCTGTGCTATCAGTACGGTGAAGTCCAATATAGGCCATCTATATGAAGCTGCCGGATTAGCTGGCTTAGTTAAAGCAGTGATGTCTCTGAAAAATAAAGAACTTGCTCCGACTATCTTTTTTGAAAAGCCAAATATGAAGATCAGTTTTGAAACGTCACCTTTATATGTCAATGACATGTTAAGAAAATGGGAAGTTGACGATTTCCCAAGGAGATGCGGCGTAAGCGCCTTTGGATTCAGCGGGACAAATTGTCATGTTGTTCTTGAAGAGGCGCCGTATCTTAAAAATACCGGGGATAAGGAGCACATAAAGTATAATATTCTAACCTTATCGGCAAAAAGTGAAGAGGCACTAAAAAGATTGATTGTTAGCTATAAGGATTTTCTGGATAAGAACGATAATATTCATTTAGAGGATTTATGCTACACGGCTAACACCGGTAGATCTCATTACAGCTGCAGAGTGGCGTTGGCAATTGAAAGTATGGATGCACTGCGGGCTAAGATTGGTAAGATAATAAGCAATGGACTGTACGAAGCACCTGTCGAGGGCATTTTCTATGGAAAGCATACTGCAGTAATATCCGGAGATCAGACCCTAATCAAAAGCGGGCTTTCAAAACAAGCCGGTTCATCTATTGATCAAATTACATCTATGGATAATGTAGACCTGGATTCTATTAGTGGTCTGTGTAGTGTTTATGTAAAAGGTGCGGACGTTGACTGGGCCGGTTTATATCTCAATAAAAAAGCCATGAAAAAAGTCAGCTTACCGACT
This sequence comes from Bacillota bacterium, assembly GCA_023399355.1. GTDB lineage: Bacteria > Bacillota > Clostridia > Acetivibrionales > DTU013 > UBA1305. The sequence goes on along the minus strand of JAEWQC010000149.1, from coordinate 9,185 downwards.
TATCCGTTTGAAAGGCTGAGATGCTGGATCGATATTCCGGATTTTAAAGTAGACAGACGCGATTCAGGTGGGTTTATCCATCCTTTATTAGAGACGCTTTTAGCAGAATCATCGGATCAGGACATATATGCCACTGAGTTCAGTCCGGAAAAGCATTTTGTACTATGGGACCATAGAATAATGGGAAACTATGTTTTGCCGGGAACGACCTACATAGAAATGATATATCAGGCCAGTCTGAAATATGCTTCAAAAGGTCAGATTGAGCTTAGGGATATAACATTTTATTCACCTGTTGTTCTACAGGAAGGCAAATCGCGCGATGTTCAAACAATTATCAAGAGAGATAAGAATTGCTACAGCTTTGTTATAGCAAGCAAGGAGGAAAAGGAAAACGGAAGTTCTATTGTAAACTGGGTCAAACATGCCGAAGGTGGATTTCTAATTCATAATGACAAAGAACCGAAAAGGTATGATATTGACAAACTGAAAAGCGAATGCTCTATAAGCGAAATGGCTATTAATCAGAATGAGTTATCAAAAGGTTTTATAGAGTTTGGCCCGAGATGGCTTAATATCCATAATTTAAAGATAGGCAAAGAAACAGGATTGGCGGAACTGGCATTACCGGAAAAGTTTATAAACGACCTTGATACATACTGCTTCCATCCAAGTCTGCTTGATATGGCTGCTGCAGCATATTGCTTTACGTTTAATAAAAGGTATCTGCCTCTTTCGTATAAGGGATTTAAAGTCTATGGTACCATGCCGGCTGCTTTTTACAGCTATATCAAAAGAATTGACACCTCTTCCTTCAATGAGGAGATCGTAAGCTTCGATGTGGATTTAGTTGATAAGAACGGCAATATATTTGCTGAGATTAGAGACTTTAAACTAAAAAGAGTTCACGAATTTATGAAACTTGTCAGAAGCAATATTTATTCAAAAGTCAATTGGGTACCTTATGAGAGGCCTCAGGAGAAAAACCTATCCGCTGAGGGTACCGTTATAATTTTAAAGGATAATAATGGTCTGGGCGATGATTTGGCAAAGGAGCTTAAAGCTTTAGGCAAGGAGATTATTGAAGTTGAACAAGGTCCAATTTATAAAAAATATAATGACAACAGATATAGTATTCAAGGGTTGGAAAACGATTATGAACATCTTTTCATGGAGATAAAAAGGAGAAAGATATCGCAGATCATCCATATGCTTACTGTTTCTTCCCAGCAGAAAATTGAAAATATTAATGAACTGAACTCCAGGCTGAACCAGGGACTGTATAGCATGAACTATATGATTAAAAGCCTTGTTGGAAATGGATTAAAAGATAATCTTCAAATATTTGTGGTATCTATGCTGGCGCATGAGGTTACTGGCAGCGAGCCGGAAATATACCCGACAAATACAAGTATATTCGGACTGTGTAAGGTTATTCAGAAGGAGCATCCCAATATCAGATGCAAATTTATAGACATAGATCGTTTAAATGTAGCAACAGATGTCCTGCCATTAATAACAGGAGAAGATGCCCGGGATATAGTGGCTGTCAGAAATGGAACTTATCATGCTCAGAATATTGATCATTTGAATATTGAAGAAATTACGAATGAAGAAATTGATATTAAAGAAAACGGGGCCTACATCATCACCGGAGGGCTGGGTGGAATAGCGCAGGAAATGTGCGGATATCTGGCTGCAAAAAACAAGGTAAATATAGCTTTGATCGGAAGGACTATACTACCGGAACGCAAAAAATGGCATGAGTTCCTTATGGAGAATGAAAATGGAAAGTTGGCAAGATTAATAAAAATAATAATTCATATCGAAGAATCAGGAGCAGAAGTAAGCTATTATCCTGCAGATGTTTCTGATCTTAATCAGATGGAGCCGGTAATAAGCGATATCAGGTGCAGATATGGGAAAATAAACGGGGTGATTCATGCCGCCGGGCAGGCAGGAAGAGGGTTTATCTACATGAAAGAGGAGGAGACCTTTAATAGTGTTATTAAACCCAAAATACATGGAACATGGATATTGGACTCCCTGACAAAATCCGATTCATTGGATTTCTTTGTGCTGTTTTCATCTGTTGCATCCCTTATCGGTTATCCTGGTCAGGGTGATTATACGGCAGCAAATTCATATTTGGACTCATATGCTGCATATAGAAGCAAACAGGGAAAGAAAACATTATCGATAAACTGGTCGGCATGGAAGGAAACAGGAATGGCTTTTGACCATGGGGTGACCATGGATTCTGTGTTTAAGTCACTAAAGACAATAGATGCAGTAAATGCCTTTGACGAGGTTTTAAGTAAGAATATTCATAATATAATTGTTGGAGAGCTTGACTTGGATAGTGTTTCAAGCCTAAATGGAAATTCAATCCTTTCTGAAAAGCTCCTGGATGCATATAAGTTTATGCGGAAAAAGGCGAACAAAGTTGAAAATAGTGATATTGAAAACTCAAATATATTGATTACAGGTAGAGATGGGGATAGCTTTAACCATATTGAAATCATTCTTTCAAAAATTTGGGCAAAAGTTTTGGGAATGAAGGAAGTCAATGTATATGAAAGCTTTTATGACATGGGAGGAGATTCTATTCTGGCGACTCAATTGTTAAAGGAAATAGAAAAACAATTTCCCGGGGCCGTGGATATCGCGGATGTATTCTCGTATTCTACTGTCAGCCGGATGGCTGAGTATATTGATGAAAAGACGGAAAAAGCCAATCAGAAAAATGAACAGATAAAAGAAAGCATAAGTGTAGATGAAGAAAGTAAAGGCATGGATAATGATATCGAAGATGTGCTGAAAATGCTGGTTAATGGTGACATAACGATGAATGAAGCAGATGAAGTAATAAAATCCGGAGGGTGCAGGTAAAGTGGAAAAGATAAAAACATACATATACGAACAAGTCATCAAAAAAAGCTTATCTACAAATGATGCCTCAATAATGTTGAAAGAGATCTATGGCAATACTATTGAAAACACAGATGATATTGCAATAATCGGCATGGATTGCAGATTGCCGGGGGCGAAGAATGTCTGTGAATACTGGGAAAATTTAAAAAACGGGGAAAACTGTATTGGAACGTTTCCGGAAGATAGGAGGAAAAACACGGATGCATTTATAAATAGCAGTGATAAACTGGCAGAGGATGATTATTTGACGCAAGGCTACCTGGAAGAGGTTGATAGCTTTGATGCCGCGTTTTTTAACATTTCTCCCGCGGAAGCAGTCAGGATGGACCCCATACAAAGGCTTTTATTACAGACAGCCTGGGGTGCTATTGAAGATGCAGGCCTTGGCGGTAACCGCCTAAACGGTACAAAAACGGGTGTGTATGTAGGCAAGGCTCATTTAAATGAACCACTTTATAAAGACTTCATATCAGATTTCGATATGGTGGGATTTACAGGATCGGCAACGGGAATTCTGGCTAGTAGAATATCCTACATCTTAAATTTGAACGGGCCGAGTCTTGTCGTTGATACGGCCTGTTCATCAGGACTGGTTGCGCTGCATATTGCATGTAAAGCCTTAAAAAACAGCGAGTGTGAACAGGCCATAGTAGGCGGTGCAAGAGTTATGTACTTTCCCTCCAAGGATAAAAAGCTGCATGTACTGGAATCAGATGACAATACATTAAGGCCTTTTGACAGAGATGCCAACGGGACGGTATGGGGTGAGGGAATTACTGCAATAATTATAAAACCCCTTTCAAAGGCTTTAAGCGATAAAGATAATATTTATGCAGTAATTAAAGGAAGTGCCTGCAATAACGACGGCGCTTCGAATGGTATTTCGGCGCCGAATGCAAAAGCACAGGAGGACCTTATTGCAGGTGTTTGGGAAAAAGCCGGGATAAATCCTGAAACTATATCTTTTATTGAAGCGCATGGGACAGGGACAGTTCTTGGAGATCCCATCGAAATTAAAGGTATCACCAATGCGTTTAAAAGATATACGGATAAAACTCAATTCTGTGGGTTAGGAACGGTTAAGGGTAATATAGGGCATTTGGTGGCACCTTCCGGATTGGCAGGCTTGATAAAAGTGGTACTGTGCTTGAAAAATAAGCAGGTGCCTCCCACGATAAATTTTAAAAGGCCTAATCCTTATATCAATTTTATTGAATCTCCAGTGTATCTTGTTGATAAAACAGTTCATCTTGAAAATAGCAGTTATCCTTTAAGGGCAGGGGTGAGTTCCTTTGGAATAAGCGGCACGAATACGCATGTTATTGTTGAGGAAGCGCCTGTATTTACTGATGCGCCCGGATTAAACCGCGACAAGCATTATGCTTTTACACTTTCAACCAGAAAGGGATCTGTTCTTGAGGATCTCTTAATCGAATATAAGGAGTTTTTTGATAAAGCTACGATAGGAAGCCTGGAAAATATATGTTATACGGCAAACACGGGAAGAGGACATTATAATGTAAGACTTGCGTTAGTGCCAAAGGATTATGAGGATTTAAAGCATAAAATACAAGTGTTGTGCAGTGACGGGATGAAAGAAAACCCAGAGGAGGGGGTGTTTTTTGGAAGCCATAAAGTGGTTGAGGGTATTACTGCCAGTGAAATGGAAGACGGAATGCTTACCAAGGATGAAAAAAGAAAGCTTGACATGCTGGCTGGCCTCAAATCGGCGGAATATGTAAAACACCATAATCCGGAAGAATTAAATGAACTATGCGCAATGTATATTCAGGGTGCGGACATCCCCTGGAGTAGTATTTATGCAGAGGAAGAGGTACATAGGGTTAGCTTACCCATATACCCGTTTGAAAAGAAAAGATATTGGCCACAGTCTGATAACAAGAGTGAAATTCCGATAAGAGGTGAAAGGACCAGGGAAAGTCATCATGTCTCTGGCGAAAAAACCCTCCATCCTTTATTAGAAAAACTACACCTGGAATCGATGAATCAAAAGGTATTCACAACTGAGTTTAGCGCAGATAAGCACTGGGTACTGAAGGAGCATAAAGTAACCGGGAAGCATGTAATGCCCGGAGTTGCATATCTGGAAATAGCTTTACAGGCAGGGATGCATCATTTTGGCACTAAGAGTTTGAGGCTTAATGATATAGTCATCCTTTCGCCACTCATGCTGGAAGAAGGAGAGACCAGGACAGTACAGACAATTATAAAAGAAGTTGAGGAACACCTTGAATTCGAGATGATAAGCAGGGGAGGAGCTCATAATGAGAATGTTCAAAGGAATTGGGAGGGGCATGTTCAGGGTAAGATTTACAAGAATGGGGACAATAGGCCTCCAAGAGTTGATGTTACGCAAATCTTAAGGGAACTTGACTCTGATGCCAGAATGATAGACCCTAACGCTATCACAAAAGGATTTATACATTTTGGAGATAGGTGGACGAACTGCCTTAAACTTACTAGTAGCGATAAGGAGGCATTAGCGGAGTTAACTCTTGATAAGAAGTATCAGGATGATTTAAGCACGTATTATCTGCAGCCGGCACTTCTGGATATGGCTGTTAATGCACTTAGTCTTACTGTAAAAGAAAGGTACCTTCCATTAGCATATAAAAATATCATGATTTATGGTTCCACTCCCAGCAGGTTCTATAGCCACATAAAAATGAAAGACATTGTAACAGATACGAGAGAATTGATTCAATTTGATATCCTTCTACTGGATACTGAAGGTAATGTTTTTGCAGAAATTTATGATTATACCATTAAGAAGGTTGATTTATCCAGCAGCTTAATTGGAAAAAACAATCTGTACCACTCAATAAAATGGATTCCCGTGGATATAGCCAGCCATGAGGCAGTTCCTCTTTTTGGAGGAGTAATCATATTTGAAGATCCTTTTGGATCAGGGGAGAATCTGGCAGTTGCTTTAAGAAATAAAGGATGTAGGGTTATCCAGATAAGATTAGGCTCTGAATTTAAAAAAGTGAGTGATGGAAAGTATATCATTTCAGGGGAAGAAGAGGATTACTTCACCGTACTTGGTAAAATTAACCTGATGGACTATACATATATAGTTAACACAACATGCATGAATTCCGGACAGGGCACAAGTGATCTCCATGAACTGGATGCCGAGCTGAATAAGGGTGTATACAGCCTGTTCTTTATTATAAAGAGCATACTAAAGAGACCACTCGGCGAAAAACTTCATATTTTTGTTATAACACAAAATGCAGAGGAGGTCAGCGGAAATGAAGAATATCTGCAACCCGGACAGGCAACCTTGTTTGGCCTGAGCAGAACTCTTTCAAGTGAATATTCAAACCTGGTGTGCAGATGTATCGATATTGAAGCTGAAACAAAAGCTGAAGAAATCATCTATGCCATGCAACATCCCGGTGATGATAGCGTAACGGCACATAGAAATGGGAGATGGTATGTTGAAGAATTAGATTATTTGGATATTGAAGTTGTTGATGAACATGACTTTACTTTTAAAAGTGAAGGTGTGTATATCATATCGGGAGGCACCGGTGATATTGGGTTGAAAATATGCAAATACCTGTCATCAAAAGTCAATGCTACTATTGCTTTGATAAACCGCTCAATACTTCCGGATGTGGAGAGATGGGATGAAATCATTGAAAAAAATGAAAACAGGAAGCTGTGTAACATTCTTCAATCCATAATAGATATCAGATCCAGCGGCACCCAGGTTCTTTGCTATAGTGCAGATGTATCGAAAATGGAGGAAGCCGGAACTGTAATAAAAAACCTGAAGAGAGAATATGGAAGAATTAATGGTATTATTCACTGTGCCGGTGTAGCTGGGGATGGCTTTATTATAAACAAAGAAAGGGAAAAATTTGATAGTGTATTAATTCCAAAGGTTTATGGAGCATGGGTTCTGGATTATCTAACCAGGGATGAAGATATGGATTTCTTTGCCCTATTTTCTTCAATTGCATCGTTCATGGGTTACCCGGGTCAGGGTGACTATTCTGCAGCAAATTCATATCTGGATGCTTTTTCCGCATTCAGAAGCAAACAGGGCAAACGGACATTAACGATAAACTGGCCTTTGTGGAAAGACACCGGTATGGGTGCTGGTTTGGAAGAAAATATAGGTATGCTTTTTAAACCACTTCAAAACATCATTGCAATGAATGCCTTTGATAAAATATTACATAAAAACATCAACAGGGTCATTATCGGGGAACTGGATTATGACAGTGATGATTTGAATAAGCTTTCATTGAGGGTTTCCGGTGGAATCAGGACAAAAGCCCAATTGAATAAAAAGTATAAAAAAATAGAAAGCAAAACTGATTTTAAGCTTACTGAGGTTTTGGCCAAAGGCAGGAAAGACGGGCAGTATACTGAAACTGAACTTAAGATCGCCAGAATATGGGGAAGCGTGTTGGGACTAGAGGAAATAGACATATTCGACAGTTTCTATGAATTAGGCGGAGATTCGGTGTTTGCTATGAAAATGGTAAACAGCTTGAACAAATATTTGAATAGGAGCATTAGCATATCAGATGTCTTCAATTATCAGACAGTGGCTCAGCTTGCCGGTTATCTGGACAAGAGTGCACAGGCCGGTGCGGCATTAGAGAACGATTGTATCAGCCCAATAAAACCTGCAGAGGAAAAGGAATATTACCCGATATCGGCACAACAAAGAGGAATTTTTACACTTCTAATGAGGATGCCCGAAAACTTAAGCTATAATATCCCCATGATTATGGAAATTGAAGGGGATGTGGATAAACAATATTTTGAAGAAATAATGAATCAATTAGTCAGAAGACATGAAGTTTTGAGGCATTCCTTCCTAATGCATGAAGGGATACCGGTGCAGCGTATACATGATGACATCAAGTTTGAAATAAAATATAGTGAAGCAGCCGGTAGCGACTTAAATCAGCTCGTCAATGAGTTCATAAGGCCATTTGATTTGAAAAGGCCTCCTCTGTTAAGGGCAGAGATTATTAAGACTGGATATGATAAGTTTGTTTTTATGCTTGATGTGCATCATATTATTGCAGATAGGTCATCCGTAGGAATACTCATTGAAGATTTCTTCAAGATTTATCAAGGTGTGGAGTTGCCGGAAATACTTATTCAGTATAAAGACTATTCTGAATGGCAATCTGATTTATATCATTCGGAAAAGATAAAAAGGGTGGAAGAGTACTGGCTTAATATTTTTAAGGAAGAAGTACCTCTGTTGAATATACCTGTGGATTATAACAGAGCTTCCACCCTTTCCTATGAGGGCGATAGCATCAATTTTTCTTTAAGTGAAAATTTATGTGACGCATTATACAAGATTGCTTCGGATATCGGGACGACTATAAACATGGTGCTGACTGCTGCATTCTACATTCTTCTTCATAAACTTACAGCGCAGGAAGATATCATAATAGGCTGCAATGTACTCGGCAGAACTCACGCAGATATTCAGAATACAATGGGGATGTATGTAAATACAATTCCTGTGAGAAGTTTTATTAAGGCAAATCAAATATTTAAAACATATTTGATAGAAATACAAAATAGCTGCCTGTCAGCATATGATAACCAGAACTACCCATTTGATAATCTTTTGGAAAAACTCAATGTGAAGCGGTTGCAAAATAGGAATCCGTTATTTGATGTTTGCTTTAATATGATGAATATTTCAGACGGCATTGACTCAACAAAGGAGATCACTATACGAAATCTTGTCATTAAGCCTCTGGAATTTGAAAACAAAACTGCGAAGTTTGACATTACGCTAAATGCAGCACTGTCAGATAATAGGATTGAGATGTTTATGGAATACAAGACATGCTTATTTAAAAGAAGTACAATACAAGGCTTTATAAAGTATTACATCGAAATACTGGAGACCATTGCGGGAAATATTCATGTAAATATCAATGAGATATCGCTAATAGATGAAATAGTTGTCATAAAGAAAGAAATGGAAGAGGATGAGGACTTTATATTAGACTAGGCGGATATCTGATTCTGATTATAGGCGAGGGGGATTTTGTGTGAGTGTTTTACATAAAATAGTAGCATTGGACAATAGATTTTCTAACGAAAAAAAGTACTGGGAAGATAAATTATCCGGTGAATTTGTAAACGGAAAATTTCCTTATGATTTCGGGGGACAGAATTGCGGAGGCCAAGAGTATAGTTTATGCGAATTTGAGTTGGATCATCAAACCTCATCC
>JAEWQC010000133.1 GCA_023399355.1 Bacillota bacterium | reverse complement strand
CTGTGGCAATACACTCCTTTAAATAGTCAAAGCTATAAATTTTTATAAAAAGTCCACAGTGTTAAATAAAGTATAAATAAAAATATATAAGAAAGGAATGTATTGATGTTGAATACATCATACAAGTAATTTATATGACTCAGCAAAATGACACCTTGAAAAAAATCAATTTCAAAATGGTCATGGCGGTGTATCTGTTCGGTATTTTCATGGGCGCAATAGATACCGGTATCGTTACCCCCGCAAGGACCATTATACAGAATAACCTCCGCGTTGGCGACCAGACCGGCATCTGGATGATAACCATCTATACGCTGGCTTACGCGGCAAGTATCCCGGTTATGGGAAAGCTTGCAGATAAATATGGCAGAAAGATAATCTATCTGACCAGCATCGTCCTTTTTGGAGCAGGTTCCCTCTTCTGCGGACTTTCAGAGAACTTCAACAGCTTCACGCTGCTGCTCATTGCACGAAGTATTCAGGCTATCGGCGGCGGTGGAATAGTACCGGTGGCAACGGCAGAATTCGGCACCATATTCCCTGAAGAAAAACGCGGTCTGGCCCTTGGCCTGGTCGGAGGTGTCTACGGCATCGCAAACATCTTCGGTGCCTCGGCAGGCAGCGCAATCCTGGATATTTTCGGTGTAAACAATTGGCAATACATATTTTATGTGAACATTCCCATCAGTATTTTTGTCATTCTCGCAGGACTGGTATTCCTGCCAAATACAAAACTAACAAATATAAAGAAGATAGACCTCCCGGGCATCTTCATACTGGTACTCATGGTGCTCTCGCTGTTATACGGACTTCGAAACATAGATTTTTTCCATTTCAGCCAGTCCATCACCAAACCCGATGTATATCCATTCCTGATCCTGTTTGTCGCACTGCTTCCCATATTCATCCTTGCGGAAAACAAGGCGGAAGACCCTGTGATGAATCTGAGTTATTTCACCAACTATAAAATAGTAATCACCCTATTACTCTCCATTGTAACGGGCGTCATACTCATGGGGATGATTTTCGTACCACAGTTCTCTGAAAACGCTTTAAAAATAGCATCCGGCAGCGGTGGTTATTTTGTAATCATACTGGGTGTTTTTGCAGGAGCAGGCGCACCCTTTTCAGGCAAGCTGATCGACAAATTCGGAGCAAAGCTTGTATTGGCTGTTGGTTTCATTCTCTCTATTGCAGGATCCCTGTTCCTGATTCTTGTGACTATCCCGTATCCAAGCATCCCGGCCGTTTTTATTTCCCTCATGCTGATTGGTCTGGGTGTAGGCTTCACGATAGGTACTCCTTTGAACTATATGATGCTTGCAAACACCCGCACGGAGGAATCGAACTCCGCACTGGCGGCATTGTCCCTTGTACGTTCCATCGGGACTGCCATAGCCCCTGCTATCATGATTGGCTTTCTGGCCCATGCAGGCGGAAACATACAGGGCAATATCATGGACCTGCTGCCGAAAGAGATCAGCGTACCTCCGCTGCCTTATGCACAGGAGTTGAATCAGGGAATTTCAGAAATGAAGAGCAATCCGGCAATGAAGGATAAGCTGGCAGGTTTGGCTTTCCCCGATCTTGGCAGTATGACCACTATCAAAATTGATTTCAAAGACGGTGACGGCAAGGTTCCCGAAAAGTTGATCGAACAGATGAAGACCGCCGATGTGACCAATATTACAGAGAGAACAGGTTATTTTGCTTCAGAGATGTTCAAGCTGAAGATCCCTGAGGTCGTTGACACTATTGATAAAGGTGTACAACAGGGTATTGATGCCTTGACTGCAGCCAGAGCGGACCTTGTCAGGAAACTTGAGGGTATGCAGAAAGTTGGGAATAGCACTTCTGCAGGCATTGAAAAAATGCAGGCTGCTGCTTTCGGTATAAAGTCCGCCATATCAGGAATGGATACTACCCTGTCACAGCTGAAAGCTTACAAAGCAGCAGTGCCGGACACCTTTGACAAAGCCCTGCAGAATTATCTGGGAGAAATAAATGCCAGGTCCTCCACGCTTGAGGCTTCATTCCAGTCCACTCTCAATACTGGGTTTAAGCAGATCTATCTCTCCATCATTTTATTAACCGTTTCCGCTATCCTGTTCCTGCTGTTTTATCCTGAAAGCAGGCGCGAAGAAAGTCATGAATCCGTATAATCATTATTTGTCACTCTGTACAATAATCACCTGTGCTTTTGAACAGTTAAAAATCATATATTCATTTGGTCTTAAGTTATAGTAGCCGACTTCCGTCACCTGATCCTTTATCTCCTGGGGCAGTTGAAAATAAGGTGTATCCGCCGAGATCACCAATACGCAATCACTATTAAGAAACTTTTTATCAAAGAAGTTTACTGAAGCCTTTACAAGTATTTTCCTTCCCATTATTGCGGACGAAATCCGGCTGCACCTGAAGCACAAAAATAACAGGGTTTGCAATACTAAATGATCTCTTCCATCAGTTTATCGGCATTTTCACGTGATCCGAATCGTCCCACGCCGATCCCTTTATATTGGAATCCAGCCTTTGAAGCTCTTTTAGGAGATATGATGTTCCTCGCGTCCACCATGTAAGCGTGTCTCATCACATTGTAAAGAGCCTCAAGGTCCATGTCAAAGAATTCTTCCCATTCGGTCATGACTACTATACAGTCTGCATTTGCTGAAGCTTCATCAATGCTTTTAGTCATCATAACAGAAGATTTTAAGGAATCCTCAATTTCCCGGACTTTCGGATCATAGACAGAAACCTTGTATTTCGCTCCAGTAAGCATTCTGATCAAGGATATTGCGGGTGAATTTCTCGTATCATCAGTCCCGGCTTTAAAACTCAATCCCAGAACAGCAACTTTCTTATTTTTAATACTTTTCAATGCAGTGCCGATATACTGCATAATATTTTCTACCTGCTTTTCATTCCTTTCCAGAATTGCCCTGAGCATTCCGGCATCTGCTCCAGATTGTTCCCCGAAATAAATGAGAGATCTGATATCCTTATGCAGGCAGGGACCGCCAAAACCCGGGCCAGGATTCAGGTAATTCCCCCCGATTCTTTTATCGAATTTCATGCCCTCGGTGACAGACTGTATGTCAGCACCCACTTTTTCACAAATTTCCGCAATTTCGTTGATAAAGGATATTCTTGCGGCAAGATAGGAATTACATGCATATTTCACCATCTCGGCACTACACGGCTCTGTTACGATAAAAGGGCAATCGAAACCGCTGTACAAATCCCTCATGGTTTGCAGTGCATCATTATCATAAGTACCTATGACGATCCTGTCAGGATTCAAAAAATCCTTTACTGCAGAACCTTCACGCAAAAATTCCGGATTCGATATCAGGCTAAATGACTGGAACGACGATTTAAGATGCTTTTTTAAAAAGACAGCAGCCATATCATTCGTACCCACAGGAACCGTGCTTTTGATCACAATTGTTTTATGTTTATCCATGGAACACGCTATTGATTTAAGTGCATTCAGCAACTGATTCATATCCGTCTCTCCATTCAACCCTTCAGGAGTACCAACGGCTATCATCAATAAATCCGCCCCTGTCACAGCATTGTGAATATTGTCGGTGAAACTGATATGCCCCTCCTGTTTCGCTTTCCGGAGAAGAGCCTCCAATCCGTCTTCATAAACAGGCAGTATGCCCCTTTTCATTTTTTCAATTTTTGAATGATCAATGTCCGCACAAATGACGTTATGACCTTTCACTGCCAGTCCAATTCCTGTTACCAACCCGATATATCCGGTTCCGCCAATGATTGAAACTCTCATGTCGACCCTCCAGATTTTATTCATTCAGCATGAGAAGTACCTTCCGGCATGCTTCAAGCGCTCCTGCCATAATCAGGATGCGTTCTGCTTAAGATTTCCTGGTAATCTTTCAGTAAACCATCAAATATACTGTTCCACGATTTGTTCAATGTATGCCGCCTCGCTTCTGCACCCATGGATACAGCCAGATCCGGATTCTTTAAAAACTTTTCCATTGCTTTTGTGAAACTCAAGGCATTTCTGGCTTTGCAAAGAAAGCCATCGGAAGTATGTCTGATGCTGTCCTTCACGCCACCTGCATCTGCTGCGATTACCGGTAAACCCGAAGCCATCGCTTCAAGTACAACATTCCCAAAGGTCTCCGTACTTGACGGAAACAGGAATACATCACAGGAGGCATATATCTCGGCCAATTCCATTCCTTTAAGGTATCCGGTTAAATGCATATTGCCGGGAGCATTCTTTTTCAAGTGCCCGGCATATGGGCCGTCGCCTGTAATGACAAAGCAGGCCTTCCCGGGATGAAGAGCATTTATATTGTTCATGCATTCCTGCAATATATCAAGGTCCTTTTCCGCAGCAACTCTACCGACATATAGGAACATGATTTTATCCAAAGCATTAAACTTCCGCCTGATATTGAGGTGCCTGTGAACCGGGCTGAATCTCTCTGTGTCGATTCCTCTGGCCCATATCCTGGTGTTTTTGAGTCCTTTGTTCTCTAATACCTTCATGGTATCGGCAGAAGGGCAGAAATTTATTCCGCTGAAATTGTGGAACCACCTGAAATAATTCCAGATGGTATCTTCCAGATATTCGAGTTTATAATACTTCAAATAGGCATCGAAATTCGTGTGGTAGGAGGATACCAGCGGTATGCCGTTCTCGCGGGCATATTTCAAGCCCATCCATCCTATTCCGAGAGGTGTGACCAGATGTATCAGATCCGGTCTGAATTGATCGATTTTTTTGCTTAATGATGCATATAGGGGGATGGATAGTCTGCACTCATTATAAATAGGGAAACGAACGCTTTTGAACCTTCTGACTTTCGAAGGATTTTCGGATTGGTATGTTTCGGGGTATTCAGGAACAAAAAACATATGCTCAATGGAGTTTTTTTCAAGATAGGTGTCCAGTTTACCCAGCGTATTTGTTACCCCGTTAATCTGCGGAAGAAAAGTATCGGAAAAATAGGCAATTTTCATATATCCTCCTCTAAAACGCCAATTATGCTGCCACTTGCGTCTCTCCCTGCTGCAGAAAAAATGACACCAGGAAAATGGCCAGTGGAATACCGGCCCTTAAGGTAAAAATGAGGTCCCGTGCATAAGAAGGTTTCTTCGTACAATATATTGTGTGTAATCCATCTATCAGACTGCATATGGATTGATAATCCAGGTCGTACTCCATGTAGGGCGCATTCCCGATTGACTCCATGATTTTTGTCTGCATGATTCTGCGGTACTTCGACAGTTTCTTTTCATAAATATAGTGGTCGTAAACACTACCGGTAAAACGTGTCGAGTGTGCATAACAAAAAAAATCCGAAAGATAATGTGTGACGACACCCAATCTTTCGGTAAATTCTTTTGTACAGGTCGTGTAGTTATTCAATGTGAGTACTATCAGCTTATCCATTTCCTTCTTTACAATTTCGGAGGTGGGTATTTTATAATGGGGTACTTTAACCAGAAGAAGTGAAAAGTCCGGTTTCAGATTTCCTTTGATGAAGGAAATCGTATTTAGTTTTATGGGCAGTTTCTTCTCTATTGCTTTCTTAAAAATCAAGGACAAATAAATATGGGACAAAGCATTCATATGAACACTCCTCCTTGCTGTTTTTCTATATGGTTATTATAAAATGCCAATGCTACGCTGAGATTAACGGAATGTAAATCTTTTCTTAATCTATCGTGACCGGAATAAATGATATGATAAGCCAGTCAGAATGCAAAGCCTTGGATTGTACCCAACACTCTTTTAACACAAATCACTTGTGAATTTCACAATTATCCTTTATCATAAACAACATGAAAGGTGGTGCTGATATGAGCAGCATAGAATGGGATCTTCAGAATTATGATACGGATCATCTTCAGAACCAGATCGCTGAAAATCGAAGAAAAATAGATAGGTATCTGCAGGAACTGAAGGAATTGAACAACCATAAGACAAATCGGCCATCAGACAGGGAGATGGCATAACGCCTATCTCCTGCCTTCTAATCACCGTATTTAAACCGCTAGTATCTGCCCGGTTAATGCCAGGATATATTTGGCTATGGCTACCGAAAGGGTTGGACCTAATGCTGCCTCTGCATCCCTTATCTGCTTTGCATACCTGAAAAATTCTACTCCTCCGTTAAGATAAAGCATTATAGCCGTACCAATTCCATATGCACTTACCAATTCCATCATCAGCGATATTTCTGCTGCAGTTAACTCAATTATTGCTGGAACAGCCCACAATGCAGCATATGCGGCAAGTGCCTGTATTACATATGTTCCATTATTCCAATTGACATTCATTTGTTCTTGTTCTGGAGTTCTAAGTCCTCTTTCTGCCAGCCAATTTTCATATACATTCCTAGGAACCAGAACTTTGCGGCTGGCCCGGCTTGCCGTTTCGCCATTACAGCGCAGAGAATGCCCGAATATCCCGATAAACCTGAGTCCCTGTCCGGCATCCTACGGCTGGCATAATCGTGCAACTTGGATTCATACCGCCGACCACGCCCCTTGTTTCCTTCCACTGCCGAACGTAAACCGGCCATTTCATGTACCGTTACGGTTCTGGCTGCTGGCTTTTGCGGTTTCATAGCAGCGCTGCTTTTACCGGCAAGCGCTTTGCGTACTTGAGCCGGAAATCCTAAAAAATTGCCCCTTTTCGATTTAAAAACAAGAAAAATCACATGATAAAACATTACTACAGCTTAACTCACCGGGAAAACCTAAACCCCAAAAACTAGAAAGGAATTATTATCCCGCTCTTATATAGAAAATGCGAATTTACTTACTGTTAAAGTATAAACCTTAGCAAGAGATATTTGTTGCCATAAATGACAAATATACAACCAGTATATTTTATTCACGCGATATTATCGATCAAACCATAGTTTTGAGCAATTTTTTCATTTATAACAACTACTTGAAATGGCCATATTTTACTTGCACATTTAAGTCTCTTCTGTAATGCCTCATTTAGTGGAGATAGCCACTCTTCTTTGTGACCATTAATTACAAGTAAAAGCACTACTTGTATAGAACTATGCTCAATTTCTGTTAAATATTTTGGGATTTCATCTTTATAATGCGTATGTCGTTTTAAACAAAGAGATAGACCTAAAGTAAAAGCATTCAATAGTTTTTCAGATATTTCAGTAATAAAATTATCAAATTTGTCTTGGGATTCCTTATTTACTGGATTTGGTGAACTGGATTTAGCTTCTACTATAAATAGCTTGTTCTTTTCAGGTCGAACCAATAAGAACTCTGCTATTTGCAACCCATTTTGTATTTTTAAATAAATATTTGATTTCTCAATGTAAAAGCAATAATCTTCATGGAAAGGTCCGAATTTCATGCCTGATTCTTCAATTACTATTGACATTATCCCAACACCTCATTAACCTCTTCTTTGTATAGACGCACTGACTCATCAATTATTGAATTATTTGGCATTCCATTTAATAAATCATCATACATAATTTCGCTTCCATTTTGAGTATTTAATGATATAAATGGAAGTGAAAAATTATTTTTCAGTGCGATTAAATAAAGCTTTTTTATTACAAAATAAGAATGACTTGCAAGGAAAATTTGAATTCCTCCTTCTGCTAATACCTCAATAATATCCATGAATTTGGAAATTGCAGTTGGATGTAAAGCAGACTCAGGTTCATCAATAAAAATTATTGATTCAGTATCAAGATAACGATTAGCTAGGAGAGAATCCAGGATAGCAATTTTCTTAATTCCCTCCGCTGTAACACCAATTGCAAATTTTTGATTTCCTTTTTTGAATTGCCAGCGTTGTGATTTATCATCATATTCCACTCTACCACCTAGTATATCTTCTAGTGCTTTTCTTGAATCAGCAAAATCTTTATAGTTTTTTCCTCCTTTTCTAGGTAGCGAAAGAGCACGAACAAGATCAAGATAAGTATCATCAAATCCAAATAGTTTGTCTTTTTCACGGGATTCCATAATAATATGGTATATAGATAATACTTCCTTCGCAGGCAGAAAAATCGAATTACTTGATCGCGCAGAAGTTTCGTTACTTATGATTTGTATATTCTTTACAGTATCTTTACCAAATTCATAGCTAAATTCTTTTTCGTTGAAGGTAATATTGCATGCTAATGAATCATTAGCTGTTTTAGAAACTAATTCACCGATATTTCCTGTCTGGAATGTCCAATACAATTTTTCTGATAATATCTCACGAGCTGATCGTCTGTCATCACCCCGTTTGTAGTCTTCTATTGTTTTCATCGTACTATATAATGCTTTTAGCATGAATGATTTTCCACTGCCATTTTCACCGATAATCAAATTTATTTTTCCTAATTTATCCCATTTTATTTCAGCAAGTGGGCCAAAGTTTTTTATGCTAATATTGTTTATCATAGCAACTCCTCCTCGTTCTATTTGTAGCATTATTTTTTCTTCAATTTTAACGAATTAATATTACTATAACACGATTTTTTTTCATATCCAAGTATTACCTGTATGTATTGTTTTCATTGTTTTATACTTCTATATAATCTTGTTAAAGCACATCAGCTATTCTTAATTGTTAAGGTTGATGGTTCCATCTCAGAACTTCTATTATTTCTCGATCAAACGGGCAGTCTGGTTACATTTGTTGTACTACTCACATCATCATAGCTTATGCCTCAGCACTTTTCATAAATGGATTTCCCCTTGGAAAGCAGAATCATGCGAAGAAATACAAGCATATTTATAAATCCAATCAATCGAGTTTCTCCCCTCAAAACCAGCATAGATTAATTATATCAAAATTCATTGATCAATACCAAATATATACAAAATTTTTTAATCCACAATGTAAGGTAAATCTTTGATTTTCGGTCAGAAAGCATAGCGATGTCTTTGTATATTTTCTTATGTTTTTCAATCGAACGGGAGCAATTTAAGGATTTCCGGCTCAAGCACGCAAAGCGCTTGCCGGTAAAAGCAGCGCTGCTATGAAACCGCAAAAGCCAGCAGCCAGAACCGTAACGGTACATGAAATGGCCGGTTTACGTTCGGCAGTGGAAGGAAACAAGGGG
>JAEWQC010000127.1 GCA_023399355.1 Bacillota bacterium | reverse complement strand
CTGTGGCAATACACTCCTTTAAATAGTCAAAGCTATAAATTTTTATAAAAAGTCCACAGTGTTAAATAAAGTATAAATAAAAATATATAAGAAAGGAATGTATTGATGTTGAATACATCATACAAGTGATTTGATGGATTTTTTTAAGGATATGACACTGGCAAAAGCTTTTTATTATGTAGCTTTACTTATCGCTGTTGTATATTTCAGTTTAGTTTTCAGAACAAGAAAAAAGAAGAAATAGAGTGACAACGATTGTGGAAAACTTTATTAAATCCCATAAGTCCTTTAAATCCTATGATTACTATACATCGGGATGCCTCTCTCTTTACAGGCATTTCCCCTTTATATTTTCATCAATATTCATATTATGTCGTCAAACCGTCGTCAAAACATTTCAAAGAAAAACAAAGGCTTTCTGTTTATAACCCGGAAAGTCTTCATTTTAAAGTGGAGTAAGAGATAGCCACATCAAAAGAACCCGCATATTGCAAATGATACGAATTTGCAGTAAAATTGTATTATGTTTACAATTAAGAGGAAACGACATATTTAATATAAAATTCTCTATTAGTATCATTAATAGAAAGGTAGATTTATATGAGAAATAATAGTATCGCGAGGGTTATTGCAGTTATAATAATGTTCGTATCTGCATTTTTCATAGCAAATGGTTCAGCTAAAGCCAGTGATAATTCCGGATCCGGTTTCACAGAGGGGTACATTACAATTACAGTACTTTATGATGGGGCTGCAACTCCTGCGGAAGGCATTCAGATACTTATTGAAGATGAACTGCAAGGCAAAACGGATAAAAATGGCCAAATCAAGATGGGACCATTATCAAAAGGCGAACATATAATTGAACTTCGTGATCCTGTAAGTAATTTTAACACCAAAACCAGTATTTTTATCAAACAACCCCAAAACACCAGCCTTGTATATTTTAATAAACCGGATGGTACGTTGGAAAGCGGCTTTATCAGTATTTATATTGTTGATCAAAATACGAAGCTGCCATATGAGGATGTTCAAGTATGGACTGAGGATGAGTTTGCCGGGAAAAGTGACAAAAACGGCTTCTTGAGAATTGGGCCATACTCGGTTGGACATCATGATGCCGTATTAATCCATGAGCCAAGCGGGACAGAAGTCAAAAATGGATTTTTTATTACGGGCGCAGAATCAAGAACTGAAATGTGGATGACTTTAAACAATAAGAACCTGGAAGCCGGATATTGCACAATAAAGGTTATCAATCCCAATACCAAAAAAGTATTTCCGGATATACAGGTGTTCATGGAAGACAAGTTACTTGGCAAAACGGATTCCAAGGGTAGTATACGCCTGGGACCATATCCGGCCGGCCATTATGATATGGAACTCTTTGATGAAGCAAGCGGTACAAGGGAGAAAAACGGTTTTTATATCACACAGGCGGAGAGTAATACGGTCTTGTGGTTTGAGCCTCAGGACAAGTCACTGGATTCGGGGTATATTACGATAAAAGTTGTCGATCAGTTAACTAAAAAATCATATGAAGGAATAGAGTTATGGATGGATGATACTCTTTTGGGGAAAACAAGCAAGACGGGTAAACTCAGAATCGGTCCTTTTAAAGCAGGGCATCACGATATTCTACTGATGGATAAAGCCAGTGGGACCGAAGAAATGAACGGATTTTACATAACAAAAAAGGAATCAGCCACAGAACTGTGGTTTGAAAAGGATGACCCAAACCTGGAGGAAGGGTATATCACTCTAAAAGTTGTGGATCAATTCACAAAAAAACCGTTTTCGGATGTCCAAGTATGGAAGGATAAAAAACTTGTCGGTACAACCGGTGAAAATGGAAAACTTCGAATCGGGCCCTATCCGCCGGGCCATCATGACATTACATTAATTGATGAAAAAACCGGTACAGAGCGCAATAACGGATTTTATATACGAAAAAAGGAATCTTCGACGGAAGTATGGTTCGACTTGAATGATCCGAATCTTCATGAAGGCAATATAACGTTAAAAGTGGTGGATCATAAAAACAAAAAACCTTTGGAAGGGATCGAGATTTATGAAGAAGACAAGCTTCTCGGGAAAACCAATGCAAATGGATCATTAAAAGCAGGTCCTTTGGCAGCAGGCCATCATGATATAGAAATGCTGGACCCTGAAAGTGGCATCAGTAATCTCAATGGATTTTTCATAACCAGCAAGGAAACAAAAACTGAACTGTGGTTTCTTTATGAAGACAAGAACCTGAAGGAAGGGTATATTACATTGGAAGTGCTGGATCAGGAAACAAAGAAGCCATTATCAAACATACACATTTTAATGGACGGCGCGGAAATTGGAATTTCGGATGAACAGGGGCTGCTGAGAGCAGGACCCTATAAAGCAGGGCACCATGATATTACTCTGGTAGATGCATCGAATAATATAAAGAGGCAAAACGGGTTCTATATCACACAGCAGGAGACTTATACAGAACTTTGGTTTAATGGAGAAGATAAGAATCTGAAAGAAGGGAAAATAGCCTTTACTGTTTTATACCAGTCTACTAAAAAACCTGTTCAAAATGTAGAAATATGGTCAGATCAGACTCTTTTAGGTAAGACGGATCAAAAGGGCTATTTGACAGCAGGGCCGTTTTCGCCTGGATTTCATAATATCCGGTTGATTAGCAAGGAACAGGGTATCGATGAATTCAACGGTTTTTTTATTGAAGCCGCGAACAATACAACGACGGTGCTGATTGCAGGTGGGAATAAATGAACCTTTGGGATTTTTGAACTAAATAATTCATCCTGCAAAACAGGAATACTACTAATTGTTGTTCTTATCGCAGCCGTTTATTCGGTTTTGTCTGCAGATCAAGAACAAAGAAGAAATAGTGCAACAACTGTTATGAAAAAACCTATGCTAAATGTTTACGCCCTTGTTTAACCATAAAATAAGTTTTTTTAGGAAATATCATTCCATCACTATGGATTTTTTCACTGTTTCCAGGATAGAAGCATCGATAACTTGGAATCTGTATAAAGGAATTACTAAAATACTGCTCAATTTCCGCACATGAAAACATATGCTTTTGTATATGACCATCAACGGGCTTAAATTCTTCAATCGGAAAGGTACAATCGTCAGAACAGAAAACAGTTAAAATAAAGTAATTCTCACATAGATTCTCCGCTATTCTGATATATTCTGCTCTGGATTCAACGGGTATCTCATGAAAACACATCCAATCTATCAACAGGTCTGTTTTCTCATCAGCCGCGAACCCCATAAACAAGTCAGTGTTTACAAATTCAATCGTACATTTGATATCAGGGATGCCCTCCTTTAATAAATTCTCAAATTCTTTTGATAAATGGCCCCGGCTTGATAATTCATTAAAGATATCCGGTATTTCCTTTTCCTTTAACTGTGAATAAACAGCCTCTGCATCTGATATGGCCTTTGCAGAAATATCGATACATTTAATAGATACATCTTCTCTATTGATTTCATTATCCAGCAATACCAGACTTAATATTCTGATACCTCTTCCGCAGCCAAACTCTGTAATTTTCTTTATTTTTCTTTTGTTTAGACTGGTTTTATTGATATATTGATATAAATTTTCCGGCTCAATTAATTCCCAGTCAGTTAAAGCATACTTTTTATAGACATCATTCCATCTTTCTTTATTTACATTTTGCCGATTCTTTATTTTTACATATCCGGGGTCGTAAATATTGCCACCCATTTTAATCTCCATTTGGTCACCTCTTATAAATCCAATAATTGAGGACACCTTTCTAAATTCACCAGAATATCTGCCAGCTTTGTTTTATAGATATTTGAATTAGATAAAAATTTAATATATATCGTATCGGAAAATGGTTTAAGATAACCCATAACTCCAAATTCCCATCGATCGCCAATCTTAATTACTGCTAATTCAGGTATGGTTTTTTGACTATTAATAAGTGATCCGCTTTCAAAAAAGATATCAATGATGTGTTTGTCATTTTCCGAGGAGGAGATCACTTTGTAAAGCGCGTCTTCAGGACTTGAATGATATCCATACACGTATCTGTTCATTAGTTCCAGCTGTGGCTTTATATCACAATTATCATCAAAATCTTCATATCTTGCAATTGGATAAAACGTAAACTTATCTATATCAACAAACTTTTCTGCATCCTCATATTTGATTTTGGTAGTTTTCTCAAAGATATTTTCACTTCTTAAGGTGGAGAAATCAGAATAGTTCAAAGGTTCCCGTGTGATCCATTTCTCTTTATCTTCTATTAAATCTTGAACGGTACCAATAAACATTAGAGACTTGTCTTTGCGTAAATAATTGTTCGGCCTCTCAGTGACTAAAACACTTCTGCGAATTTTAACACCTTTATTGATCAGGTTTTGTATTCGGGAGAAATAATTATCATATCCATTCCATGTATGACCGATGGCTTCAAAATGATTGTTCGATAAGGATACTTCAGATTGCGGCCAGTTAAAGAGTTCATTGGGCAACATTGCCGTTGCGAAAAACAAGGTGATGCTTTCACTGGGGTGCAATTTCAGCACTTCCTCACAACAGTTAATTACAATATCCGTATATACTTTGGAGGTGGTAAAAATAATCTCATTTGTAAGGTTGGCCTGTTCCGCATCCAGATAGGTCTCGAAAAATTTAGTCCAGGCATAAGCGTGCAATCTGTTTCCGGTTATATTCAGCTTGCTGGAATAATTAATCCAACTCTTTTGGTAATTACCGAAACTATTTGATAAAAGGATATTTAAATTATTACGGTCTTCCAGATCCTTAAGCCCCAGGGAAAGATCATTAAAATCAAGTTTGCTTTTAAATAGTGCAGGGATAACATTTATCGACGATTGCAAATTGTTATTTGCCGAGAGGATATTCTCAAATAATTCTCTGGACTGATTTGCAAAATTATTTGAATTGATTAAAAATTTATCCATTTCGTTGGATATGGTTTGAGTAGCATCAAAAACCATTTTCTCAAGTAGTCGGGTAGTACTGTCTTTTGTCTCTGCTAACTCCTTGGTATATTCAATTAATAATTGATTGGACTTATTCATACTATCCTGAACTTTAGAAAAGCTGTTTTCTATAACTTTAATTTCTATCATAATGAAAATAAACAGTGCTACAAGAAAAGGCTTGTATAATACGGACAACCCAATATTAATGATATCCTTGTTATTAAAAATTAATGAAAATCCAAAGATCAGGGAGGTTACAAGAGTAGATAATAAGTATTTCGATTCTTTGAAGACTTCGAAAGTTACTTTTTTATTGCTGATAAAATTAGAAGCTTTTAATAAATATATAAAGATAAATGATACAAGCGGTAATAAAATAATGATTATAAAAGCATTAAGATTCTTTTTGTGAAATAATTCATTATATAAAACAAGAAAGCAACTAATTGCGACAACTATTGAGATAAGTAATGGCAGAAATAAATTACCTCTAATAAAGTTCTTTTTGCTATTAGGTAGTGATTTATCATCTTCCATTCGCATGCACATCCCTTTACTTTTATTTAAATAACACTTTATTCTCTTATCAGCCGAATACTTCTGAATCAATAACGATTGTACCAGAATAATCCATATAATTCAACATTATTCCGCAAATGCGTTTTGCTTCTAAACGTTATTGATATTATACCGCATCCTTTGAAAGAATTTAGAGTGAGAGACTATTTTCACCTATTGTCGACTAACCGTCGACCGATGGTATATAATGCTTGCTATTTTCCAATATTCATATTTTGTTGTATACTTTATACAATGACATCTATTTGGGGGGACACATGAAAAGACTGGCAGGTATTCTTTGTTTCATTATTCTGCTCTGTGCAGCCATGTCAGCATCTGCTGCGGATAAAGTGCAAATCAAGGTATTGAATTATCGCATTGTAAACGGTTTGCATGATGGCCTGGCGCAAGCCCACCGTGTCAATTCCGCCGGAATCCGGCAAGCGAGTGGATTTCTCGATATCAATGGGAAATGGTCTATAACCAATAATGGGAATATTTCTGATTTTTATGAAGGCATAGCCATTTCTGCTCCATCAGATCAGGTTTCCTATATCAACAAAGCGGGAAAAACCATATTCCTTTTAAGTAAAACCATGGCGGTTGGTGGGGCTACATATTTGAATACCAACGGGTACTTCCATGAAGGCAGAGCGATTGTAAGCCGGAAGGGAAATAATCATGCGGTGGGCGCCATTGACAAAAAGGGTAAGCTCATCATCCCTTGTGAATATTGGGCCCTAAGTGATTTCTCCAAGGGTTATGCCATTGCTGCCAGGAATAAAAAAATGGGACTCATTGATTCAAATGGAAAGGTTATTGTTCCGTTTGTCTATGAATATGGTACTGTCCTGGCCGATGGCTTTGCTTTTTCCAGGAACTCAAATTTCTGGAAGATCTATGAGAAGCCAGTATGGTTTTCTTATCTTAATGAGGCAACCTACGATATTTATGATGCCAACGCTAAATTATTACTGGCGGACAGTAGTGAAGCCGTTAATATGGATAAGGGTGTCATCATTACGAGAGAACTCCACGCCAGTACTTCTGAGTTGAATAATTATCAGTATAAAATGCTGGACACCTCGGGGAAGGTCCAATATACTGCAGCTGATAGCAAGTCGATCAGCTATTTGGGTGAAGGGATGTATACTCTGAATGAATCCTATTACTACGTACAATTGATGGATTCCACCGGCAAACTGGTCAGTAAAACGGAATTCGGATTTATCCATCCTTTTTCGGGAAATTATGCCGTTGCTGAAGAGAAAGTGGACAGGACAGGGGAGAACCTCATCAATAAGAGCGCCAAATACGGCATCATCGATAAGAAAGGTACGCTGATCGTGCCGTACAAATATAATCTGCCTTCGAATGCCAGTCAATTCGATCCTATTATTGAAAATGGCTATGCGTTCATGGAGGATGCCGCTACGGGAAAATGTGTACTGATTACTTTGCCCAAGACAGCAGGGACTGCCAATTCCGGCAGCATAACTTCCAGCAGCATGACGAAATAAGGTTGAATCGGGTACAGTGTGCTATTGGCATTGGGAATCAGATAAATGGATGAAATGGGGGAGAAGCATGAAAAAAATTTCTGTGTTGATAATAAGCTTCATCATACTGGCAGGAAGTGTATTCAATTCTTATGCTGCGAGTATAAAGGAAAGTGTGGTCATATCAAAGGTGCGAAACCTTTCCGCGTGGTCAGAATTCAGTGACGGGCTTTGTGCGGTGTCGGACGGAGAGAAGTATGGGTTTATTAACACGAAGGGCAAGCTTGTCATACCTGTTCAATATAGTTTAAGCAATTTTCACGGCAAGACAAGTATTTTCTCAGAAGGGCTTGCCATGGTGGTTATCAATAATAAAATCTGTTACATAGATAAAACGGGTAAAATCGTGCTCAAGACATCATACCCATATAGCCGCGAGCTCTACGACTGGGCATATGATGGCGGCGGTGCTTTTCATGAAGGCTTGGCGGCTGTAACAGGAGCGAATGGAAGATGGGGCTATATCAACAAGCAGGGGAAGGTTGTTCTTCCTTTCCAATATAGTGCTGCGCATCCCTTTGAAAACGGATGGGCAGCTATTGCAATTGGTGAGGGCTTCAATGAAATTGATAAAGAGGGAAACAAGCTCTACGAAGAGGAATATCTAACCATGCATAAAAAACCGGGTGGCGGCTATTATGCCAGCAAAAATGTAACTCAGGCCGCTTTGAGTGTGCGAGCCATCACCTATGATGTACTGGACGAAAATGGAAAGGTTTTGGAACGCAATTTACCTGCCGGTCCGATTAATGAAATAATAAATGCTTCAGATGAACCCTCCGTTATTGAACAATATGGGTTGGATGCAAATCGTTATTTCTATGCCGAGGCGCCCACAGATGGAATCATAAAGGCAACCTTAACATCTGCTGTTTCCAAGAAATATAACAATAATGTCTATGTCTACGTCGATACAACGACAAAAAAGGAAATTTATGCCCCGGTTCAGCATTGCTATAAATTCAGGGAAGGGCTGGCTTTCATACGGAACGAGAAGGGCCGTTGGGGCGCCATTGATACCAAAGGAAAGGTTGTAATTCCTTTCAATTATTTTTATGTAGATCATTTTGAAGGATTCTCTGAAGGCTATATTGCCCTAACCCGAGTATCTGATAGAGCACTTGTGGTGATTGCCAATCCGTTAAATGGGATGAAGCAATAATGACAGTACCGGAGAAATCAACCGGAAGGAAGGAGTGCCTCCCTCCGGACGGGACAAAAGGATTGATCGGGGTCAAATAAAACTGTCAGGGCTTTTGTGGTAAAATAGGGAAGTGAATGCAGCAACTGCGAAGAGGAGACTTTGATATGAAAGTTGCAGAACTCATATATGAAAGAATGGACCTGGAAACCATCACCGAAAGGGCGGATGAAATCACCCGCTGCGTCAGGAATGCAAAGACGGTGAACGAGGTGTTGGAAGCCAGGGAAAGGTTTAATGAACTGGTCAGGGAATTTATAACGTCTTCAAGTCTTTCCTATATGCGGTATTCCATCAATACGGCAGATGAGTTCTATGTAACGGAAAAAGACTACTACGACGAAATCACACCAAAAGTGCAAAACTGCCAGCTGGAGTTTGTAAACGCCATGCTGGAGAGCCCATTCCGGGCGAAGCTGGAAAAAATGCTGTCGCCTCTCCTCTTCCAGTACTACGAAGTACAGAAGAAGGCCATGTCCCCGGATATCATCGAAGAAATGATTGAGGAGAACCGCCTGGTCACGGAATATTCCAAACTGATGGCCGGTTTGACATTTCATTTTCGTGGGGAGAGCATGCCGCTTTCCATCCTCCGCAAATATATGAAGGAGGACGAGCGGGAGACGCGGCGTGAAGCATACGAGGTCCTGGGCAGGAAGCTGGGTGAGAATGGGTCGGCGCTGGACACGCTGTTTGACAAGCTGGTGAAGGTTCGCGACAGAATGGCCAAAAAGATGGGCTACTCCAACTTTATTGAGCTTGGCTATTACAGACTGGGACGGCTCAGCTTCGACCAGGGTATGGTGGAACGGTTTCGGGAGAATGTTCTTAAGGATCTGGTGCCGATGGTCGCCCGGCTCAAGATGGATAATGCGGCCAAGCTCGGGATTGAAGATTTCAAGCTCTACGACAACGACGTTTGCATCCCCGGCGGAGATCCCAAGCCGGTGCTGGACATGGATGGCATTTTCAGGGAAGCCGCCCGAATGTATCATGATATGAGCGTTGAGACCGGGAAATTTATCGATATGATGCTGGAGAACGAAGCCTTCGACGTTGTTTCCCGGGAACACAAATGGGGCGGCGGCTACTGTACAAGTTTCCCCAAATATAGGCAGCCCTTCATCCTGGCCAATTTCAATGGTACCTCCGACGATATTGACGTCATCACCCATGAGGCAGGCCATGCCTTTGCCGACTATATGACTGCCGGAAACCGGTTTTCCATGGAGCTTGGGATTGGAGGCATGGAAACGGCAGAAACCCATTCCATGAGCATGGAGTTCTTCGCATGGAAATACATCGGGAAGTTTTTTGGTGCAAATGCGGATAAATATAAATTCATGCATGTATTCGACTCGCTGTCCTTTATCCCTTACGGCACCATAGTAGACTACTTCCAGCACCTGGTTTATGCAAATCCCGAAATGACACCGGCCGAAAGGAAAGAGGTCTGGAACCGCCTGGAGGCAGAGTTCCGGCCTTATTTGTCGACCGAGGGCATCCCCTGCCTTTCGGAGGGGACCCGCTGGCAATTCCAGATGCATATCTATGAATCTCCCTTCTACTACATCGACTATTGTATTGCTCAGGCAACAGCCTTCCAGTTCCTGCTTGAATCCCGGAAGGACTACGCGGATGCTTTCAAGCGGTATGTCAGGTTCCTGTCACAGGGCGGGGAGCAGCTGTTTGGTGATCTGGCCGCGGAAGCGGGCTTGAAGTCTCCTTTTGAAGAAGGTGCATTAAAGGAAACCAGCCGGGGAGTAGAAGCGCTGATGGAGGAATTGAGGCCGCACCTGTAAGCGTGAATTGCGGCGATAGAGGACATTGTGCAGCAGGGGGTAACTGTGAAAAAGGACTTCGGGGGCTTCCCTGAAGTCTTTTTAGCCAACTTACGTTGCCCTGTGCCGGAGTATGAAGACTGCTGCGCCAATAATGCCTGTCAGTAACAAAGGAGCATACCACCAGTGAATATGTCTGGTCGCTTCAGGTATTACTGCAGCAGAGGGGCTGTCTTGATCTGCAGCAGCCGGATGGGATTTATCTTCGGCCACAGACACTGGGCCATCCTTGTCAACGGGCACTGGCTTATCTTCGTCAACGGACACTGGGCTATCCTCGTCAACAGACACTGGCTTATCGGTGTCAACAGTTTGGTAAGGCAATGTGTCAATATTGTACTCAACTCTTTCTTTAGAGTTTAGCTTTTTCAGTTCCTCATCCAGATGAAAGACGGCATATCTATCGAAATTGGCTTTATTATAAACATAGACGACTCTATTCCTCAGATCATAAACGTTTGAATATTTGGTCCCGCCACCACTCCATGTCTGTGTGACTGCACCGAGAATATCTGCAAAGGTGCCGACAGAAAGCTCCTTACTGCCCTCCAACATTTTTTCTACAGTAGAATATCGGCTGCAGGGGTAGCCACCCAGATCGGGATCTGAAATAAAAAAGTTTGTTGCAATCTGGTACTTCTTTTCCTTGGGTACTACCTTCATCTCATTTTCGACCCACTCGATAATAACGGATTTTCCGCTTTCATCCGCAAACATCAGATGATCTCCCAGACTATCGGGAACATTATACCCTTTCAGTATTTCAACAACTTCGTCAACATTAGCACACTGAGACAAAATAACTTCTCCCAGATCTATTCCAAGACTTGGTTTATCTGCTGAATAGGGCACCTGTGTGTTTGGGCATGCAGCCCCATCGTAAAAAAGGCCTTTCTCATTCATCCCGCCCTGGACATAATGAGAGTTGGCAAAACATACCCTGCCGTATGACTTGCCAGTTGCCGCTGCAAACCACATATCAGAGCTGTATTGATACATAAAGTCCTCATTATTGCCGACAAGAACTGTTTCCCCATCCTGTGCGGTAAATATAGTACAAGCGTATATATTTGTACTGAAGAGATATAGCAAGATGAATAAAGTGATTATAAAAGAGAAACGTTTCATATGATACCTCCCTTACCGAAATACTTCATGAAAATTGAACATAACAATGGCTTTTTTACAATTATATAGTTCTCTATGGCAGTAGGCAACAAAATTGGTACCCACTGCCATTTAAAATCAATATTACTTCATAAGTATTGCGAAATACAATTCCTCCTTCGAACCATTTCAAATACTGATACCTTCAACCTCATCCTCCAACGATTTTACAGCATATAAG
>JAEWQC010000042.1 GCA_023399355.1 Bacillota bacterium | reverse complement strand
CTTATTCATCCTATTACCTTTGTGACTAAAAATTTTACTCCGAAATAACATATTCGATTTATGTTTAAAAGTAATGGTTTTAAATGTAGGTTATTGATATAATGTTTTCATAAATATTAACCATACTTGAAATTAAATGTAATTCATCTATTATTTTATAAACAATAAATGAGGCGTGAATTATGAGTGCTGAGACAAAGTATATAATCCAACCTATTATGAGCCGAGTTACAGCATCAAAACATCTTAATGATCAGATTCTTACCGGAATAAATAAAGGATATAACGAGTTCAAAATTATTATACAGGAAAATTCAAAAACCTATCCTAATATTTGTGTTCCAATAGCTGCAACAATTGATTATTATAAGGAAATGGGCATGGATTTCGAGATAATCCATGAATGCGTATATAGAGATTATATTAAACATACGTCCTTTGATCATCCATGTATTGTTGAAGAGAATATCAATTGTACTGATTTACTTTACCCATTAGATAAGGTTTGGTGTTTTAGCACATCTGAAGGGGTAAATAGTCTTGTAACAGCATATATAAATGCTATTCGCCAGTCTGATAGTATTGAATCTGGCGTTCTTGCCAGTATAGAGTGGTGCATTAACGAAATCATGGATAATGTGTTACAGCATTCAGAAGCTCCCAAAGGCTTTATTATGACTCAATTGCAGCATGAATCAAAGAGATTTTCAGTTTGTATATTTGATTATGGCAGAGGAATTTATAATTCATTTAAAGGTTCAAAATATCATCCGGTAAGTCCAATAGATGCGATAAGTCTAGCACTCTCTGAACGAGTTACAAGGGATGAAAAGATAGGCCAAGGTAATGGTATGTGGGGATTATCAAGAATTATTAATGAGAATGGTGGCACAATCCGTATTAGCTCCTGCGGTGCTGTATATAGTTGCATTAACGGATCATTAAGCACAATTGATAATGGAGACTTTAATTTTGGTAAAAAAGTAGGTACAACTCGAGTAGATTTCCAATTGGATTATTCTAAAAGCATTGATATTGTTTCTGCACTAAACGGATATAAGCCTATCGATTTATGGCTTGAAAATCTTGAAAATGATGCCGGAGATTATGCTATTACAGTACTAAATGAATCAAGTGGGACAGGTACACGTAAATCGGCATTGAAATTTAGGAATATGGTTCTTAACATTATTAGGGAAACCCACAAAAAGGTAATTCTTGACTTTACAGGTATAAACTTAATTAGCTCTTCTTTTGCAGATGAGCTGATAGGCAAGATGATTAGTGAATATGGGTTCATGTTTTTTATAAATACAATAACTATAACGAACATATCAAAGATAAATTCCTTTGTAATTAATAGATCAGTTGAGCAGCGTATGGCACAAACATATTATGATCATTTAATAGATGAAGACACGGAAGAATAAACGATTATAAAAAAGTGTAAAATAGAACAAATGTTCGGGTTTCTCTTGAAACAAGTTATTGTGTGGTATATAATGGATACCACTATAAGTTTAGAAAGAAGGTGTTTTCTTTATGGAAGCATTAGAAAGCATGCTGATAGATGTTAAAAATACAAGATTCGAAGAAGATTACCTTACAAGAACATATGGTAAAATAACCAATCGTCCTGATTTAGCATTCACAGAATTGGTTGCAAATGCATGGGATAGCGGTGCTTCGAGAGTTGAAATTACAATTTCTCCACCTAAAGTAATTGAAGATATGATAGTTTCAATTAAAGATGATGGTGTAGGCATGTCTGAATCTGAATTTTATGAAAGATGGATGACACTTGCATATAATCGTTTACGCCATCAAGGCGAGTTTGCTGATATACCTCCTGATAGAAAAGTTGCAAAAAGACGTGCCTATGGGCGAAACGGAATTGGACGACATAGTATGCTATGTTTTAGCAGGAAATACACTGTTGAAACGTGGAGCAATGGTATCTGTAATGCTTTTGAATTGGAGCAAAGCGGTGGCGCAACAGCACTGCAAATAAAAGGAAAAAAGACATGTTCAAAAGATGGTCATGGAACAATTCTTACTGCACATATAGATAAAAATTATCCGGATATAAATAAAATGCAACATATCCTATCGGCACGCTTTATGTATGACCCTCAATTTGAGCTAATAATTAACGATAGCAAAATAGGTTTAGAGCAATTTGATGGAATAATTCTTAAGGAAGTCATCCAAGTATTAGATGACTTGGAGATTGAGATTACAGCCCTTTCATCACAAAAAACAGCTAAAAGGTCGCATCAACATGGTATAGCCTTTTGGATAAATAGTCGCTTAGTTGGTGAACCATCGTGGATATTAAATAAAAAGAATCTTGCAGACGGACGGACAATAGTTGCTAAACAATATACAATCATTGTGCAGACAAATGATATGCTTTCAGATGTAACAGAGGATTGGACTGATTTTAAAAGTAATGATAGGGTCAACCTGGTATATGACAGAGTAGAAGAGTTCACAAATAAGTTACTCAAAGAAGTAAATAAAGAAAAAAATGAAGATTTAAAAAAAGATATCCTTCGTAAATATGCAGAAGATATACAATTAATGGATTTTTCTACTCGCCGTGAGGTTATCGAACTTGTTGATCAAGTTATTGATGAAGCACCGGATGTTTCCAAGGGGTATCTTGATATTACTGTAGCTAAACTTGTTGATATAAACAGATCAAGAAATAAAAGAAGTCTTTTAGAGAAAATTTATTCGCTTACAGATCAAGATGCAGAGAAATTAGGCAAGATACTTGATGACTGGGATGTATCGGATATGGAATCTGTTTTGGATGAAATTGACAGAAGAATTGCATCTATTCAGGCAATACAAAAATTCTCATCTGTTGACGGCATGGATGAATTGCATGTATTACATCCGATTGTACTCGAATCTAAATGGCTCTTTGGTCCAGAGTATGACTCTTCATTTTACGTCTCTAATAATTGGTTATCAACGATTTTAAAAAAACATCTTAAAAAGCCGGAAAAAGTTGAAAATTTAAGTGTGCCTAAAAAAAGACCAGATATTATCGTGTTCGATGATGGAAGCCTAATTGGTTATGCTACTGAGGAATTAAATCCAGGAACTGGTCTAGCCGAATATAAACGGTTATTATTAATTGAGCTTAAATGTGGAGGAAAAGAAATTACCCCTATTGAAGTTACACAAACAGAAGAATACATGAATGAACTTTATTATTCTAATGCTTTTAATAGTAATATAAAAATTGATGCATTTACAGTAGGAGATACTGTCAGTAATCGGATGGGCAGATCTAAAGATATAAAAGGCACAAATGATATAGCATGGGGACATATAGTAGCAGCTTCATATGGACAATTGGTTTCAACAGCTGAACGGAGACTATTCGGCTTAAAAACCCAACTTTCTGAGCGATACGAATTAATGGGAACTAATGACTTATTAAAACGTGCACTGTCATCTGAAAACGCTCAAATTGCTTTTGAATTTGTTAATAAAAAATAGACTATAACAAATATATGGCCGTTTTTTTCATAAGTTTCCTTTATTTTTTTGCGAGGGGGGGGGCAATTTTTTTAGGATTTCCGGCTCCAAGCGCGCAAGCTGCTTGCCGGTAAAGCAGAGCGCTGCTTATCGAAACTGCAAAAGCCGCAGTCGAAACCATAACGGCACATGAAATAGCCGGTTACTGGTTCGGCAGGCGGGAAGTGAACCAAGGGGGCGTGGACGGCGGCATGGAATCCAGGTTGCCAATCATGCCAGCCGTAGGATGCCAGACCGGGACACAGGTATATCAGTACATTCAGGCATCCCTATGCGCTGTTCCGGCGAAACAGCAAGCCCACCAGCCGCAAATGTTCAGGCTCCCAGTTTGCAAGCTGGTGATGCCTTGGGGCGGTTCGCCTGCAGCGCAGCCATATCCCAACAAGATTTTTTACGGGATGATTTTCAATAAAAGGCCACGCAGGGGACGAATTTCAATACTGCTGAGATGCTTCCGGTTCGCTCTCTTGCCACTACCGGCGCAGGGGAACCAGCCCGGCAGGCTGCATCATTCCAGTTCTTTGGGATGCATGCCTGGATGGGCGGTTCCTGCGCCTGCCCGCTTGCAGAGACGCTCGCCGGAGCGACGGGCCGACAGGAACACGGGCGGCACGGATGCGACGGGCACTGCGGAGGGGGGCAGCGGGGCAAACAAAAAGAGGCTGGATTTTGCTCCAACCCCTTAATCACCGGCTTTTAGTATATACAGTATATAACTGTCATCATGTCTTCTATAAAATAGTTTTTTTACTCTTATTTTATATTTTGTTATTCAGTAGTACATTGACTTTTTCGATATCCATTTTAATATCTTCAAAATCTGACGGGTTTGATTCCTCTACAAATTTTGATAAGCTTTCCTGGGTTATAATATTTGTAATAATATTGCGAATATCGTCACGCAGTTCGCCATGTTCAAGTCCCCAAAGCGTTAGTTGAGTATAGATCATGATTTTTTCAAACTCGTTTGACTCAATCATAGCCGCAAACTCATTAAGTATTCGTGAAGTAGCACCTGAAAAAGTGAATTTAATAATACTGTTTTCGGAAATAAAATTCTCATAGTCTTGCTTAATAAGCTGTTTTATTTCATTATACCTACAAACATCCATTCCTTTACCTCCATCTTAGTTATCAAATTACCAATCTGTCACCTTATACAGTCCATCTAATATTTTTAACTGTATATTAGGATACCTCTGCCGAAACTGTTGAAATACACTTTGACAACTGGCGCACGGTGGATTTTCAGTTAGTAACTGTATAGTACCTGTAGCATTTGGATTATTCCCAAGTCGGCTTGCTATTTCCTCCAGAATTTTTGCTTCTGTATCGACGGCTCTGTCATATCCATCAATCTCAAGTGTATTGAATACTCTCTGGCTTTTTAGTAAAGTAAAGCCCTGATCTGCTCCCATGTCAGCAGCATAGTTGACTCTACTGAATGCTTTTAGTTCACTGGGGACACCTGGAATATTGATTTCTGCAATGGCCATATTCCCCGACTTTCTAAGGGCGCTTGTTGGCAACAATGCTCTTGTGTCATCAATTTCACCTAAAAGTCTATCAATGAGGTTTAATGTTTCGGGCGGTATATCAGACGCTTCCTTTAATGCCAGAACTGCTTCATCAGCAGTTATAGCACCCTTACCAACCCGGCTCATAATTTTTGTAAACAGGGCACTGTTTTGAAGTGTTTCCATTGCCACATTGATGCCCTTTGCGCTCACAAATGCTAAAACAATCTCTCCGACCACTCTACCGATCATTCTACATTTTTTGTTGTAATCACCTTCGGTAAAATCGTTCCAGCAGTTCTGGATAGCTGCTTGTGTAAGTTGTGCAAGCAAAAGACTTTCTGCAGGATACTGCAAAGGATGTGATGCCTTATACAGGAATAGTAAGCCTTCAGCTGTTTTTATTGGATGCTGTATTATGTAGCAAAGCCCGTCTATTGCACTTGTTACAGCATCACCCATTCCGAATACAAAGCTTTCTGCCCCACTCCAAAACCGTTCAAGCCAATTGAGTCCGTAAGTGTCTTGTAGCCAACCTATATACAATGTGTAGGCTGGTGTCCCAACAACTCCGTTAACTAACCTGTCAGATTCATATACATAGGTCATATAGTAGTTGAAGGTTGTTTCATTTTCTTTATTCTCTGAGGTTATAGGTGTGCCATCTGGTAATGTTCTAGGTGGGAAAACGGCACTGTCAATTAATGATGATGATAATGGCATCCATGTATTAGCAGGAGGAGTAATAACCGTTCCCGTCCCCTGACCCCTGATCCTTATGTACTTGTCAATGATCGTCCGGGTTTCTCACCCTTAAAAAAACGAAACTCTATACAACTTCCTTCACGGAAGTTTTTTTGAAAGCCAAATCACCAACTACA
>JAEWQC010000351.1 GCA_023399355.1 Bacillota bacterium | reverse complement strand
GTTTATATTCTTTTCTGATTATTATCGGCAAGTTTCAGCGTAAACTTTGGAACCGCCGTATACCGAACGGTATGTACGGTGGTGTGGAAGGTCGGCTACTCAATTAATGGGTAGCCTCCTATCCGATCTGTCCTATTTCGGTTCATTCTTCAGCTTGACACGCTGCTGTTCAAAGATATACCTGATGATGCTGTCCTGATCTTTTGGAAACAGCTTGGTGAAATAAAGGCCAAGTTCATAGTTTTTTTTGTTCTTGATCTCAAAAGTGTCATGACGTATCACAATGCACTTTGCGCTTATCTTCGTGCTTTCAGAAAGATTAAATTCGATATTAATTTCAGTGTTCTTAGGGATATCGATTTCTGTAACGATACACAGACCTGACCCGCTTATATTTTTTGTGAGGGCTTTTGCTGCGGAGTTCCGGTCTTCCTTATCGCCTTTTTCGCTGATCCAGACAAATGCGTTTGCCACATGATCCATCCTGAAATGATTCCTTCTTTGAATTCTGATCAACTCTCCTTGCGGTTGAATGATCAGGACGGCAATATTATCGCGGTGCTCTCTTTTTATCACTATGGCAGAAAACCCAAGAAGCCCGTATTTCGAGTGCATGAAATTCAGACGGATATGCGCTTGAAGCGGCACGAAAATGAGTCTTGCTTCAAAGATGGGCGAGGATATGACAAGACAGTCCTCTTCAAGAGTCTCCAATAGCTGGCTCACATAGGTGCTGCCGATTCTTTCTTCGTCCTTATTCAGCAATTCAAGTTCAAGCCTCGTACCTGGCTGGACTTCATTAGGTTTCATCTTTGGCAAACTCCCGAAACATTTTAATTAAATTATATATCTATTAGCCCTTTTATCCAATAAATATCTTTTATAAATAGAAAATATTCCTCCATTAAAGGAATTAATCAAAAGCAGTAGAATTATATATACATGCTTTTAAAGTCCTTACAGGAGGAATTTCGATGAGAATAAGACATATTTCTATTCTGGCACTTTGCTTGCTGGCGGTTGCAACTGCAGCCTGCAGCCAGCAGGGGAAGAATGAGCCTCAACCGGGGACTGTTCAAATCACCACGGCTACACCCGGTCCAAACCCGGATGCTGCACCTGAGCCTGCCACAGCCGAACCTTCGCTGACAACTGGCGGAGCCTTTGTCTTTCCGCAGGAAGGGGTGCGCCCGATTGCTGTCATGATTGACAATGAAGGGACAAGGAGTCTGCCTCAGGGAGGACTCGACAAGGCTCAAATCGTTTATGAGGTAATTGTAGAAGGCGGATTGACGAGACTTATGCCCGTCTTCTGGGGGACAGATCCTGAAATGATAGGACCGGTCAGGAGTGCAAGGGATTATTTCCTCGATTACATGATGGAATACGATGCCGTTTATGTACATGTAGGCGGAAGCCCTCAGGCGGTGGCGGATATAAGAAAGCGGAAGATCAATGATATAGATGGCATGCATGTGGGCAAGGAAGTCATCTGGGATCTGACAAAGGAAAGGGGTAACTGGCAGGATTCCTATACTTCGATGAAAGCCTTGACGGATTATATCAGCAAGGTAAAATACAAGACGGCAACGGAAGTAAAATTCCCATTTGCGTATAATGCTTCGGACATCATTCCGGCCGCAGGAGAGCCTGCGAACAGCATATCACTGAAATATCCGTCAATGGCCACCAAATATGAGTACGATGGAACGACAGGCACCTATAAGCGTTTCAGATATGGCAAAGCCCACATGGAACGCGTCAGTGGAAAACAGTTTGAAGCGAAGAACATCATTATCCAGTTCGTACCGAATTATGATATCAAGGGCGATCAGAAGGGGCGGCAGGAGATGAATACCTTAGGCTCCGGCAACGGTTATTTTATAACCGGAGGGAAATCGATCAAATTGAAATGGTCCAAGGAAAGCAGAAACTCTCAGACGAAATATACGGATGAGACCGGTAATCAGATTAAACTGAACATAGGTCAAACCTGGATTCAGATTATGCCGATGCATGCAAAGGTAACCATTGATTGATCGCTTTATGTTAGGAATCAGGAGTAATGGGTATAAATAGTTCATCTTGAGTAAATGAAAGGATGATATTGCAATGAAGAAATTGTGGAGATGCAGTGTGTGCGGATATATCCATGAGGGAGAGGAAGCTCCTGATGTCTGCCCGAAATGCGGCGCACCTAAGGACAAATTTGTTGAACTGAGTACTGAGGAAGCTGACAAAATATATCAATCAGACAGGACGAACGATATCCATATGGAGCTTGTAACACTTGCATCAAGGATAAGTGTTCTTGCAAAGGAAGGGATTGATCTGAACCTCGACCCGCCATGTGTTGGTGTTTTTAAAAATGCGTTGAAGGAATCATGGATCATCAAGCAGAGATCAAAAGCGGAGATCGAAGGCCATATGAAAAAGGGCAAGTGGTAGGAAGCTGCAAAGCGCTTTAGTACCAATCAGTCAGGGGCAGTCTGTCGGAATTGTTTCCGGGAACTGCCCTTTGCCTACTCGGTAAGTTTTTGTGCACGCAGGCCAAAGTCTGCGCTCGTATCGAAGGTGACCTCACCTGAACCTATATTGAGATCCTCAAGGAATCTCCCTTCGAACCAAAAAGTCTCTCCGTAACTGTTTTTATGTACCTTTTCTATAAAGAAACCGACGAACCCTATTATTTTTATTGGAACAGAACCATCTGTTTTTGTAGTACGCTTCAACATTTTTTCTACTACAGGAATCAACATTACCCGCCCATCTCCGAGCTTTGCTTTTGTATAATCCGTATTCGGGTCTCTCGTGACCCTGTCTGCAAAAGCGTCAACTGACGTACTGCCTCCACTGGAAGGGGCATAATAGTACATGTTCTGATTAATTGAAAAGGTCTCATGATAACCATTTTTTAAATACTCTATATAATCATTAAAAGTTGAAGTTTTCTTGATATAAACATTCATATAGTCAAATTGATACGGATAAGGGCTGGAGACCGGATAGTTTTTGTATACCGGGTCATTGCTGTAATCGTCAGGATAGTTGTAATTAGTAGGGTAACCATGGCTTGAAGAATAATCCAAATAATCTCCGCCGCCATACATACGCATTACGTAAACCTTGTCATAGCTGAAAGCTGCCGGTTTTGATATAACAAAAGGCACGATCCAGGGAACACTGGCAGCAACGCCTATGCTGGCTGTTGCGTCCGCTGACGCAATACTGCTACTTACTCCCAGTACCTTGCCAAAATACGTACGATCTGTACGCGTGACTTTAACTGTAATAGATTTATTATTCGCTCCGATTGTGATAGTCGCGTTATCACCTGTATTCCCATTAAAAGTTACATAGTTCTGTGCAATGGTTTTGGCTTGAACAGGTTTTTCCGGCAATTCCTGTGCTCCTGCCAGAGCTGCAGCGTCAACGGTACCCTGCAGTTTTGCTTTTGATAGCGACATCATACCCACATCTATGGACAAAGCGGCAAATCCCAATAAAGCGACCAATAACAAAGCAACTATTATCAAAGACTGGCCATCATTCCGTTTCATGATTTCAACAAGCTTTCCCATGAATATCCCACCTTCATCAAGACTCTCTTGCTACATACAATTATATACTTTTATAGTAACATAAAAATAGTCCGATGCGTTCATTAATGGGTGGTAAGATGTACCTACAAATAAGGCGGTAGGCCTTTCAAAGCTTGTCTTTAATAGAATTGTAATCAAAGGTGTTTAGTTCTTTCTGATTCAGGGGAAGAGCTTTGATAAAATTGAAGGCTTCAATCGTTTCAAGGGAGATCAGGCAGTCATCACATTGTGGACAATAATACATAGGGGCATTATCCAATAGAATAACTGCGCCGCTTGATTTGGATTTGACTGTTTGATAGACGATAGAGGTAGTTGTATGGCAATGAATACATTTTACTTTATGTCCCATATGAATGTCTCCTGAAAGTTGATTCATTTATTTTACCATAGGAAAGCTAAAGATACCAATGAGAATTGTAAATTTTATGTAAACGTTTATTTTGGACCGTCTTTTAGTACCCGCGCAAAAACATGCCGTTCTTGCAGCAAAGGGAAAAAAGGCAGCAGAATCAATCCTGCAGTCATGGAAAAATGTTTGCCGGACATGGTTTCCTATCATCAGGCGAATTTTCGAGAGACCTTAAATGTATGAGTTTATAGATTCAAACAAATTTGTGAGTTGACAAAACATTTATTTAAAAATACGATATAGCTATGAGGACAATAAATTTAAGGCACTTCTTAGTAGAATATTTCATGTGATGTTTACCTTGATTCGCAGAAGGAATGTATCCGTCAGACTTGGAATCGGGTTTATTATCATTACGGTTCTGCCGGTGCTTGCCGTAGGCTTTTTTTCCTATGCTCGCGGAAGTCAGGCTGTATATAGCAAGATGAGCCGTTCAATAACACAGACGATGGAACAGATCAGTGTAAATCTAAGCTACCAGTTGCAGGCGATTATAAACGATGGGACTGAAATCGCCTACTCCGAGCTTGTCCAGTCAACCCTGACCAATTACGGCAAACTGAGCGGACAGGAAATTAACGATATCGAAACCAAACTGTCGGATAACATTAATAAAAAATACATATTCACCAACCGCGTTGCTGAAATCACGCTTTATACAACGCAGTTGGATAGAATTAACGCCTATGGACCGAGTGAATTTCGTTTTATGCCCAAAAAGGAGAATTTGGTCCAGCTGATTAAGCGTACCAAGGATCTGGACGGAATGTGCCTTTGGGTAGCCGAAGGACCGGAGTTTGAACAGGGACTGACCAGCAGAGTATTTAAAGACAGGA
The DNA here is from genome assembly GCA_023399355.1 of Bacillota bacterium. Taxonomy (GTDB): domain Bacteria; phylum Bacillota; class Clostridia; order Acetivibrionales; family DTU013; genus UBA1305. The sequence goes on along the minus strand of JAEWQC010000351.1, from coordinate 29,543 downwards.
AAAGCCTCCTGTTGGCAAGGGCGGTAAAATCCCTGAAGAACGGAAATCAGATCGGGTATATTCTGATGCGCATCGATGAGAAGCAGTTCCTCAGTGTGTATGGCAACGTAAACATTGGGGCGGGGACTCAAATGTTCATACTGAATTCTGAAAATAGGGTCATCTCAAGTGCCGGAGATTATGCGAAGTTTTCCATGCCATATCCTGAACCGGGACTGCTCCATCAAATAAAATCCTCCAACCAGCAAAGTTTTAATTTTAAAGCGGACAACGGTTCATACCTGGCAGCTTTCAGTTCAATCAAACAGGCTGACTGGTATGTTGTCGCCCTGGTACAATTCTCATACCTTTACTCCGAATCACGCCACTTACTGTGGGATGTGCTTATAATAGGCCTTTTATGTCTTTTGTTTGCCCTCTGTGTAAATTTTATTATATACAGGAGCATCTTAACCCCTGCCAGACAGCTTGTTTTCGGTATGAACAGCTTTAAAAACGGCAAGCTGGACATATCCATTGATGATATGGGAAATGATGAATTCAGTGAACTAAACCAGTGCTTCAATGAAATGGCAACCAGAATAAAGCAATTGATCAAGGATATCAAAGAGAACGAAATGCAAAAAAGAGAACTTGAAATAAGAGCACTTCAAGCACAGATCAATCCGCATTTTCTGGCAAATACACTTAATACGGTCTCCTATATCGCAGCCTTGAAAAAGGAAACCAGTATTGTGCAGTTAATCGATTCAATACTGACACTTCTTAACGGATGCATGAGAAACGACAACAGTCTGATCTCAGTAGAGGAAGAGATTTCATTTCTAAGAAGCTATATTACCACACAGGAAGCGCGATTGTTCGGGAGCTTTACAGTGCAGTACAGTATTGATCCGTCCATCTATTCCTTCCTTATTCCAAGGTTCTTGTTGCAGCCGGTATTGGAAAATGCGTTGATACATGGTGTAGAGCCTTCAGACAACCCTGGACTGATTGTAATTAAAGGGTCCTGCCAGGAGGAGAAACTGCATTTTTCCGTTACGGATAACGGAGTAGGAATGAATCAGGAACAGATAGATCAATTGCTGCATTCCGATAATTCCAAAGACAGAGGACGTCTCAATGGAATTGGGATCGCAAATGTACGAAACCGCATCAATCTTCTTTACGGCCCTGAATTTGGGCTTCACATCAATAGTATCAAAGGGGTATTTACAACAGTCGATATTTATTTACCTGCTATGACAAATGAAAAAGAGGATGATTAAATGTTTACAATCTTGCTTGTGGATGATGATGCAGTTTTCCGTACGCAAATGAAGAGCAGGATGGATTGGGAAAAAGAAGGGTTTGTTATTGTCTCGGAGGCACGTAATGGCAGGGAGGCCATAGAAAGGATCGAAACCTTCAGACCGGATGTCATTATTACCGATATAAGCATGCCGGTAATAAACGGAATTGAACTTATAGACTATGTCTCAGAATTTCATAAGGGAATACAGATCATAGCATTAAGCGCCTATAATGATTTCGATTATGTACGTGGCAGCCTTAAAAGCGGTGCGCTGGATTATTTACTTAAAAACCAGCTAAATAATAAATGTTTAATGGAAATATTAAAGACAGCTGCTGACAAATTATCGGCAAACAGGCTGCATAAATCCTCTCAGCCTATTGTAAATAGAGAAAAAGCCATACAGGAATTTTTAATTCTTCTTATCTCGGGCTGTGCAGGAAATAGGACAGAAATCCAGACGAGACTTCAGGAACTGGGCCTGGAAATGCTGGAAAAAGGTTTGGTCGCCGCGGTAATGGAATCCGATAATGAAAGGCTTAAGAAGGATTTGGATGAAAGTGAATATTATAAGTTCCTGTACTCAATAAAAAGCATCCTGCAGGAATCTGCCAATGCCAGCAAGGGAGCCCTTGTCACGGTGATTGGACATAACAGGATTCTGATATTGATCCCTGCGCTTGAAAGGAGTCTGCGACTTTTTCAGGATCATTACCGCAAGGTGCTGGTCAATATGAGCGAGAATGTGAGACGCTTTATGAATGAAAATGTGTCTTTCGGCGTAAGCAGCCTGTGCGTTGATATCATGGAGCTTTCGTCATATTATGACCAGGCGGTAGTTATACTTGAGTCCAAACGTTTTCATGGAAAGACCTCTTTCATTGCGGAAGATGGCAGCGAACTGAAGGATAAAAAGATCATTACCATGGATATAGGAATTGAGCAGGCATTATATGCGTCCATCCATGGAAAGTCTGATACGGCTCCTGATACAATTGTCCGGACAATATTCGACGGCTTTATGGAAGATGGGTGTTCCAGTGAGGATATACAGATGGTATTGGCGGAACTGCTTAACATCGTTACGAGAGAAATACGGGACATTGGTATTCCGGCACAGCAGATTTTTCAGGAAGATAACCTGACTTATCAGACTCTTCACAAATTCAAGAATTTACCCGAAATGAAAGAATGGTTTGCAAACATATTTGAGAGGTTGAACCAATACCGTAAAAAATACAGCGTAGTCTCCCAATACAATGAAAACACCAGAAGATCAATCAGCTATATGGAAAAGAATTTTTGTTCCAGGGTTACACTGGGAGATATAGCGAAAGCGGTAAGCATCAATAGTTCCTATCTTTCCAGATTGTTTAAAAATGATACCGGCATCAATATTATAGACTATCTGAACAAAATCAGGATAGAGAAATCCGCCTATCTTATTCAGCAGGGGAAGGTTTCATTAAAAAACATCACGGATGAGGTTGGAATTCAAAACTATAATCACTTCTTTAAATTATTTAAAAAGTACTACGGCATTACTCCCGGCGAATATAAGCAGAAGATCGGGAGTAATGGATTCGAACCGGACAATGAAAATAAGTAAAAAACGTGTAGCCTTATGTAAAACCTGTTCATTGTTTAATCCCCAAGGTGCAGATAAAATTAAAATGTAAAACAGGTAGTTCGTTTTAGGCGCCAAAATGGACTAGCTGCGTAATAATAATTTTTGGAGGAGAATACTTAATGAAAAAGTGTTTATCATTAGCGATTTGTTTAGTGATTCTGGTTGTAATATTCTCAGCATGCGGCAGCGGTAATACCCCTTCCGCAGAAAATGCCTCCTCGCCGGCAACTGAGACATCGGTCGCCAGTGTGAAGCCTGCCCAAACAACGGACTTTACTTTCTGGACCTATCAGGAATTGCACACCCAATTCATGAAAGATGCAGCACTAAGATGGAATGCAGCCTATCCGAATGAACCGATCAATATAACAGCAGAGGCTTATCCGGTAGAAGACATGCACAGCAAATTGCTGATTACTCTGCAATCAGGACAGGGAGCGCCAGACCTCGTAGACATCAATGTTGCGAAGTTCAGCAACTTCATGAAGAGCGACAATGTCGGACTTGTTCCGCTTAATGACATTATTGAAAAGGACAAGGGCAGCTTTTTGGAGCCTGTATTGGATATCTATAAGAAAGGGGATAAATACTACGGCATCGATTACCATGTAGGTGCTCCTGTAATGTACTACAATAAGGAAATTCTCGACCAGGCCGGTGTCAAAATAGAAGACATCAAGTATTGGAGCGATCTGCGCGAAGCAGGCAAGAAGGTACTGGAGAAAACGGGAAAGCCGATAATCACATTTGAAATCAGCGATTCCTGGAGCTACTATATCATGATAACCGAACAAAAATCGGACTACTTTGATGATAACGGACAGTGCACTATCAATGACGAAGTAAATGCAAAGACACTTCAGTTCATGCTGGATATGATCAAGGAAGGAACTGCAGTTACGACTCCTGGCGGTGGTTTCCACACTGAGGAATACTACGGATTTATGTCCAAAGGCGGAGCAGCTTCCATGATGGAACCGTTTTGGTACATGGGCAGATTTACCGACTATATGCCTGAACTTAAGGGAAAAATGCAGATTTCCACCATACCAAAATGGGAAGACAGTGACGTTGACCCAGTTTTCGGAGGTACGGCAACATCTATTACTGTGCAGTGCAAAAACCAGGATCTTGCTAAACGTTTTCTGTTTGATGCAAAAATCAGTCCGGAAGGCGCTGCTCAAATCTGGAATGTTCTTGGCTTTGACCCGCTCCGCTGGGATATCTGGGATACGGATGCAATGAAGAAATCCAACAAGTATACCGATTATTTCGGACCCAACATTTTTAATATTATTCTTCAAATGAAAGATAACTTCTACACGACAAATATTACGAATGAACAATTCCCGCTTGCCAATCAATTGGTAGGCAAAAATGTTCTGTTCAAAGCATTGGGAGATAAGAGCCTTACACCTGCCCAGGCGCTTGATGAAGCTGCGAAAGAAATCAAAGGCGCATCAGGTAAATAAATACAATCTTGGCCGGGATGTATGCGACAAATCGCATACATCCCGGATCATTTAAGAAACGGTGATATTATGGAAACCAAAACAGGCATCAAAAGTCGCTATTTCAACACTATGAAAAGGGCGCCTTATCTTTTTGTATTACCTTTTATAATATCATTCCTTTTATTTTTCCTTTATCCCATGATTTATATGTTTGTCATGAGTTTCCAGAAAATAGAAGGGATTGACTCGGTAACTTTTACAGGAATGAGCAACTATAAGCGTGTGCTTACGGATCCTCATCTTGGCACTGCAGCCATAAACAGTATCATGTTTACAATTGGAATATTGATTGTAAATGTAATTCTTTCAGTTTTGCTTGCAATTATATTGAATAATAAAAAGACGATTTTCCGTAATGGCTTTCGATCAGCACTTTATTTACCCGCCTTGACCTCTATAATAGTTGCAGGAATATTTTTCAGGCTGTTTTTTGGAAGCGGAGTGCAGACACCGTTGAATTCACTTATGACCTGGCTGCATCTGCCTGCAAGGGAATGGCTTTTCGATACCAAAACAACCGGAGTCATCGTATTGGTTGTCACGTCAACCTGGCGCTGGCTGGGTACCAATACAATGTATTTTATCTGCGGGCTTCAAAGTATTCCTGATGAATTGTATGAAGCGGCCAATATTGACGGAGCAAATGCATATCAGAAGTTCTGGAATATTATTATACCTGGATTGAAACCTATTCTTATATTTGTAATCACGATTCTGACTTACGGAGGGCTCAGGATGTTTGGCGAAAGCTATGTTCTGTGGACCAACGGAGCCACACCGGGGGATATTGGCCTGACTATCGTATTGTATATATATAAAACCGCATTTACACAATTCGAAACCGGGTATGCGTCTGCGTTATCGGTAATACTCTTTATCTGCTTGGTTTTGATAAACTTGTTGTTTATCAGATTTTTAGGAATTGGGAAAAAGGAGGGCAGCCGGTCATGAAAAAGCGGGATATTGCATATAAGCTGCCTATTGCGGCAGTCCTTCTGCTGATGTCGTTTTGTGCATTGGCGCCTTTTGTCTACTTATTTATCGCATCTTTTGTCAAAGATATGAGTCAGGTATTTAAAAACGGTTTAAATCTGCAAATTACACCTGATATGCTCAGCATCAAAAACTATTTGATGCTGTTTACCGAGCATGACGCATCTTATTTCAGCTGGTACAAAAACAGTATCATTATTACAGTGCTTTTTACAGCTGTTTCCCTGATTTTTTCCTCCCTTGTGGGCTATGGAATAGCAATGTTCGAATTTAAAGGGAAAAGGCTGCTGGTTATTGTCATACTCAGCAGTATGATGATTCCAATTGAGATATTGATGCTGCCTCTTTACAAGGAAATGCTATTGTTTAACCTGATCAACAAATATACCGGTGTAGTGCTTCCATTTGCCGTATCGGCTTTTGCAATATACTTCTTTATGCAGTATGCGCAAACTCTGCCTAAAGAACTCCTTGATGCGGGCAGGGTGGATGGCTGCGGAGAACTTCGTATTTTTGTCCGGATCATGATGCCGATTATGCTTCCGGCCTTTGGCACAATGGGGATTCTGCAGGCAATGACTTCCTGGAATGATTTCCTCTGGCCGTTGATTATTATGTCAACCAATAAGAATTTTACGCTGACGGTTGGACTGCAGACCTATCTTTCACCGTATGGAAACAATTACAGCATGCTGTTCGCGGGAGCCGTTCTTTCAGTCGTACCAATAATGATTGTGTTCCTGCTGAATCAGAAAACATTTGTCTCCGGACTGACGGTTGGCGGAGTGAAAGGATAGGAGGGGATTCGTATGGAAGTGCGTTTTCATATGCTGCGACCCGAACAGATTACGCAGAGGCGTGTTGAATGCCCGGTAGCCTATATACCGCTGGGCACTTTGGAATGGCACGGACTCCACAATCCGATGGGCGCTGATGGCCTTCAGGCAGAGACTCTGGCGGTTCGCTGTGCTGAAATAGGCGGCGGTCTAGTCTTCCCGACGGTATATTATGGTGAAAGCAGGGCAGGCTCCCTCCTTGAGACCGATTCTTTGCTTAGGGCAGGTGTTGCAGAAAGAATGGAGATTCCGCTGGAAGGTCTTCTTGAAGACAGACAGCCGTATTCGTCCAGCCAGCAAATCGAGCATTACTGTCATCATCTTGTGCAGATTCTGGCTGAAACTGCTTCATACAACTTCAGTCTGGCTGTGTTTGTCGCAGGCCATTATCCGCTGCTGGACCATGCGCGGGCAGCGAACCTCTTCTATAATCAGTGGTGCTATGATAAAGGATGGGAGCGTATGGGTGTATGGGCGTTTGCGGACTATAAGGTTATGGACGGTTTGTATGAGAATCCGGGGGATCATGCTGGCGGATGGGAAACGTCGCATCTTTTGGCATCCCATCCCGGAACTGTGGACTTGTCCAAAGCAGCCGCCGAGCTGCAGTATGGAATTATGTCAACAAGAGATCCGTCAAAATCTGATGCGGAATTTGGCAATAAAATTTATGATGCTGCGGCTGAAAATGCCGTGAAGAGAGTCAAAGACCGCCTATGCCATCCGGAGCTTTACCGGGGGCACGGTATGCCGTTGGATTGATTTAGTCTATCAAATCTGAAATTTTAATGCGGTACCATTTTCAACTTCAATAATTACTTTAAAGAGTTTAAGAAAGCCCGCTGCAGTAATACTACAACGGGCTTTCTTGGTGTCAACAGACGTGAGTATTTATTAGTAGTAAAGCCCGGAAGAGTGCTTTTACCCTTGGCAACCTGCAGTTTCCGATCAGGGATAGCCATAATAGCGATTATTTCGAACGTTCACATTCAGCTTATTCATTTTTCGTCTTGAGCCCATTAAAGAAAAGAAAGTTCACTTCTTTTAACAGATCGGTATTGTTGCTTATCTGAAGGGCTGAAGCAAAGTTATTGGTTATATAGTATTGAAAAATCTCAAAGTAAGCGGCCAATGCTTTGGGAGAGGCCTCCACCGTAATGATTTTTCCTTCTCTGCCCTGCTCGATAATCTGCAGCATAACATTGTGCAGGAACTGCTTTTTCTCCTCACCGCCGAATAAACCAAGGTCGTTCAGCTCATGAAGCTCTTCAGTCAGGAATTCGGGGGAGAACTGTTTTCCGAAATCAACCTTTGACAAAAGCAGTTTTTCAAACTTGGTCTCAATCGGTATATCACTTTTCATAATGTCTTCAGTCAGAGTACAAAAATCATCGATAATCTTATTGAGAAGCTCGTTTTTTAGTTTCTCCTTGCTGTCAAAGTAATTATAGATTGTTTCAAGCGAAACATGTGCCTCTTTTGAAATATTGGCAATTGTCACATTTTTATAACCATATTGGTTAAAAAGCGCGAACGCCACGTCTAAAATGGCCTTTTTCTTTTTAAGTGTCCGTTTTTGAAATCCATCCATATACAAGCTCCTTAAGAAAGTTTTAGAATATATTATTATTATATTACGAATATATTGACAGTTCAAGATGGCAGGACTATAATTTAGTCATAAAATCGAAATATTAAGAGCAAATATTCTAAAACTAACCTTAAGGGGGCTGATTTTTATGAAACGTAAACTGATCATGCAAATAACCGTTATCACACTCATTTCACTAATACCTGCGTTTTATGCTTTTATTTTTCTTTATGCTTATTGGGATCCAACAAGTCACTTATCGGATATCTCCATTGCCGTCGTCAACAACGACAAAGGAACCGTCATCGGTGGTGAAAACAAAAACATTGGCAATACGCTGACGGATCAGTTAAAATCGAATTCGGATGTTAAATGGGTGTTTACCGATAAGAGAGATGCCGATAGCGGTGTATTGAAGGAAAAATATTATGCCGAGCTTGTCATACCGGATGATTTTACAGCATGCATTTCCACGGCTGCTGAAGTGAATAAGACGCAGGGTACCCTGTATTTTAAATCCAACGATAAATTAGGGACATTCGCTTCCTCAATTATGTTGAGCGTTTCCGAAAATATCGAAAATATGGTGTCAAATAGCATCACGGAAAACCTTGCGGATTCTCTTGCGGACAAACTGGGAGAATTGCCGGATAGCCTGCAAACCCTCAGCGACAGTCTTTCAAAGCTCGATGACGGCACAAGACAATTAAGTCAGGGAGTAGATACGCTTACACAGGGGCAAACCAAATTTAACAGCGGCCTGAATCAATTTGCGGCAGGCCTTGCGAGCGCAGGCAAGGGGAGTCAGACACTCAATAGCGCTCTAAAATTGATTTTCGGGAAAACTGCGCTTTTTGCCAATGCCTTAAATGAAAATACAAACAGTTTGCAAACCATTTCAAACTATTCAGGCCAATACAACAGCGGACTCAGTACGCTTACCTCAAAGCTGAATACCTACATGGATTTAAGCAGTAAAGAACTTCAGCAAAGCATAGACATAATAACCTGGCTGAAAGCATATGTTAAGGAGCATCCCGAAAGTATGTCGGACTCCAATATGAAGCAGATTATCCAGGCACTCAGTTCAATAAGCGGAAGCCATGGCGATCCAAGCAATCCAAGCAATCCAAGCAATCCGACCGATCCGACCGTTGTGGCGCCCACTCTTACCTCGGCACTGAACAAACTTGCCCAAACCTATGAGCAGATTAATACAGCCGTTCAAAAGCTTCCGGGGGGAATGCAGACGGCCTCAGCTGGTGCCGGCGCTCTTTCCGGAACGATCGGCCAATTGTCCGGCGGTTCCGCATCACTTTCTTCCGGTATAGAAACTTTATCGCAAGGGGCAAATACGCTGAATGAAAAGTCGCGGATCATTCTTACTTCTGATCAAAAAATCCTGAGTGGCATCATTCAATTAAATACCGGTATTGAACAGATGAAAGCAACGGTAGACAGTTCCATTCAACAACTGAAAAGCAGCAGTTCTGCACTGGAGGGTTATGGCAAGTTTGCAGCCAATCCTGTAAAGATGGAAACAACGAAAATCGGCGAAGCGAAAAATACAGGGATGGCAATGGCTCCCTTCATGATTTCACTTTGCCTATGGCTTGGGGGGCTGATGCTAATTATCATTTTTACAACAATGGACAAAGTGAAATTTGAAGAACTCAAATGGACGCAGAAAACCTTTGTCGATCTTGGTCTGTTCCGTTTTCAGCTAATGGCAGTCATACAGTCCATATGTCTTGCCTTTACTGTTCTCCATATTCTTGGACTTCAGGTCGGCAATAAGGCGCAGTTCTATGGAATCTGCATACTCGGAGGCGTGACGTTTATTACCATCATTCAAGTTTTGGTATTGGTTTTTCAGGATCTTGGGAAATTGCTGAGTATCATTTTCATGCTGCTGCAGCTTACAGCCGGAGGCGGTATGATGTCAATGAAACTTGTCCCTCCGTTTTATCAGGCAATTCACCCATACATGCCGATGACCTATACAATTAACGCTCTTCGGGATAATATTCTGAGTATGGACACAAGCGACTACAATCAAAATATGTCGGTACTGGCAATTACACTCATCACAGGGCTACTGGCGGCAGCAGTGCTGTCATTGCTTGCCCATCTGCTTCGAAAGAAAAGGTTGACCACACTCTCCAGTGCAAGTATATCTGACTGAACGGACAAAATGCGTCTGCAGGCATTGAGCAGGAGGGCTTCGAATGCCTCCTGCCTTTGCAGTGCGTGTCGTTCGCTTACAGGGATGTTGCCTTTTCTTACTCTTTGAGAAACCCGCATCACAAAAAAACCATGGCCGTTCCACCCCGGATACATGAATTTTTTATGTGCTGGAGTGGGGGAATTTGAGCCCAACGCATCTTGATCCCGTACCAGGCATGCTGGAAGATGTACGGGTTTAAACCTCCGCAGCCACATCCTCTCGTCTTTACTGGCTCACGGCGATAGTATAGATACAATTCACCGATATTCTATTTTTGCTAGATCATGTCTACTCCTACGATACATTCACTTAAATAAACTATTAATTAGTGGCATTTCCTTATTGACATTATCTAAGAAAAGAATGCTATGCCTGTTGAAAATTAGCTAGCTAATAGTTATAATGTTAACTATAAGCTAGCTAATATAAAATTTCATTACAAGGCTAGGAGAACATGAAAGATATGAAAGATATGAAAGATAAGAAAGATAAGAAAGATAAGAAAGATAAGAAAGATAAGAAAGATAAGAAAGATCATGATGTGAATCGAACTGGTTTTAAGCAAATCGTGTTTCAGATGATCGGCTTTACAATAAAGCACAGGAAAATCATGCAGAATTATCTGGATGTGACAGGTGTCTATCAAGCCCAGCACCGCTTACTGATGAAGATTTACCATAATCAATATGCGTCACAACAAGATCTTGCCAGGTCAATGGATGTGTCGACAGCCACGATAGCAGTATCTTTGAAAAAGCTTGAAAGGGGGGGCTACATCAATAAAGTAATGGATAAGGAGGATAATCGGCTGAACCAGATTACCATTACTGAGAAAGGAAATAAGGTGGTCGAACAAAGCAAGCAGATTTTTGATTCAACGGATCAAAAAGTCTTTGCAGGGTTTACAGAAGAAGAGCTGGATACCCTGTCAGGCTTGCTTCAAAAGCTCGATGCCAATCTAGCCAGGATGGAAGAGGAAATGAAACCCACAAAATGAAACCCACAAAATGAAACCCACAAAATGAACCTGCAAAATGAAATCAACATAATGAAAGGACATTACAGGATGAAACGGTATTGGAAATATGTGAAACCCTATCTGTCTTCCTTTATCATAGGGCCGATTCTGATGATTGTAGAGGTAATAGGCGAAGTAGTTATGCCGTGGCTCTTAAGCAACATTATTGATAATGGAGTTGACGGTAAAAGAGAAATTTCTTATATTATTACGATGGGAGTCGTGATGGTAATCACAGCACTCTGCATGATGGCGGGGGGAACAGGAGGAGCTTATTTTGCAATCAAGGCATCCTCTGGCTTTGCTAATGATTTGCGGAAAGACCTGTTCCGTAAAATTCAAAAGTTCTCCTTTGCCAATATCGATCAATATAGCACAGGCTCTCTCATTACAAGATTGACGAATGACATAACCATGATACAGAATATGATTCAGATGATGATGAGAATGGCATTAAGGTCGCCGGGCATGCTTATCGGCGCACTCATTATGGCTTTTGTACTAAATCCGAAGCTGGCCTTGGTTATCCTGTGTGTAATACCTCTGTTATCAATCACTTTATATTTCATCATTAAAATCGGATTTCCCCGGTTTACAGCCATGCAGAAGAAGATCGATGAACTCAATACCGCAACCCAGGAGAATTTTACGAATATCAGGGTTGTAAAATCGTTTGTCAGAGAGAACTATGAAGAAAATAAATTTGAGAAGGCGAATACCAATCTGAAAGAGAAGACAATTCACGCAATGAAGGTAGTTATCTTTACCATGCCGGTTATGACCCTTGCTATGAATATCACAACCATAGCCGTTGTGTGGTTCGGCGGCAATCAAATTATTGAGGGAAGCATGACCGCGGGTGTTTTGACTGCATTTATAAACTATGTTGTTCAGATCCTTATGTCCCTGATGATGCTTTCCATGATTATTCTAAACAGCTCCAGGGCGCTTGCATCTGCTAAAAGGATTAATGAAGTCCTTTCTACAGAGATTGACCTGATGGATGATGATTCTTCCAGTAAGAACAGGGCTGTTACATATGGCAAGATCGAATTTAAAGAGGTTTGCTTCAAATACTACAAGAATAATGAAAGGTGGGTTCTTGAGAATATCAATCTCGTGATAAATCCAGGCGAGACAGTTGGTATCATCGGTTCAACAGGCTGTGGTAAAACAAGCCTGGTACAACTGATTCCCAGGCTATACGATGCAGACCGGGGAGAAGTATTTGTCGATGATGTGAATGTGAAAGAGTACTCCTTGAAAAACCTTCGTGATGGAGTCGGAATCGTACTCCAGAAAAATGTTCTGTTTTCCGGTACCATTAAAGAAAACCTTAAGTGGGGCGACGAAGCTGCAAAGGATGAAACGGTCTGTCAATTTGCAGAGAATGCGCAGGCACACGGGTTTATCTCCTCGTTTGAGAAAGGATATGAGACTGAGCTTGGTCAGGGAGGCACTACTGTGTCAGGCGGACAGAAGCAGAGACTATGTATTGCCAGAGCGTTGCTGAAGAAACCGAAGATCCTTGTTCTGGATGACAGTACGAGCGCTGTTGATACCGCAACGGAAGCAAAGATCAGGGAATGTTTTAAAAACGAGTTGAACGGTACGACGAAAATCATTATTGCACAGAGAATTTCCTCGGTAATCAATGCGGACAAGATCATCGTTATTGATGATGGGAAGATTACGGGGACAGGTTCCCACACTGAACTTATGCAAAACTGTGAAGCATATCAAGAGATTTATTATTCACAGATGGATAAGGAGGCCACTGCATCATGAGTCATCTTAGCGAGGAAAGAAAAGAAGCCTTGTTGCGCAAGTACGGAAGTAATGCTGCCAATGCAGCCGGCGGAGCGGCAGGAGGCCGGCATTTCAGCCCGGGGGGCGGGCCGGGAGGACGCAGACCGGGCGGACCTGGTGGCCAACATGCGGGTATGGGCGGCGGTAAACCCAAAAACGTATATACCGTAATTAAAAGGCTGCTTGCTTATATTGGAAGCGACAAGATAAAAATTCTATTTGTTTTTGCCTGCGTACTGGGCAGTACCTTGACCAACTTATGCGGCAGCTATATTTTGCGGCCCGTCATCAATAGCCTGGTAGATGCGGACAGATCAGCCGAAGAAAAGGTGGCGAATCTTTTGACGGGCATCCTAACTATGGCGGGTATCTACTTTGTGGGTGTCATTTGCGCCTATCTGCAGCAGCGCATTATGATAGATGTATCCCAGAATGCGCTGGTGAAGATCAGAAAAGAATTATTTGGCAGGATTCAGAAGCTTCCGGTAAAATATCATGATACACATACCCATGGCGATGTGATGAGCCGTTTTACCAATGACCTTGATTCGGTAGGCGAGATGCTGAACAATACCCTGGCGCAGGTATTTTCCGGTGTTGTTACCATGATTGGCACCGTGACGCTGATGTTCATAACAAATTGGATTCTGGCAATCGTTACTGTTGTGACAGTACCCGCATTGATCTTCGTCGCAGGCACAATCGGCAAACAGAGCAGGAAGTATTATAAAGGCCAGCAGCAGGCACTCGGCGCGGTCAATGGGTATATTGAAGAAACAGTGACAGGACAAAAGGTAGTAAAGGTATTCTGCCACGAAGAAACGACTTCGGAGGAATTTGGATTCTTAAGCGATGATTTGCAAAGCAAGCAAATCAAGGCACAATTTTTCGGCGGCATCATGTGGCCTGTCATGGGTAATTTAAGCCAGATCAGTTACGCATTGTCTGCGACTGTTGGAGGTATCCTGTGCCTGACTTCGAATTTTGATATCGGTGGCCTTACGATATTTACAAACTATTCAAGACAGTTTTCAAGGCCGATTAATGAATTGTCACAGCAGGTGAATACGATCTTTGCAGCATTAGCGGGAGCGGAAAGAGTATTCGAAGTGATGGATGAGACACCTGAAGAGACAGATCCGGCTGATGCTGTCAGTATCTGTTCTGAGGCAGAAAGGGCGGAAGTATCCCAATCGATAAAAGGAGAAGTATCCCTGAGAGAGGTTACCTTTGGTTATGTTCCGGAAAAGACCATACTCAAACAGGTCAGCGTAACAGCAGAACCCGGTCAGAAGATTGCCTTTGTCGGATCAACAGGTGCAGGAAAGACAACGATAACGAACTTGATTAACAGGTTCTATGAAATAAAGGAAGGTCGGATATCGATCGATGGCATTGATATTAAGAGGATCAGGAAGGATTCATTACGAGGCAATATCGCAATGGTGCTTCAGGATACTCATCTGTTTTCCGGAACGGTCAGGGAGAATATCCGGTATGGACGTCTTGATGCAACTGATGAGGAAGTGATCACTGCTGCCAGGATTGCAAATGCTCATTTCTTCATCGAGAGGTTATCCGATGGTTATGATACGGTGCTGGACGGAGATGGCGCCAATCTGAGCCAGGGCCAGCGCCAGCTTCTGAACATTGCAAGGGCCGCAATCTCAAAAGCTCCTATTCTGATACTTGATGAGGCTACCAGCTCTGTCGACACAAGAACAGAAAAGCACATTGAACAAGGGATGGACCGGCTGATGAAAAACAGAACTACCTTTGTAATTGCCCATAGACTGTCTACCGTCCGAAATTCCAATCGGATTATCGTACTGGAACATGGCGAGGTTGTAGAACAGGGTACCCATGAAGAACTGCTCGCGATGAATGGAAGATATCATCAGCTCTATACCGGAGCAGTTGAGCTGGATTAGCTTTGAAAATCCAGGCATGGAGGGCCGGGAGGCCAGCATGCAGGTATGAGCAGCGGTAAACCCAAAAACGAATATAGTTATTATTGGCGGGCAAAAGCTGAACTTTTGTTGTGATCATTAACCGATAATTGTGGTTTGTTTCTCATTATAGTGGGTAAATTAAATGTTAAGAATGTAATTAATGGAGGCTTTTATATGACAGATTTAAAACAAATCTTTGAAGCAAGGCGAGCGGTTAACTTTTTTGATACAAAAAAAAATTTGTCTGAAGAAGTTCTTGAGAAAATTATTAATTTAGCAGTAACAGCACCTTCGGCATTCAATTTACAACCGTGGGGGATAATTGCAGTAAAATCAACTGAAGCAAAGCAGAAGCTTTTCGATCTGTCCAATAAGCAGCCTAAAATCCTTGAGGCGCCTGTAACACTTGTTATTACTGGAAACAGAGCCGGATATGATGAAAGTAATCCGATTTGGGCTGACTTTGAGAGTATGTTAGGTAAAGAGAAAGCTGATGGCTACAAGCAATTTGCAGCTTCCTTATATGGTTCAACTCTTGAAAGAAAAGTTAAATTTGCGGAAAGTAATGCAGGCTTATTGGCCATGTCAATAATGTACGCAGCAAAATATTATGGAGTAGATTCCCACCCTGCAAGCGGAGTTGATTTTGATGGTATAAAAAAAGAATTTAATATTGAAGGTGAAAATGAGGTTGTAATGATAATTTGCCTGGGATATTTCGATCAGACAAAGACTCTTTATCCGAGAAGCAGAAGATTTGATTATAAGGAACTTGTCAAGGAAATCTAGGGAAATTGATATGTTCATCTTTCATTTCAAGGTGTAAAAGAAGCGACCTTCATTTTCGTGGAAGTCGCTTCTTTATTCCGGTCGGAGCTCAGAGCCGAATCATTTGCTTTCTTGTATTGTCATTAATTCAATTTGCTTTTTAGATTAAAATTGTTTCCAGGAGAGTTATTTCCAAAACTCTTATTTCGGTACTGTCGAGTCAAGTAAATTTATTCACATTTAATGAGTTGATAAATAATCTGATTTGATTTTTTTCAGTCCAGCTTTAAATTCTGCAATTGCAGCTTCTTTACTGATATCTCCTTTAAGGTATGCTTTTGTCATTTCGATCCAACTGGAAGCGTACAAGCTATCCAGATCGGTATTAGGCAGCTGTGGCTTTCTGTCTATAATATTTATAGCGTCAGATACGACAGAATTTATGTTCTGTCCACGAAGAAACTTTACACTGTTATTTACATTATTCATAATTGTCCTTGATATAACGGTCCTCTTCCCATCGTAATCACTAAATGAATTTTCTTTATCACCCCCATTATAAAGCGTGTCATTTGCCATGCTGAATTGGAGCCCTCTTTCAGAAGAATCCAAAGTGATCCATTCTATAAGAGGCGCGATTTTATCCTTGAGCTGCGAGTTCTTATTAACCAGTATGCCTGAAGGTGCGCCCGGACCCAGAGCAGTACATGGCGGGATGCATACCGCCCAGTCTCCTGAAGTACTCTCTAAATTTCTTTTTAAGTATCCACGGGTAATGTCATTTTCTGCAGCAACAACCCCAAATACAGGCTTACTGCCTTTACCGCCCAGGTCTTTTAGCCATTGGTCGGTATAAGGCTCGGTATCCCTCATACATCCGTTATCAAACAAGTATTTTGAGAGATCCATAAACTCTTCCCATTTCGGATTTATACTGCTGCTTTCGTCCAAATCAAGGCCGGAAGTATCTGTTCCTTCGTCAAATGCGGGATATACTCCATAATACCCGGGTACCACATAATATCCATTCTTTTTCAAGGTTTGCGCCGCTTCCTTGAACTTATCCCAGTTATCGGTACCTGCTCCAATGATATCGGCAATTTTGTCAGGGTCATCTGTACCCCACACCTTCCTTGCAATTGAGCGGCGATACGCAAATACACAAACGCTGGTTTCATAAGGAAGCGCGATTACTTCGCCATTCCGGTTGGTTCCGGCATCAATTGCAAATTGAGGAATACCGGCCTTTTTCAAAGCTGTGTTTACATCAATACCCAGTTCTTTATAGGTGGATGCATACTTGGAGTACTTACCTTTGATAAACTCCCGGGCGTATACGGAAGGTACGCTGTAAATATCTATTTGACTGCCGTCGTCTTTTTGAAGTGAATCGGCAATTTGAGTGAGAAAGTGGTTATCATCTATTAATGAACCTTCAACAGCATGTATTTTATAGTTGAATTCCGGATGCTTTTCAGCATATTTCCGAACTATGTTATCAAGTTCCTGATCCATGGAATATATATTGAAAACAGTATTGACAGAAGGATCGAAAAAGTATGTCCTTATATATTCCCGGTTTTCCTCCTCCCTTTTGTCAAAGCTAGCAATGGCAGCTTCTTTATCAGTATCTCCATTGATATATGATTTAGTCACATCAAGCCAGCTTCCGGCATTTGGGGTTTCCAGACCATTATAGCCCTGCTGCTTTCCAGATGCTGTTTTTTGTGCTTCATACAGTAGAGCGTTCATATTTTGACCACCCAGAAAGTCCGGATTGTCATTTGTATTTTTTAGGACAACTCCAGAGACGACCGACATTTTTTTCTCTTTGGCAAGGCTTCGTACTGTATCGGATACAAGACAATTCTGAAGCCCGGTTTTGGAAGTGTCCAGTGTGATCCATTCCATAAGCAGCCGGAGCTTGTCCTTGTTATGTGAACTCTTATTGACAAGGATAGCTGCATCATCAGTCACTTTGACATTGCTGACAGGAGGCAGGCATATCGCCCAGTCACCGGCAGTCCTCAGCAAATGTGACTGCAATACATTGAAAGATCTTGGGACAATACCAAAAATCGGCTTGTCACCCTTACCGTCCAGGTCATTTAGCCATTGCTCCGAATATGGAACAGTGTCATTCCTGATACACCCATTATCCAGCAGATATTTTGAAATACCCATGAATTTATCCCAATTTGTACCTGACAACCCTTTTAAATCTGTGGTCTCATTGGACCACGTATCTGTCAGCGGCCAAATAGCATCACATTCAGGCACTATATAGCATCCATGCTTCTTCAAAGTCTGAGCGGCCTTCAGAAACATATCCCAGCTTTCGCTGCCTCCTCCTATGATATTGCCAATTTTCACCGGATCATCCGTACCCCAGACCTCTCTTGCTATGGAGCGTCTGTACATGAATACGCCTACATTTGATTCGTAGGGAAGTGTAACTATATCCCCATTCCTGTTTGTTCCGGAATCGATTGCATACTGTGGTATGTCGGCTTTCTTCACAGCGGTATCAATATCAATACCAAGCTCTTTATATGTACAGGCATACCCGGAGTATTCACCATTAATAAATTCCCGGGCGTACCAGCCGGGAATACAATAGATATCCATTGCATTTTTATCGCCTTTTTCCAGTTCTCCAAGTACTTTTATGAAATAAGTTCCATTGGCATCTTCTACATAATTAATTCTATATTTGAATTCGGGATGTAATTCAGAGTATTTTTTGAATATATATTCCGTTTCTTTATCACATGTATATATGTTGATTATACTTTCCTCAATGGAAGAATTTTGTTTCTCCTTTGTTACGGAGACTGCATTCTGCATTGTACTTGCTTGAGGGATAGCTGTTTTTTCCGTATCGGGATTATTTTTGTAAAGCAATGCAATGACAGTAATTACAAGGATACAGGCTGCTGTGATAAAAATATGCCTTTTGTTGATTGAGCTTATTTTCATTTTTTTTAGCGTCGAAACGACGCACCCTCACATATTATTCTACAGAAATTTCATACACATTACTAAATTAGTATATCATACAATGTTGATCGGATTAAAGTTGACTTATTGTTAAACGAATCAGTAACTCAAAGCTTATAAAAAAATGAGGCTCATAATGAGCCTCATTTTTTTTTGGTCGGAGTGGCGGGATTTGAACCCACGGCCTCTTGGTCCCGAATTGAGCGAAGTATGTTATATTTGAAACTAATAAGCTTTAAGAAGCCCTAAATATAAGGGCTTTAACAATTGTATTTGTTATTGGACATTATTCAATCATATCTAAACTTAAGCTTATTAGTACAAAATAAGTACAGTAAGTACACCAATTTTATTGATACCTACCTTTACGCCGCCAAGTATTAAAAAGTAAAAAAGAGAAACCAATTAATCAAATTATTATAGTGTGTGCAAAAATCGAGGTAGGAATGGGTGCCTTCGCGGAAGCCGTGGCACGGCGTACCGCCCACACACAACAACTGAATTGGAAGCTTGAAAAAAGCGCTAAAATGAAAGGCACTGCTCCAGAGACACTTACTTGTCAAGGATCCAAGCGAGGAATAAATTGCTCGATCTCCAGAGGCCGTACTTCTTATGCTCGCCCTTGATAAAATGACCTACTCAAAAACGGTACAATATTGCCCAGGGGTTGCAACCTGCTCGAACTTCAGAGACTTTCTACAATGCAACCCCTCGGGTCAAAGGAACCGTTGGCTCCCTCAGGGGCGGGGGGTGGTCTTGACCACAGAGACACATCTGTGGCTACTTCAAAGACTGCTACAGAGTGGTGCCCGTATACCTGTCCAATTCTTTAAAAAATAATCCCCCCTTAGAGAAGGGGGAACAAGGGGGTATGAGAAAAATATACTATAGTGGATTAGATAGACTATAGTTAATTTGTGATGGGAAATGTTGTATTTGTATCAAAATTGATATAACATGATATTAGGAGGTGATTTTATAGATAACACATACATAACCACTAAGGAATTATGTGAGCTTCTTAAAATAACGCCGAACACAGCTAATACATGGCGGCGTAAAGGTCTACCTTATATTCTGATTGGTAATACCGTAAGGTATGAAAAAGAAGAGGTTCAAAAATGGTTAGTGGCACACAAAAAATAAAGAAGTCCGGCTCCCCTCAAAGAATCCGGACTTCGTGACCACCAACAAATGCAATTGGTAAATATCATGTACCTTGCATATGCTGGAAATTTAAACGAAAGAGGTAAACAAATGGAGTTAAATGAACGTTTTAAATCTCTTCTTGAAGAGCTTAAAAGCCTAACGGAAACAATTATCAAAGAATTTGATATTGTAACCATTTGTGCAGGTAGAAGAGAAGCTAACCCCAATAATGAGATTATATTAACTTTTAATCCAGGGGTCAACAATAAAAAATTCATTGCCCCACACTTGTAATAATTATTTCCAAATGATAAAATAAAATGTATAATATTTGCTATAATTTTCATCAAAAAAATCAATAAATCAGCCACGAAATTCTGATTTACCCCCTCCTTACTAGCAGGGGGTGCTACAACTCCAAGCCTATTGTCAAACCCACTGAAATCAACTATTACAAGGCAGTTTTGAAAGTTAACTTTCAATAATTTTTGCTTGAAAGTTAACTTTTCTTATCAGAATGTTGTATATAGGAGGTCATACAATGTCAAAAAAACGTGCCAATGGAGAAGGTACTATTTTCCAAAGAAAAAGTGATAAATTATGGGTAGGTCGTGTTCCAATTGGTTATAAATCTAATGGAAGTATAAAATTACAGACAGTTTATGGACGTACACAAAAAGAAGTCAAAGAAAAAATAGATGAAGCGAAGGGTAATATAAAAAATAACAGCTTTGTTGAACCACACAAAATAACACTTCAACAATGGCTTGATACCTGGTTGAATATCACTATAAAAGGTTCAATTAAAGACACGACATGGCTTATATATGAAAGCTTGATAAAAAATCATATCAACCCAGAGATTGGAGGGATTCGATTACTAAACCTTCAAGCCTCTCATATTCAAAAACTTTATAATGATAAACTTACTGGTGGAAGGTCGGACAAAAAGAAAAATAAAGAGACCGGCGAATTAGAGCAAAAAGAAGGCGGTCTATCACCGAAAACAATCCGGCACATCCACCAGGTAATCAAAGGCTCATTAGATCAGGCAATAAAGGAAAGGTATCTTTCAATTAATCCTGCATCTGCTGTTAAGCTTCCCAAGCTGCTTAAAAAAGAAATGAAAACACTTAGCATTGAGCAAGTGAAAATGTTTCTTGAAACAGCTTCCACAAACCAGTTTTATAAACGCTATTATACGGCATACCTTTTGGAATTGTATACTGGCTTAAGACGAGGTGAATTACTCGGCTTAAGGTGGAAGGATATTGATTTTAAGAATTACACAATAAAAGTTATTCAACAGCTTGTAAAGGTTGGAAGTTCTCATGTGTTAAGAGAACTGAAAACAGAATCTTCGCAAAACAGGGTAATAGCTATCACTGACGATGTTATTCAAGCTCTGAAAGAGCATAAAAAGAATAAAGCTGCCGAATATAAATTTATCGGTTACGATGAATTAAGTGTAAAAAAGATGCTTTCCGAAGGGCTTGTATTCACAAATGAGCTTGGAAACCTTCTACAACCTAGAAACTTCTTGAGAAACTTTAAAGGAGCTTTAAAAGCTTCTGGGATTGATTCTATTCGTTTTCATGATATGCGGCATACTTTTGCTCTACTCTCGTTGCAGCAAGGTGTTGATATAAAAACACTTCAATCTGATCTTGGTCATGAAAGCATTGAAACAACTCTCGATCGGTATGGACATGTTAACGAAGATATGAAACGAGATGCTGCAAAAAAACGAGAAAAAGTCATTAAATCACTATTATAAGTTGTACATTAATGCAAATAAAATAATGTAATAAAAACTAATTAAGTTGGGTATAATAAAATAGATGTGTGTACAAATGTATACACAAATGTGTTGACAATTTAATACTTTGGGCATAAAATAATCTTAGAGGTGAGTTCCTACCCGTTAAAGTGGAAGATTTAACAGAGGTGAGTCCATACCTGATAAAGTTGGAGATTTAAAAGGGGAGAGTTCCTACCCGTTAAAGTGGAAGATTTAACAGAAAGGCAACTAATTTATTTTTAGTTGCCTTATTTATTGCAAGGGAGATATTGAAATGGAGACTGAGTTAAAACTTTATACAGTGGATACTAAGTACATAGATTATCTTAAAAATTTTCAAAAAAACATGTGGGATAACGAAGAAAAAGGCAGGTTAAGACCCTATGTAGGAATAATTATTACTACAATAAATGGTTTTAATTATTATGCTCCTCTATCTTCTCCAAAACCAAAACATGAAAAATGGAAAGATAGGCTTGATTTTATAAGAATAGATTATAAAGGCGAACTAAAATGTGTAATTAATTTGAATAATATTATACCAGTTCATGATGATGATGTTTACTTAATTGATATATCGAAAGAAGAAGAGAAATATGCTAGTCTACTAAATATTGAAGTGATTGAAATAAGGAAGAAAAAGAGCTTAATTATTAATAATGCTAGAAGTCTTCATGAAAAAATTACTAAACACAAAGATGAAAACAGTGGATTAGCTTCATTTTGCTATGATTTTGAAAACCTAGAGAATAAATTACATGATTATCAAATAATCAAACAACAACATAGAGATGCTTTAGCTAAAAAATTAGGACAAGCTATATTAAACGACAAAGTAGAAGGTTCAAATTAATTTTATATAAAATTAGTATAGTAAGTACATAGTTAGTACAAAACCTTCATTTCAAGGCATAAAAATAGCGGCTTTCATTTTCCTGAAAGTCGCTTCTTTCAACTGGTCGGAGTGGCGGGATTTGAACCCACGGCCTCTTGGTCCCGAACCAAGCGCGCTACCATCTGCGCTACACCCCGATTACTCTGTCAAATTTGTGCTTTCTTATTTTAACACCAATGTTTCATGAATGCAATGGGAAAATTCATTGGATTGCATAAAACATGATTCTGCCAGGCTGCGATATGAAAGGCAATTTGTGCTATAATTGAATAAAACTTATATGTAATATAAGGAGGACTTTTATGGTAGCAGGGATTGAGCATCTTGCAATTGCAGCAAGAGATACGGCAAAATTAAAAGATTGGTACTCCAGGGTTTTCGGTTTCAAACAGGTCTATGATAATGGCAGGGGAGCCTATTTCCTCAAGGCTCAGGACGGTGCCATGATAGAATTCATCCCAACCAACGAAGATATTGGTTTATTCCAGGAAAGAGCATCCGGTATCAGGCATATTGCCATAGCAGTTGAAGATTTCGAGGGAATGGTTGAGCTGCTGACGAAAGAAAAGGTTGAAGTCGTCACTTCTGCAGCTATTTCCACAGGCGGGATCAAAACCTACTTTTTCAGAGATCCGGAGGGGAATATTCTTCACCTGATCTATCGGCCCCAGCCGCTGTAATTTTCATTGTAGCGTTCTTTTATACTTACTTTTAGATTATGCAAATGAAGGGGGTTTTTCTGTAATGGTGAGATCAGATGTATATAATGTTAAAAGAGTGAACAAGGTTAATATGGCAGTAACTATCGTGGTGATTATGCTGCTGGCCCTTCAGGACCTTTTTGCCAACGGGGTGGGTATGTTCCTGCAGACAGGGTTGCAAGGGATGATTGTGCTTGCTATTTCTGCCACGATATATTTCCTTCCTATTCAAAAGTATGTAAAAGGATTTCTGATATCCGTCATACCCGGTCTGGTGGATGAAGCCATCCTGTTCCTGTCCGGTTTTACAATTGACAAGCACTATATTATTTTTGCCACACTGGCAATGGCGGCGTTATATTTTAAAAAGGAAGTTTTGCTCGGGTACGGAGCAGTAATGAATGTGGCTATTATTACTACGTATGCACTGAATCCGTCGAATATGGTGGGCGTGGAGTCGAAACTGGCGGATTTTATCGCATTGATGATCCTGTTTAATGCTGCAATTGTGTTGCTCTACCTGTTGAACAATTGGGGTAGAAAACTGCTGGATGAAACGGAAGACAAGGAAACGCGGGCCAACGAACTTTTACAGCGGTTGGAAAACACCTTCAAGACACTGGAAAATGGGACAAAACGCCTGGATAATGAAATCGGCGGTTTTAACAATAGCATACGATCTACAAAAGATGCCAGCAGCAATATCACTGCTGCAATGCAGGAAATGACGAAGGTCATGCAGGAAGAAGCGGAGGGCGTTACCAATATCAACGACATTATGGCCGTATCAATGGAAAATGTAAAACAGGCACAGCAAGTCTCTGTCAACATTGTAGCAAATTCGGAAGAGATGATCGGGAAGGTTGAAGACGGGTGGAACAAGATCCGCGAGGCCGGAGCCCAGATGGAAACGGTGGGTTCGGCAATGGACAAAGCCGCGGATACGGTAGTGCTGCTTCAGGAAAGTATGGGCGAGATTGTCTCTTCTCTGGAAGGGATCAGTCAAATTGCAGATCAGACCAATATGCTGGCATTGAATGCAGCCATTGAGTCAGCGCGCGCCGGTGAACAGGGAAAGGGCTTTGCGGTGGTTGCGGATGAAGTCAGGAAGCTTGCCGAGCAAAGCAGGAAGATGGTAAACGACATTACTGTAGTTATCCAGGATGTCTCGGGGAAATCTCTTGATACCTACAACATCGTTACAGAAGGGAATTCTGCGGCTGATAGCGGCAAAGTGCTCCTCGGCGATATCGCCAGTTATTTCGATCAGGTCAGACAGGCATTTGCCAACACCAATATGGAAATTACAAACGGTATGAAGACTTTTGCCGCCATTACGGAAAACTATATGGAAACGCAAAAGGAAATGGAGTCTATCGCAAGTATTTCCGAGGAAAATGCGGCTTCTGTGGAAGAAATCCTGGCCACTGTAGAGGATGAGAACCAGCAAATCATACAGATAAGTGATTCAGTGGAAGGAATAGGTCAGCTGAGCAGAGAACTGAAGGAACTGCTGGTACAGTCTTAATATACCACATTTTAACAAAATAATCAATTCGCAGAACCCACCAATATTCAGCTGATATCTTGGATATCCTGGATATGGATGTTTCCTCCTGCCGGATGTAAAATGAGATTCCACAAAAATATGGATAGGAGCATGGAAGGCCCATGCTCCGGAGGAGGATGCACCATGGAAATAAATAAAGGAGCCATTACTGCAGTGGTGACGGCATTTGGTCGTGCCTATCATTCTTTGAACGATAACCCCAAAATATTTGATGATTTTTTGGCAAAACCCATGATGTCTGAAGAGACCTTTGACTTTATCGGTCAAAGTCTGGCAGGTTCCATCGGATTTTTTGATCCCGCTTTGGCGGCTTCAAATCCCGGGAAGGACGAGGCGCTCTCAAAAGTAATGAGGGCTCAATCCACGCCGATTTCCCTGAGCAGGGCCAGGTATACGGAAGACTGCCTGGAAGCGGAAGCCGGGAAAGGGTGTACCCAGTATGTTATTCTTGGAGCAGGATTGGATACTTTTGCTTTCCGAAGGAAAGACCTCTTGGAAAAGCTTCAGGTATATGAACTGGACCAACCTGTTACTCAGGACTACAAGCGCAGCAGGCTTTTGGAACTTGGCTGGGAAATTCCTGATCAGTTGCATTTTCTGCCTGTCGATTTTTCAAGGGACAATCTGGCTGAAGTACTGGTGAATGCAGGCTATGACACCGGTAAAGCAGGCTTTTTCAACTGGCTGGGCGTAACCTATTATCTGGAACGTAACAATGTACTGTCGGTACTTGAAAAGGTGGCCGGGATTTCTGCGCCCGGCAGTTTTATTGTATTTGATTATCTTGACACGGATGCGTTTGATGCTGATAAGGTTTCAAATCGGATCAAAAAAATGCTTGAGATTGTTAAAAATGCGGGCGAGCCGATGAAAACGGGTTTCACCCAGGATGACCTAAAGACACTGCTTTTGAAAGCAGGACTGCAGCTTGTAGAAGACTTGGCGCCGCAATGGATACAAATGGCATATTTCGATGGCCGTACAGATGGCTATTCCGCTTTTGAACATTTTCACATTGCAAGGGCAAAAGTTTTATAAAAACGTTTGAACGGCATTTCTAGTGGTAAAATAACTCTATCAGTAAATTGATTGTATTATTGATTAAATTAATCAGGAGGTATTTTATAGTGAAAAAGTTTGTTTGTTCAGTTTGCGGGTATGTTCATTATGGCAGTGAAGCACCGGATAAATGTCCCCAATGCGGTGCAGCAAAGGAAAAGTTCGCAGAAAAACAGGAAGGCACCATGCAGTGGGCTGATGAGCATAAAATCGGAGTGGCACAGGGCGTGGATGCTGAAATATATGAGGGCCTGAAGGCCAATTTCATGGGTGAGTGTACGGAAATCGGGATGTATCTGGCAATGGGACGCCAGGCTGACCGGGAAGGCTTTCCCGAAGTTGCGGATGCGTATAAGAAGATCGCCTGGGAAGAAGCCGAGCATGCTGCAAAATTTGCAGAGCTTCTCGGAGAAGTAGTATTCCCTGACACCAAAAAGAATTTACAGCTGAGAGTAGAAGCTGAATTTGGTGCATGCCAGGGCAAGAAGGACATTGCGACCAAGGCAAAGCAGCTCAATTATGATGCCATACATGATACCGTTCATGAAATGTGCAAGGACGAGGCCAGGCATGGAGCGGCGTTCAAAGGCTTGCTAGAGAGATATTTTAAATAAAATCCGATATAATCGGGCATATTAAGATGCAATTTTCATTAACGAAGTTCGTTGAATTTCAAGGCTTATAGCCACTGTACACGATACCGATCTTGATAATTGCATTTTTATGCTCTTTTATTTTTTAGCCTTTTTTAAAGCCATTTCAACAGCTTTTAAGAAGCCATTACTACTGGCTGTAGCACCGGTTACAGCATCAACGTCCGGACTTTGCCGGTCGAGGATCCTTACTGTCAGATCTTTTACCAGAGCACCCCGGCCATCTTGAATCTTTAAAGGCTTTATTCCGGTTATTTTATGCGCTGTCACAGTAATTTCAACTTTATTGCTCCAACGATAATTGTCATAACTGCCGGTATAGGTACCATCAGGAATCCGTGTCAGATCAATGGCTTCTATATTCAGCTTCAGCGTTTCTTCTTTACCGATAATTGCATATATCATCATAATGGCTGTCAGTACAAGCAACACAATTCCCGTCCACTTAAAGAACTTTTTCATATCATTATAACTCCTCACATTATAACTCTCACATTATAACTCCTCACATTTCAACTCCTCACATTTCAACTCCTTCCATTATTAAGGTTCTAAATTCGGCCCAATTTTACTAAAAGATCATTTATTTGCTCTTCACGAGCTTTGTTTGTCCAATTGACAGTACCTGTAACTGCCACCTTCCCACCTCTTCGAGAAAGGATGCTTATCATTTGTTTGAGTGCACGGCTGCCGCCCATCCATGGCTTTGGAAAATACTGTGTTACAAAGCAGGCAACCTTCTTTCCGCTCATTTCAGGAAGTTGAGCCAGATAGGCGCTCATTACGGGTGACAGGGAAAACGCCCGAACAGGAGCTCCTATAACTACATAGTCGTATCTGGATATATCGGGGATAGACTTTAGACGGACTGCCTCTTTGGCATTAGGATCCTCATTGAAAGCTGTGACCCGTTCAAGATGCACTTCATCCCCTCCGGCGAGAAGAGATGCTTTTATCCTTTCACCTACAGATAAGGTGTTGCCGGTGTGAGAGTGGAGGATAATTCCTATTGTCATACTCAATTCCTTCCTTCCAGTAAATACTCGGTAATTCTATCAAGCTCTTCATATACAATATCTTTTATCATGCCATTATCGGAGAAGTACAGTGCGAGCAATCCATGAATGGTATAGACGATTGTTTTAGCAACAACCGGGACTTCTGATTCCTTTATGGCTCCATTCATGACAAATCCCCGATAGGTTTCCCGGTAAAGCCTTTCAAAATCGGGAAGTTCAGGAGGTGTCGTCTTCATAGGATTGAGCCGGTAAGAATAGAAAAACCTAAAAATATGCGGCCGTTCTATGAAATACTCGGCGTATGTGTGATTGGTCTTTTTAATATCATCCAAATCGTAGATTTTATCAGGTATCTTGCCCTGCGTATGGATCATAACATCTTGTATCATCGCATTTTTGACTTCCTGCAATAGTTCATTCAAGTCTTTGAAGTAGTTGTAGATTGTAGTAAAGGCATATCCGGCCTGATCTGCTACCTTTCTTACAGAGACGTTCTCCACCCCTTCCTTGAGGATGATTTCCTTTGCGGCTTGAATAAAATAGGACCTTACCCTTTGGTTCTTGATACTCTGCTTCTCTTTTGGCTCTTTTTCGCTCATCCAACAAGTCTCCTATTCAATAGCTGAGTTAACACCAATAAAAAAATAAGATCTATGTTATATTAATACTAACAATGTTCATTTTAACATGAATTGTTATTCATTGTCAATATCCGCTGCTGTTCTCTTCATTAAAGGAAAGCTCTGATGAACTGGTTTGCTATGTTCTATCAAAAAAATTTTCTGTGTTATTTCATAATCCAGAGGATTTGAGCAGTCTACGCCATATTTGACCATAATCCAATTCCTTATCTGTAACGAATGAAAGCAACGCCTTCCCTGATTTCCTGCCAGTATTGACATTATATTTGGATAATATCAATACTGGCAGAATAATTTTCGGGCAAATCTTAATAAAAAGCTGTCATTACGTGCTTGTCAAAATAACTTACATCCTCCATTCCGTATTTTACCCCTGCAAATCAGCAGCTTACATGGATGCATATTGAATGATAATGGCAGAACATGTATATTAATGTTGTTGAAAGGGGGTGCCTGAAGAAATGAAGATATCCATTGAAAACATCCCTGAGGGAAGTGAACCTGAAATTATAATCAGATGCAATCAAATGGACGAATCATTAATGAGGCTTGTCTATTCGGTTAAATCCGCATACAAGAAGCTTGTAGGTTCCTGTGACGGACAGATATATATGATTGAGCAGAAAGACATATTTTACTTTGAAGCGGTTGACAACAAGGTCTTTATTTATTGCAGCGAGAAGGTATTGGAGTCAAAGCTGAAATTGTATGAAATTGAAGAAGAATATAAGGAAACAGACTTTTTCAGGGCATCCAAATCAATTATCCTGAACCTGTCAAAAATTGAATCCCTCCATTTGGATTTCGCGGGCAGGTATGAGGCTATTCTGCAGAATAGGGAAAAAGTAATCATTTCCAGACAATATGTACCTTTGCTTAAACAGAAATTAGGGTTATAAGGAGGCCATCATATGAGTTTCAGAAAATATGTACAACAAATTTTAAGAGATTATACCATCATATTGAGTAATACTTTAATTTTTACAACGATATTTATTTATGTTTTTTCAATAAGGTTAATTGATCCTTCCTTGCTGTGGCAAATCATTTTAATATCCGGTGTAGCTGCATTTTTTAATATGATTTACTACTATGAAGGGTGGATTGGCAGTATGCCGCTCCTGGTAAAGATGCTGATTCATTTTGTATTGATCTATTTGCTGTTTGTGTCTTCAGCATATTTCTTCCTTTGGTTTAAAATCGGGGATACATCATTCATCGTATGTTTTTCTTTGTTCCTGGTGATCGGATATATCCTTGCGTTTATCTTTATTAGCTCTGCCGAAAAAAAACAGGCGATGCAAATCAATGAAAAACTGCATGAATACAAGAAGAAAAGGAGTGATCACATTGAGTAATATCATTAAGATAAATTCATTGGTCAAATGCTTTGGAAGTGCGGTGGCAGTAAATGGTATAAGCC
>JAEWQC010000331.1 GCA_023399355.1 Bacillota bacterium | reverse complement strand
GTTTATATTCTTTTCTGATTATTATCGGCAAGTTTCAGCGTAAACTTTGGAACCGCCGTATACCGAACGGTATGTACGGTGGTGTGGAAGGTCGGCTACTCAATTAATGGGTAGCCTCCTATCCGATTGGAAGTATATTGGAACAGCAAATAGAATCAATTCGGCATCCTGTTCCACTTGACTTATTGTTTTGTACAATATAGAATACTGTAAAAATATACATTATTTTTTGTTGTTTTAATTGGCAGAATATCAACCAATGAAGCAGAGATTTCATTTTTGGGGAGTAATTTAAAGAGGTTTAGTAAGTTTATGGAGGTCCGCCACTTTCCACCGCCGTAAAGTGGCCAAAGGGCTCCACTCGGCGGCGTAGGGCCTGTCAGGGTACTATGAAAAGCATCAAGAGCACTTGCGGGCTTAACAACGCCACCACTTACAACGCCACCTCCTGCAGTTCCACCTGCACCAACGACACATCCCGCCACTGCTCCTGTATTACGCCTGAAAAAAAGAGGCACTGCGAGGGTACCATACATTCGAGGTAGAAAGGGGAACATTAGAATGAAACATTTGGGGACAAAGGAATTGGAAACAAGCAGATTGAAGCTGCGCAAGTTTGAATTATCTGACGCAAATGCCGTATTTGAAAATTGGGCAAGTGATCCTGAAGTGACCAGGTATTTAATGTGGCCGCCTCATAAGGATGTAAGCGTGACAGAATCTGTACTGAAGGATTGGGTCAGCCAATATGATAACGACAAATTTTATCAATGGGCAATTGTACTGAAATCAAATGGGAATGTACCCATCGGGAGTATCAGTATCGTGAAGATGGATGAATCTATAAAAATGGTCCATGTTGGTTACTGTATCGGTAAAAAATGGTGGCATCAGGGAATAACTTCCGAAGCACTTTCTGAGTTAATCCGTTTTTTCTTTGAAGGAGTTAAAATAAATCGTATAGAATCCAGGCATGATCCCAGGAATCCGAATTCAGGCAAAGTTATGAGGAATTGCGGCCTGATTTATGAAGGAACCATAAAGCAGGGGGATTATAACAACCAGGGGTTCTGTGACTACTCAATGTATGGACTTGTATTGGAAGACTACAAAAAATAAGATTTCCGTATGCATTTTCCCTATTCAGTATAAATCCCTGGTACAATTGCTTCGGTTCTACTAACCACCTCGTAATGAATTGTTCCAAAATGACCGGCTATTTCTTGGGCTGAAACACAAAAGCCACCCGCTGAACCCGTCAATACCACATCCTCCCCGTTAGCTGCCTCCGGGATAATGCGTAATGTCCATCATAAACTGATTCATACAGGTCCTGCCGGCAGCGGGAGTCTATTCGGCGTGCGGAATAACCCTGCTGACAGATAACCTTCCTCTGTCATAGCCGTCTGCATAGCCGACCGGAACCGTACCAATCCTTGATCGCCTGTTGGTCAATACAGCCAGCCAGTCATATGCAGAAATCGCCTGAATTATTCAAACTCCGTCTTCCATGCTGTTCATCCCCGAATCATCCCAGATAGGCTTCTTTGACCATTTCGTTCTTCAGCAGTTCCGCTCCGGTTCCTTCAAGAATGATGCTTCCCGTCTGGAGGACATACCCTCTGTTTGCCAATTTCAAAGCTTTCGTGGCATTCTGTTCTACCAGCAATATAGTCATCCCGTTCCGGTTCAATTGCCGGATGGAATCAAATACCACTTGTATAAGCATCGGCGCCAATCCCATGGATGGCTCATCCATCAGCAAAATGGACGGCTCACTCATCAGTGCCCTGCCCATAGCAAGCATTTGCTGCTCGCCTCCGCTTAATGTACCGCCCTTCTGCTTTCTACGTTCCTTCATCCTGGGAAACAGTTCATATACATGGTCCAGATTTTTTTTGATCCTGGTGCTGTCGGTAAACCTGAAAGCACCCATTTCAAGATTCTCTTCCACTGTCATTTTAGGAAAGATTTTTCTGCCTTCCGGCACATGGGCGA
Organism: Bacillota bacterium; assembly: GCA_023399355.1. Lineage (GTDB taxonomy): Bacteria > Bacillota > Clostridia > Acetivibrionales > DTU013 > UBA1305. The sequence continues at coordinate 2,113 of JAEWQC010000331.1, read as the reverse complement.
TACCTCCAGTGGACACCTGATGCGGCATCTGCTCATTAATCCTGCTGCCATTGAAAATGATTTCCCCCCGTGTTGGCTTCATCAGGGCGGAGATCGTCTTCAGGGTAGTTGTTTTGCCTGCGCCGTTGCTGCCAATCAATGTGACGATCTCTCCCTCCTCTACATGGAAGCAGATATCATTGAGTGCCTGTATCCTTCCGTAATGCGTATCAATATGTTTTATTTCAAGTATTGTGCCACCCATAAACAATCCCCACCTTTGCCTTCGTTGTCAGGAAGCCTCACTTGCATCCTCGTCGATTCCAAGATATGCCTGGACAACTTCCTGGTTCCCCTTGATTTCCTCCGGCGTTCCTTCTGCAATTTTCACACCGTAATTCAACACCACTATCCTGTCGGAAAGCCCCATCACCAGCTTCATGTCATGTTCGATCAGAAGGATTGCATGACCGAGCTCATTTCTGATTTGTATAATGAAATCCTTCATTTCTTCTGTTTCTCTGGGATTCAATCCCGCAGCAGGTTCGTCCAACAGTAGAAGTTTCGGCTTTATGGCAAGTGCCCGGGCTATTTCCAATCTTCTCTGCTCCCCATAGGACAGGTTTTTTGCAAGTTCACCCTCCTTGCCATCAAGGCCAACATACTTTAAAAGATTCCTGGCCCTGTCATATGCTTCAGCTTCCCCTTTTTTATACCTTGGGGTATGAATCAGAATATCAAACAGGTTATACTTGAAGTCCATATTCATAGCTGCCATGATATTTTCAACCGTCAGCATTTCCGGAAACAGTCTGATATTCTGGAAGGTACGCGCAATTCTGCATATTGCAACCTTCTCCGGCGTCAGCTTATCCAGTTTTTTACCTTCAAAAACGATCGTCCCGGCATCTGCCCTGTAAAAGCCGCTGATCATATTGAAGAATGTAGTCTTACCGGCGCCGTTAGGTCCGATGACACTGACAATTTCATGTTCGTTCATATAAAAATCGATATCCTTGTTCGCCATAAGTCCGCCAAAGTTTTTTGACAGTCCGTGTACATCCAATAATGGCATAATCCATCACTCCGTTGTCTTCAAAGTTTTTTCTTCCGAGCTATCTTTCCTGCCCAACAGCTTCTTTATGAATGCAAGACTCCGCTTTGCAGGCAGAAAGCCTTTCGGTCTGAAAATGCACATCAGTATCAGGATCAGGCCAAATACCAGACGCTCATACTTGGCAGGGTCCAGACTTGCCGGAATATTCAGGATACCTGCAGTAGTAAGATCCCGCAGAAAACTTGAAAGGTCTTTCAGCAATTGGAGTTGAAGCACGACAACAGCCAGAGCGCCAATGACGACACCAGCAATATTACCCATACCTCCCATAATAACCATGGACAGGATTCCGATGGATTCCATGAATCCAAAACTGGATGGGTCAATGAAGGTCTGCTTTGCCGCAAAAACGGCACCCATCATGCCTGCGAAACCTGCCCCGGTTGCAAAAGCCATCAGTTTCATTTTTATAAGCGGAATCCCCATAGCTCTTGCAGCAAGCTCATCCTCGCGTATTGCCGTCCATGCTCTGCCGATCCTGGAATTGTAAAGCCGCTTTGTAGCAACGATAACCAGTATCAGAATGACAAGCACAATAAAATAAAAATGGACCGACTGGTTTAGCTGTATGCCGAAAAATGCCGGCGGCTGTATCGGTGTCAGGCCCTTTGGCCCGTTTGTCAGGTTGATCGGCTTGTCAGCATTATTAAGAATAATACGGATAATTTCCGCGAAGCCAAGGGTTACGATCGCAAGGTAATCCCCTTTCAGCCTCAGAACCGGAAGGCCGAGCAGTACACCGACTCCTGCCGCGACAAGCAAACAGAGTGGAAGGAACAGCCAGAACCAATTGCCCGATATTGGAAACTTCATGATGGATTCCGGTATCACATTATTTGCTTGTGAAGTTGCAAAAAATGCATAAACATATGCCCCTGCGGCATAAAATCCGACATAACCCAAATCAAGCAGACCGGCGAAACCTACGACAACGTTCAGTCCGACAGCCAGTACGGCATAAATACCTATCTGGGTGATAACATCCATTGCATAGGAATTTACCAGACCAGTCAGAGG